>CAVZVX010000041.1:0-67547 GCA_963778775.1 uncultured Spirochaetota bacterium | reverse complement strand
CAACTGGCCAACCTCGGTGGCGGCCGCCCCCAGCACAATAAAAACTACGCTGAAGCCAAGAATGAAGCCGATCGAGTTCACCATCACGCGCCGCATGAGGTGCGCCTGCGGCGCCTTGAGTTCTTCCAGGCCAGCACCGGAGATCAGAGAAAGATATCCCGGGACGAGCGGAAGCACGCAGGGCGAGAGAAATGAAATGAGCCCAGCGAAAAAGGCGGCGATCGGAAGTGGAAGGCTGGACATGCGTCCTTTATTGTACCTGCCGGAGTTCTTCTAGTAAGCAATCAGACGATTGGGACTGTGTTTAGTTGCACGCCTGACGCTCTCGATCTTGTCGGAAATTACCCCGGAGAGAGGGCGATTATAGGCTCTCCGTCGCACGGTCCCTCGAGCCCGATATGGGACGTGATAAGCATGAAGAGTCCGCGCCTCGTCGATGCCTCACCGAATCTGCAGCTCCCGCAGGGAGAGGCATTCAAAGGATTCCGCTCCTGGATCGGCATCCCCCTGATCCATCGGAGAGAACTGCTCGGAGTGCTGGAGCTCTGGAACACGGAAGCGGGCGCGTTCCGGAGCGAGCATCTCTGGCCAGCGATGGCCTTCGGAGACATTCTGGCCGTCGAACTGTCCGCCGAGGGGAAATACCACGAGCTCATGATCGAGGCGAGTACCGATCCGCTTACGGGGCTCCTGACCCGACGGAGCTTCGCGCGCCTCGGTTCAAAGATGCTCGCGAGCCTAGCCGATCAAGGCCAGCCGATCGCGCTGATACTCGCCGATATCGATCATTTCAAGGACTTCAACGACCGTTTCGGGCATCTCAAGGGAGACGATATCCTCCGCGAAATGGTAGAGGTGCTAAAAAAAGGAGTCAGGCGGGAGGATATACTCTGTCGCTTCGGCGGAGAGGAAATGATCGCCCTCCTCCCCAATACGATCGAAACAGTCGCGCTCGACGTTGCGCAGAGACTACGCGCTAACCTCGAGAGCCATAGCTTCGCGGGTATAGGGAAGGCAGTCACCGCCAGCTTCGGCGTAGCGAGCTGCCGGGCGATAGACTGCGGGTCCGTCGACGATTTGATCGGCATGGCCGATCGCGCGATGTACCGGGCGAAAGAAGAGGGTCGAAACCGGGTCATCTTATCCCAATAATGGCTGCGTCTTGCGGATAAATAAAGCAAAGGCCCCGGATTGCTCCAGGGCCTTAACTTTCGGCTTCATCAGGAATTAACCCAATAGCTGTTGAACTTTGAAGTGCATCAGAAGCCTATAGCAGGGGCAGGACTCGAACCTGCGACCTCCGGGTTATGAGCCCGACGAGCTGCCAACTGCTCTACCCTGCGACGCGGTAGAAGGAATCTACAGAAAACGAAGAAAAATGTCAACAGATGCAAAAAAGACAGTTAACTCCAAGACCATCGCTTCAATCACAGACAACAATGTAACCTCCGATTCAAAGGAAGGTTACATAGGGCATAGCGAGGACGAAGAGTATGGTAAAGACAAGGGCCGGGAGGAAATCGCCTGTTTTGAGTTTTTTGATATCCAGTAGATTCAAGCCGATCATCAGCACGAAGGCCCCGCCTATTCCGGTAAGCTCGGCAAGCATGAGCGGGCTTACGAAGGGTTTGAGCCAAATGGAAAGCAAGGTGAGGAGGCCTTGATAAAGCAGCACCGAAACGGCCGCGAATGCGACTCCGAAACCCATTGCGCTCGCATAGAGGATGGAGATCGTCCCGTCGAGAATGCTCTTGGTGAACAGAATGTTGTAATCGCCCTCGGTGCCGGCTTTGAAAGACCCGATTATTGCCATGGCTCCGGAGCAGTAGAGTACCGATGCGTTGAGAAAGCCGATGGCGAAATTGGCGCTTGCTTCCCCATGCGCGAATCGATTTTTCAGCCGTTCGCCGAAGCTCAGGACCGCATCTTCTATTTTCAAGGCCGTCCCGGCCAGACCGCCGACTATCAGGGCAAGGGCGAAAGCGAGGATATGTTTCGTCTTGAGGGCCATCTGGATTCCTATGACGATGGTCGTGACGCCGGCTGCCGTGAAGATAGCCGTCTCGAAGCGCTTCGAAAGGCCTTTCCTCAGGAATATGCCGATCAGGGAGCCCACGACGATGGCGAGGGCATTGATGACTGTCGCAAGCATTCGGGGGTCTTCCCTTATGGCGCGCCTTGACCGCGCCGATGAGAGTATAGCATAATCGCCCAACGAGGAGGCAAGCGGGCATGGAAGGCTACGAATACCTCTCTCCATCGGTCGAAACGACCGAATCCGAGGTCATGGAATCGAGCGGGCGAATCTTTTGCGCCAATTGCATCCATTGCAAATTGGTTCCCGCGCCTGCCGATTCCGAAGGCAGCTACCGCCTGCGCGTGCGCTGCGACGCCGGCAAATGGCGCAAGAAGCTCGGCGACGAGAAGATTTACAAGTACTTCACCGTCGCCCGGCGCAATATAGAGAATTGCGACTCGTACGAGGACATGGGCGATGCGACGGAGTTCATCAAGGACCTGCGCAAGTTTCTGCCCAGCACCGACGAACTATATACGCCCTGACGGAAGGTTCCATGAAAACCCGATTCATCGTAACCGCGGCCCTCGCCGCGTCTCTATTCTTCGCTTGCGCGGGCGCTCCCAAGGTAATTCCTCAGGGACTCAGCGCCCGAGAGCTCGTCCAGCGCGCGCAGGAAGCTTCCGACGTCTATAATTACAAGGCGGCGATCGCGTATTACGAGGCTCTGAACGATCGCTTCGGCGCCGATCCGCTGTATATGACGACCTCCGAATACGAGATCGCCTTCATCGCGTACAAGGAAGGGCACTACACCGCCGCGAAGGCGGCCTTCGAGGCCCTTCTCGCCCAGTATTCAGGCCCCGACGGGTCGACTCTCCCCCAACGCTACTCGGTCCTGGCTAAAAAGGTGCTGGAATCCATAGCGGAGAAGCTTCCTGCCAAGAAGTGACGCGCAAAAGCCACGACCGCATCGAGAAGGCCGCCGCATCCCGAGGGATGCGGCGGCCTTCTCGATGCGAAAGAAGGGCGCTTTCGCCTAGGACCAGAATTTAAAGGCGGTTCCGCAGCGGGTAAGGTACCAAACGAAAACGATCGAAACGAGAATCGCCCAGCTGGTAAACCAGACGCCGAGGGCCTCGCCGTTCTTCCTGGCGGTAAAACCGTTGAAAAAAGAGGCGGCGATTATGACGACGTAGCCGATGATCGCAAGGATCCCGTAGGTGGTGTTTGGAATCGAGAGCGCGTCGACGCAGAACACGAAGGTGAATACGGACAGCAGGACGAAGATTCCGAAGGTTATCAGACCGTTCCTGGATTCCATAAGGTCACTCCTTGGTCGTAGGACTATGCGTTAATTGTGAAAATAGTATAGACCGGCCAACGGGAAATGTCCACATTCGCAAAAAGAATTATGTCGAGGCAAGTTCGGCCGCCACGAGTTCCCACTCCTCGTTCAGGGCCGCCGCTTCGCGGTCGAGCTCCTCGATCCCGGCCGCGAGGCGCTTCATCCTGCCGCCGTCGGAATAGTTGGCGGGCAGACCCATTTCGCGCTCGGCGGCGGCCTTCTGCGCCCCGATAGCCTCGAGACGGGCCAGTATCTCCTCTTCGCGCCTTTGAAGCTTACGCGAACGCGCCTTGCGGGCCTTGTCCTCGCCGTAGCCGGAGGCCGACCCGCTTCGCGCGTCCGCCTCCGGCCGGGACGGCGCGCCAGGGCCGGGTACGCCGTCGGCCGCCGCCTCGAGCGATGCCTTCTTCTCCAGGTAATAGCGGTAATCGCCGACATACCAGCGCGGGCTTGCGCCGTCTTCCAGCTCGAGGACGCGGTCGGCCAGCTCCTCTATGAAGAGCCTGTCGTGGGAGACGAAGAGCACCGTGCCGGCGAAGGACTCGAGCGCCTCGAGGAGGACGTCCTTGGACGTCAGGTCGAGATGATTGGTGGGCTCGTCGAGGATGAGAAGGTTGGCCGGATGCAGCAGCATCTTGAGAAGGGCGAGGCGCGAGCGTTCCCCCCCGAGAGGACGCGGACGCTCTTCTCGATGTCGTCGCCGCGGAAGAGGAAGGCGCCGAGGAGATTGCGGATCTTCGGCAGGAGGTCGGTGGGGCAGAGCGACTCGGCCTCCTCTTCGACCGTCCTGTCCCCGTCCATGCGCTCCGCCGTGTCCTGGGCGAAATAGGAGGCTTCGACGCCCGAGCCGAATCGGAGCCGACCCTCGTAGTCCCGGTCGACGCCCGCGAGGATGCGCATGAGCGTGGATTTCCCGGCGCCGTTGGGACCCACGAAGGCGACCTTCATCCCGCGCTCTATCTCCAGGTCCAGGCCCTCGATGACGCGATGCGCGCCATAGGCTTTGCGCAGGCCCTCGATCTTGACGGTCGTCCTGCCCGAGTGGGGGGCCGGGGGAAAGGCGAAATGAATCCTCTTCATGCCTTCGGGTATCGCGATAGGGACGGTCTTTTCGAGCTGCTTTACCCGACTCTGGACGAGGGCGGCCTTCGTCGCCTGGTAACGGAAGCGGCGGATGAAATCCTCGAGCCTTTGGATCTCCTCCTGCTGACGCTCCCATGCCTGGAAGGTCGCCTCGAGTTCCTGCGCCCTCCTCGCCTCGTAGGCCGAATAGCCGCCGGGATAGCGCGAGAGCCTGCCGTTCCAGAGCTCGTAGACCTCGCGCACGGTCGTATCGAGGAAGTAGCGGTCGTGCGATACGACGAGGACGCCGCCCGAGTACTTTCCGAGGAACTCCTCGAGCCAGGTTCGCGCCTCGATATCGAGGTAGTTGGTCGGCTCGTCGAGGAGCATGATGTCGGGATTCTCGAGGAGGACCTTGGCGAGGGCGACGCGCATCTGCCAGCCGCCCGAGAATTCGCCGGCGGGCCGGTCCAGGTCGCGCTCGCGAAAGCCGAGGCCCATGAGGATATCGCGGACCCTATCGCGGCGACGCCAGTAGCCCGAGCCCTCGACCGCCTCCTGGATGCGGCCGTGCTCCTCGAGGAGGCGGGAGGTCGCGTCGTCGTCCGAAGTCGAGCGCTCGAGGAGCCGGCCTATTTCCTCCTGGCGCTCGAGCATGGCGGCCGCGAAGCCGTAGGCCTTCTCGGCTTCCTCGAAGACGCTGTTCTCGCCGACCACGACGTCGGTTTGGGGGAGATAGGAAATGCGGGCCCCCCTGGTGATCGCGCATTCGCCCTCATCCGGCCGGACGATGCCGGATGCGATCTTCATGAGCGTGGACTTGCCAGCGCCGTTGGGCCCGGCGAGGGCGGCCCTCGTGCCTTCCGCGAGGAAGAGACTCGCGTCCTTCAGTATTTCGCGCGCGCCGAAGGCCAAGCCGACCCCGGTGAATTGCACGAAGGCCATGGGCTACTCCGTCGCCGGCTGCAGGATCAGCGCTTCGGTCCGCGGATCGGCGGCTTGCGCGTCGAGGCTCCCCGGCGAGACGGAAGCGGCGGCGAGGACGAGGCCCGAGGGACTGCGCCTGTAGAGGAAATTGAACCATCTGGGATGGCTGGAATCGGCCTGGTCGAAACGGATCGAGAACGCGCCGCTCCAGGAAGAGGAGATGGCGGGATCGACGAATAGCCTGAAAGCCAAGTCGCCGTCCTCTCCCGCGTCGGCGGGGAATAGCGCGGCCGCGGCGCCGCCACGGCCCTTCCAGGAAAAGCGTCCGTTCTTGCGAATCTCGAGCCTGCTCGGAAGGGCCCCATCCTGCGCCGTCGCGGAGCCCGTCCCGACGGGGACCGACCACGAACCGCCGACTCCGTCGACGAAGGAAACGAGGAGATTCTGTCGGCGCAGCGCCTCGAGGCGAATGGCCTGGAGAGGATCGGCGGCCAGGACGACGAAGACGGCGCTGCCGTTCGAGCCCGTAGCCTCGTAGCTCTCGACGGTCTCGGCTTGAGCGACGGGGGGAGGCCGGGCCGGAACGGCGGCTCCCGGCGACGTCTCGGGGGCCCGCGACGGAGCGACGGCATCCGGCGTCGCCGCCTCGTCGGAATACGCATCGCCGGCATCGGCCGCCCCGGCCTCCGCGACGCCCTTGAAGGCGGAGTCGTCCCCCGTCCACGAGCAGACCATGCGCGTGTCGCTTTCGATCCGGATCCTCAGCGGCGTACCCTCGAAGACGTAGGTCCCATCCGTCTCGGAGATTCCGCTGTAATCGAAGACTTTCGAGGCCGCGGGAAGCTCTATCCTGACCTGCCTCCGGATCGCATCGACGAAGACGCCGAAGCGCAGCGAGAAATAATCGAGGTCGATTCGGTTATCGTCGAGCATTTCCTGGAAGTACTCCGGCCGCCAGGCGCGGGAGAAGATCAGGTCCACGCGACCGGAAAGGGCCTCTTTCGCCGAGACGATGACCGGAGGCCCTTCCTTGGCCTCGTCGTACAGGCGCAGGGCATAGCTGAAGACGTAGCCCTCCGTGCCGTCTTCCGTGAGCACCCGGTACCATGATCCCGGCAGGACCTGACCGCCGGTGCTCACCTCTTCCCCCTCGGCCTGCGCGAGGACCTTGACCGATTGCCCTTCGCGCAGGCGATAGACTCGCCTCCCGGAGTTCGAGGGCATGTCGCGAAGCGGGAGGCCGTCGCGGGCGGCGATCATGTAGAGGCTCACATTGGCGCCCATGGACTTGACGCGGGCGACGGCCTTGCGGCGGGAAGGGTACAGCTCGATCTGCCAGAGGGGAAGCTCGATCTTCTTGGCCTTCTTGCCCTTGGAACCGGGTACGCCGACCACGTAGACCTTCTGTATATTGGACTTGATGTAGACCGGTACGATCGACCCCGCCGGGAGGGGGCCGTCGGGCGCCGTCCAGAGGAGGAGCCCCCAGCCGAGACGAGGAGAGCAGGAGGCGAGGAGAGCCGCGATCGCTAGTAGGGCGGCGAGGCCGAGGGCCGCGGCGCCGCCGAAATGCCGGCGAATCATGATGAAGGGAGTCTACACCGCGCGGCTGGTCTTCTGCAAGGAACGCGACTTTGCGCTATACTCTATCACCTGGCGGCAAGCCGCGAGGAAGGAGTCAAACATGCCCAAGGACGAACGGATATACGTAGGCGTCGACCTGGGCGGCACGAAGATACTGGCCGTCGCCTTCGACTCGAAGCTCAAGGTCCTCGCCACCGAAAAAGCGAAGACTCCGCGCGACGCCCATGCCTCGTCGATCGTAGCCGCGTTGACCGAAACCGTGCGCAAGGCCATCGCCGCGTCCGGCAAGAGCCTCGATCTGGGAGGCGTGGGCGTTTCCGTGCCCGGTCCCCTGGACCGAGCCAAGGGCATCGTGCGCTTCACCCCCAGCATGGGGTTCAAGGATTATAAATTGGGGCAGGAGCTCGCCGGAATGTTCGGCGTCCCCACCTATCTCGAAAACGACGTGCAGGCGGGCGTCTACGGTGAGCTGCGCGCGGGAGCCCTTCGCGGAAGGCAGAACGCCGTGGGCGTCTTCGTCGGGACGGGCATCGGCGGCGGCATCGTCATCGACGGCAAGCTGTACCGCGGCTCCACGGGCTCGGCGGGCGAAGTCGGGCACATGATCCTCCACGAGGGCGGGGCCGCCTGCGGCTGCGGCAACTACGGCTGCCTCGAGGCCCTCGCTTCTCGGACCGCCATGGCCAAGGATGCCATAGCCCAGTCGGCGACGGGCAAGGCTCCCGCGCTCTATTCCCTCGCGGGCTCGGACCTCCGCAAATGCCGGAGCTCCGTCCTCTACGAATCCATCGAGGCCGGCGACAAGGGCGTCAAGAAAGCGGTGGACCGCGCCGCGTCCTGGCTCGGGGTGGGTCTCGCCAACCTCGTGCACCTCCTGAACCCCGAGGCCATCGTCGTGGGCGGCGGCGTCGTCACGCGCTTCGGCCAGAAATTCCTCGAGCGCGCGATCGCCTCGATGGAGGCCCACCTCATGCCGGGCCTCTCCGGCACGGCCGAAATCCTCCTTTCGGAGCTCGGCGACCTTTCGGTGCCTACCGGCGCCGCGTGCCTGGCCCTGGAAGCCGCGGAGGCAGCGCATTGAGCGAAAGCGCCCGAAATTCCCCCGCGTACTCGGGGCGATCAGTGGCCGCAAAGCCGGCCGCCGCAAAGCCGGCCGCCGCAAAGCCGCGGGTCGTCGCCGTGATCGAGATAGGCTCCACGGGGATTCGTCTCGTCGTCGCCGAGATCGACGGGCTCGGCGGATTCAAGGTCCTCGACCGGGCGGGCAAGCAGAGCCGCATCGGCCGCGACGTGTTTACCTCGGGCATGGTGAGCCGGGAAGCGGCGCGCGAGTGCATGGCCGTCCTCGCCGCCTTCCGCGAGCTCATCCGCGGCTACGGCCTGACGCCCAAGGACGTGCGGGTCATCGCCACGAGCGCGCTCCGCGAGGCGCAGAACCGCGATACCCTGGTCGATCGGATCGCCCTGCAGACCGGCTTCAAGGTCACGATCGTCGAGGACATCGAGGAGAACCACCTCATGTACCTCGGCGTGCAGCATGCCCTGCAGGACGAGCGCAAGATCCTGTCCCGCTCGAACGCCATCATCCTCGAGGTCGGCGGCGGATCCACCGAGATCATGCTGCTCAGGCGCGGACGCATGGCCGGCGCCCATTCCCTCAGGATAGGCACGGTCCGCATCGACGAGCAGGTCCGCGGAGCCGGTGTATCGCACTCCTATCTCCGCCAATTCCTCGAGGACAACGTACGCACTACCTGCGACCACCTCGACGCGGAGCTGCCGCTCGAGTCGATAAAGACCTTCATCGTGATCGGCAGCGACGCGAGGCTCGCCGCCGCGAGGCTCGCTCCCGTCGGGAGCATCGCGGAAGGAGGCGAGGACTATTCCGTCATCGGCCGCGCCGCCTTCATCGCCTTCGCCGACGAGGTCGCGGGGTTGTCGCCCGAGGACTGCGTCGCGAGGCTTCGCGTGCCCTGGTCCGACGCGGAGGGGATAGGCTCCTCCCTCTCCATCGAGAGGCTCTTCCTCGAGCGGACCGGCGCCGAAAGGGTCGTGGTGCCGAACGTGTCCATCCGCGAAGGCCTCCTCCTTTCCACGTCCCTGGGCCCCGACGCGGGAATAGAGGCGGAGATGCGCGCCCAGGTCATCGCGAGCGCCGCCTCGCTCGGGCGCAAATTCCATTACGACGAGTCCCACGCGCGCCAGGTCGCCGACCTCTCGCTCGCGATATACGACGCTCTCGTCCGCGAGCACGGCCTGGGGAGCCGCGAGCGCCTCCTCATCGAGGTCGCGGGCCTTCTCCACGACATCGGCACCTTCATCAAGACCTCCGGCCACCACAAGCACGGCGAGTACATCGTCGCCAACTCGGAGATATTCGGGCTCAACCGAGGCGACCTGACCATCGTCGCCAACGTCGTGCGCTACCATCGCAAGGCGCCGCCGGCGAGCACGCACGTAAACTTCATCGCCCTGCCGCGCGAGGACAGGATCGTCGTGCTGAAGCTCGCCGCCATCATCCGCGTCGCCGACGCCCTGGATAGAGGCCACGACCAGCGGCTGCGCGACGCCGTCTTCGAGCGTCGCGAGGAGCGCTTCGTGATACGCGCCCCGAGCGCGGCGGATCTCTCGCTCGAGCGACTGTCGCTCGCCGAGAAGGGCGATATGTTCGAGGACGTTTTCGGGCTCGAGCCCGTCCTCGGCTGATCGCGCGGCATGAGACACGCATAATTCTGGATCGAAAGGAAATCGTGGATGAGCGCCAACCGCTATTTCAATCGCGAGCTGTCATGGCTAGAGTTCAACGCGAGGATACTGGAGGAGGCGCTCGACCGGTCGAACCCCCTCCTCGAGCGCATGAAATTCCTGGCGATAGTCTCGTCGAACTTCGACGAGTTCTTCATGGTCCGCGTCGCTTCGCTCAAGGCCCAGCTCCGGGCGGGCGACGCGACCCCCGACGGCTCGGGGATGAGCCCCGCCGAGCAGCTCGCGGCCGTCGCGCGCCGGGCTCGAGAGATCATGTCCAAACAGTACGAGTGCCTCGCCGAAATCCTGCCGGCCTTGGCCGGGGAAGGCCTCGCAGTCGTCCGGCCCTCGGGCTGGACCGGGCCGGAGCGTCGCTGGCTAGAGGGCTATTTTTCCGAGCGCGTCTTTCCCCTCCTGACGCCGCTGCGCGTGGACGGGGGCGGCGAGGACGGGCGCCCCGGCTTTCCGACGACCGGCTCGCTGCGCATCCACGCGGCCTTCCTCCTTTCCCGCGGCGAAGAGACCGGCTTCGCCGTGGTTCAGGTGCCTCCCAACCTCGACCGCTTCGTCCGCATGCCCGCGGAAGGGACCACGACCCGCTTGGCCATCATCGAGGACGTCGTCGCCTATTTCGGCCCCAGGCTCTTCCCCGGCTGGAGCGTAGGCGAGACCCTCCTCTTCAAGGTGACCCGGGACGCGGACTTCGCGGTCGACGAGGACAGGGCCGACGATTTCATCGCCGCCATGGAGGAAGTCGTCGTCGACAGGCAGAATTCCTACCCGGTGCTGCTTTCCGTTTCCGGGGAGTCCGAGGCCATCGCCCGGATGATCCGCGAGGCCATAGGCCTCGGCGACGACGACGTCTACGCGCTCTCGGGCCCCATCGACCTTCGCGGCCTCATGGAGCTCGCCCAATCCAGCTATCTCGCGCCCGAGCGCGCCGCGAGGCTGCGGGACCTCCCCTGGCCGCCGGTGCACAGCCTCGAGCCGCTCGAGGGCTCGACGATATGGGACGAGATCGCCGCGGGCGACAAGCTCCTCCACGTGCCCTACGAATCCTTCGACCCCGTGCTGCGCTTCCTGGACGAGGCGGCGGACGACCCCTCGGTGCTGGCCGTCAAGATGACCCTGTACCGGACCTCGGGCAACTCGCCCGTCGTGCGCGCCCTGACGCGAGCGGCGCGCAACGGGAAGCAGGTGGCCGTGCTCGTCGAGCTCAAGGCCCGCTTCGACGAGGAGCGCAACATCGAATGGGCCGCTCGCCTGGAGCAGGCCGGCGCGATCGTCGTATACGGCATAGCGAGGCTCAAGGTCCACGCCAAGGCCGCGCTCGTCGTGCGGCGCGAGGAGGACGGCTCCGTACGCCGCTACCTCCATCTCTCGACGGGGAATTACAACGACCGCACCGCGAGACTCTACGCCGACCTCTCGCTCTTCACCGACGACGAGGACCTTTGCCGCGAAGCCTCGATATTCTTCAACATGATCACGGGCTACTCGGCGGTGCAGCAGCTGCGGAGCCTGGCGGTCGCGCCCTTCGATCTCAAGCCGCGACTGATCGCCATGATCGAGCGCGAGGCCCAGCGCTCCACGCCGGAGTCGCCCGGACTCATCATGGCCAAGATGAACGCCCTGGCCGACATCGACGTGATCGACGCCCTCTATAAGGCCAACCGGGCGGGCGTCAGGATCCTCCTGAACGTCCGGGGCATCTGCACCCTGGTCCCGGGCGTCCAAGGACTTTCCGAGAACATCAGCGTCGTCAGCATCGTCGGCCGCAACCTCGAGCACGCGCGGATCGTCTACTTCAACAACGGCGGCGCCGAGGAGACCTACCTCTCGAGCGCCGATTGGCTGCCGCGCAACCTCGAGAAGCGAATCGAGCTCATGTTCCCCGTACGCGACGAAACCGCCCGAAGCCGCATTCGCGACATACTGGGCGCCTACTTCGACGACACGGCGAAAGCCCACCGCCTCGAGCCCGATGGACGCTGGGCGAAGGTGAAGCCCTCGGAAGGAGAAGCTCCCTTCTCGACGCAGGCCTTCTTTTACGAGACGGTAAAGCGGCTGAAGACCCTCGCGGAAGCTCCGGCGGAGGAACTCGAGGTGAGGCGCCGCCCGACCTGAGTCCTCGAGGGGCCATGACCCACGGCGTGGCATTCGCCTTCGGCGAGATCGGTTCAGTATTGTAGTCCTAGGAGAGCAAAACGATGAAAACCGCTTGCGTGTTGCTGGCCGACGGTTTCGAGGAGGTCGAGGCGATCACGCCCATAGACTACCTGCGCCGAGCCGGAATCGATGTGCAGATACTGGGCGTGACGGGCAGGATCGTTTCCGGATCCCATGGGATAAAAATCGAGGCGACCCTCGGGGCCGAGGGCTTCGGCCGCGATTTCGACTGCATCGTAGTGCCTGGCGGAGGGCGAGGCGCCGACAATATCGCGGCGAGCGCATCCGCGGTCTTCCTCATAAAGCGCCACTTCGCATCGGGCGCCCTCGTCGCGGCGATTTGCGCGGCTCCCGCGGTCGTGCTCCACTCGGCCTGCGGCATCCTGAAGGGAAGGCGCTTCACCGGCTATCCGGGAACCGAGACCGGAGTCGCGGGCGCGACCTTCAGCGAGGACCGCGTCGTGGTGGACGGCAGGCTCATCACGTCGCGCGCGGCCGGGAGCGCGGGGGAATTCTCGCGCGCTATAGTGACCGCTCTCGTCGGGGAAGGCGAGGCCGATGCGCTCGCTTCGAAGGTGCTCCTTCAGGCCTGAAAAGCCTCCTGCCCGGATTCGATTTCGCCCGAGGGGCCTGCCTCCGGAGAGGCCGGCCCCTCCGCGCGCTTCTCCTCGAGGACATAGGGGCAGGGAATGCGCAAGGCCTCGATGGACAGGGCGCGGCCATCGTCTCCCACCTCGACCAGGCATCCCTGGAGCTCGAGTCCCGCCGTACCGTCCTTTGCCCATGCCGATATGCCCGTCAGGTACTCGCGTATGCGCGTGTCGGGGTCGAGGCCTCCGACCGACATGAGGCTTCCCGTCCTGCCCGCGTCCGTGATGTAGGCCGTGCCACCCCGCGCCAGGCGCGCGTCCGAGGTCTGAGCCTTGGTATGGGAGCCGATCACCGCCGACACGAGCCCCGCCGCGTGATGCGACATCGTCTGCTTCTCGGCGGTCGTCGCCGCGTGGAAGTCCAGGATTATCGTCGGCGTCTCTTCGCGGAGCTTGCGCGCGAGGTCGGTGACGACCTGGTACGGATTGGCCAGGTGCACGCGAGGGAAACCCGCCTGGCCGAGCAGCTGCAGCACCGCCACCTTCGCCGTCCCGCCCGGATGGGCGCAGGTAAAGACCTTGTAGCCTCGTCCGGGGTTGCCATAGGGATAATTGGCGGGCCTGAGCAGGTAGGGGGCCCCGGGCATGTGCTCTACGATATCGCGCTTGTAATAGCAGCACTCGCCAGTCGTGATCGCCTCGAGTCCGAGCTTGCGGAGATAGACCGCGTGCTGCCGACCCAGGCCGGCGCCGCCGGTGGCCGAGTCGGCGTTGCCGATCACGAAGTCGGCCTTCAGGTCGCGCTTCGCCGCGGCCAGCATCTTCTTGACGGTGAAGACTCCGGCCTTGCCGACTATCTCGGCTACGTACAGGATGCGTATGCTCACCCGGACACTGTAGCCGCGGGGAGAGAGGATAGCCAAGGGGGGAGCGCGTCGCCCGCCCGGGAAAACCGACCCATGCCCCTATCAAGCAAGCGGGCGCGCCGCTCTCGTTTCCGTTATATTGGAGGCATGGAACGCATGGGAAATCCCGCGCTGACGCCCAAAGAGCGTTTTACGTATCGCCACTACCGGACCTGGCCCGACTCGGAGCGATGGGAGCTCATCGAGGGACAGGCCTGGTCCATGAGCCCCGCGCCGATGCGGCGGCATCAGGAAGTCTCGGCGAGGCTCTTCAACGAAGTATTCAATTTCTTGAAGGGGAAACCTTGTAAGGTTTTCGCGGCGCCCTTCGACGTACTGCTTCCGATGGGCGAGGAAGCCGACGACGAAGTGGAAAGCGTAGTCCAGCCGGACATCGTCGTCTTCTGCGACAGGTCCAAGCTCACCGAGAGGGGAGCTCGGGGCGCGCCGGACCTCGCCGTAGAAATACTTTCGCCCTGGACTTCGAAGAAGGACATCAAGGACAAGTACGAACTCTACGAGAGCCGCGGCGTGAGAGAGTACTGGGTCCTCGATCCGGCCGCCTGGAGCGTATGGGTATATCGCCCGAAGAAAGACGGGGAATTCGACGAAGGCGAGCTCCGGAATAGGCTCGGCGACGTCTCCTCGATCGCATCGCGGGTCCTCGAGGGCTTCGTCGTCGATCCCGAAGAGCTGTTCGTCGACCTGAACTACTGACCCGGCAATAAAACAGTCGATGCGATGACGGCTTTTCAATTGCCGGGTCAGCAAGGCCCTTTCACTGCCTCTCGTACTTCTCGACCTCCTCATGGACGAACTCGAGCTCGACGCCCGCCGCTCGGAACATCTCCTCGCTCTCCGACCCCGCGTGGTAGCGGCGCTCGGCGACGACGCGGACGATGCCGCAATTGATGATCATCATCGCGCAGGCGCGGCAGGGAGTCATCCGGCAATAGACCGTCGAGCCGGCGATGCCCACGCCGCGCTTGGCGGCCTGGCAGATCGCGTTCTGCTCGGCGTGAACGGTACGGACGCAGTGCTGAGTGACGCTCCCGTCTTCGTGAACGGTTTTCTTGAGCTGATGGCCGGCCTCGTCGCAGTGGGGCAGGCCGGCGGGCGCGCCGACGTAGCCCGTGGCCAGAATCTGGTTGTCGCGGGCTATGACGCAGCCGGATCGGCCCCGGTCGCAGGTAGCTCGCTTGGCTATGGCGTTGCAGACTTCCATGAAATACTCGTCCCAGCTCGGGCGTCGATACGATTCGTCGGACATGGCGCGCTCCCGCATGCGTACTTAATCGATAATCGTTCCATCCTTCCCGGCCGTCAAGATCGATCGCGCCGG
Source organism: uncultured Spirochaetota bacterium (assembly GCA_963778775.1). Classification (GTDB taxonomy): domain Bacteria; phylum Spirochaetota; class Spirochaetia; order Treponematales; family Rectinemataceae; genus UBA1306. The sequence goes on along the minus strand of CAVZVX010000041.1, from coordinate 52,858 downwards.
GTCCCGAGGGCGTTGAATACCGACGTCGATCCGGTCTAACCTCATCCGATCCTATCGTGGAGGAATTATGCGAATCATCCGTATGAAGGGCATCGCAGCCGCCTGCATTCTCTCGGCATGCGTGATCTCTTGCAACCAGAACCGAGCGGCGGGAGAGCCCGACGGACTCTATGCGCGCCTCGATACCGCGAAGGGCGAAATCCTGATCCGGCTGGAATACAAGCGGGCGCCTCTCAGCGTCGGCAATTTCGTCGGCCTGGCGGAGGGCAGAATGGACGCCTCCAAGGGCAAGAAGTACTTCGACGGCCTGAGCTTCCATCGCGTAGTGGCGGACTTCGTGATTCAATCGGGCGATCCGAAGGGCGACGGGACAGGAGGGCCGGGCTACGAGTTCCCCAACGAGATCTCGAACGATCTCAAGTACGATGCCGAGGGCGTCGTGGGCATGGCCAACGCAGGGCCGAATACGAACGGCTCCCAGTTCTTCATAACGATGCGGGCGGTGCCGGAGCTCGATGGCGGCTACACGGTCTTCGGCAAGGTCGTGCAGGGGATGGACGTAGTCAAGAAGGTCGTTCAGGGCGACAAGCTCCTGAAGATCAGGATCCTTCGCAACGGCTCGGACGCTAGGGCTTTCAAGGCCGACCAGGCGGCCTTCGACTCGAGGCTCGCGCCGCTTACGGCCGCGATGAAGAAGGCGGCGGACGACAAGCGCGCGACGGACATCGCCGCGATCAGGCAGCGTTGGCCCGACCTCGCGCCCGACTCCGACGGGATATACCAGAAGACGATCAAGGCCGGATCGGGGCCGACGCCCGCGGCGGGCCAGACCGTATCCGTGGCCTACAAGGGCATGCTCGTAAACGGCCAGGTCTTCGACCAATCCGATTTCCACGGCGGCCCCGTCGACTTCCAGGTGGGCGTCGGCAAGATCATCCCGGGATGGGACAAGGTGGTCATGGAAATGAAAAAGGGCGAAAAGCGGATGATAGTGATTCCGCCGGAGCTGGCCTACGGCTCGCGCGGCACTCCGGGCGGCCCCATCGCCCCCGACAGCTTCCTGGCCTTCGAGGTCGAGCTGGTCGCGCTGAAATAGCCGGAGGAACAGGCGAATTACATTCTTGGGACCCGCCCTCGGCAGCCTGAAAATGCTATTCGGCCAATTTACTCCGCCTTGTCCTTCTCCTCTTCCTTCACGTGCCAGCGGCCCTCGGAATAGGCGAAGCGCGAGGCCGGCATGTCGAGAAGGCGGCCGTCCTCCCCCGCCATCTTGACCGATCCGGAAAGCGCGTTCACCTCGATCACGCGGAAAGGCACTCCGTCGTACTGGAAGCGCGCTCCTTCGCCGGGCAGCGTCCGGCGCGCGTCGCGGTAGAAGCCGAATTCATAGGCCAGGCAACAGAGGAGCCGTCCGCAGGGGCCGGAGATCTTCATCGAGTTGAGGGAGAGATTCTGGTCCTTGGCCATCTTGATGGACACCGGCACGAGCTTGTCGGTCACGCCGTGGCAGCATAGGACGCGGCCGCAGACGCCGCAGCCTCCCGTGACTCGCGCCTCGTCCCTGACGCCGATCTGGCGCAGCTCTATGCGGATCTTGAACACCGCGACGAGGTCCTTGACGAGCTCGCGGAAGTCCACTCGCGACTCCGCCGAGAAATAGAAGAGCACCTTCGGCTCCTCGAGGAGGTAATGGGCCGAGACGAGCTTCATGGGGAGGTTGCGCGAGGCGATCTTCTGTCTGCAAGTCTCGAAGGCCTTCTTCTCGCGCTCCCGGTTGGCCTCGACCTTGCGCAGGTCGTCCTCGGTGGCGATCCGCTCGATGGGCACGATCTCGTCCTTGCCTATCGGCCCGGGCTCCTTCAGGACGCCTTGCATCTCGCAGACGTCCCGGCCGTAGCGCGTGGGGACGACGACCATCTCGCGTCTCTCGATAAGGCCCAGCGCGGCCTGGACGGCGGCCGCGTCGTCCGCCTCGGCGTCGGAATAAGCTTCGGGAAACGAGGGCGCGTCGCCTTCTTCCGCGGCCGGAGCCCCTTCGGGCTCGGGAAGCTCGCCGGCCGCCGAGGCCTCGACCGAGCCTTGCAGGGTCGACGGGACTTGGTCCTTCGGGGATTGGGGGAAATAGGCGTAGAAGGTCTCGTTGGAGTGCAAGGCCTTGATCCTGAACAAGGGCCGAGGCAGGTCCCTGGGATCGGCCGCCCTGCCGCGGGGACGCTCGTCCTCGCGCTCGCGCGAGTCCTCGAGCCGTCCGAGCTCCTCTTCGGTCTGGATGCTATTGTCGTCGCGATAATCGCTCATGTAAGACTCCTCAACTAAGCAGGTCGACGAGCATTCCGTTTATCTCGTCGACCCGACGCAGTATCTCGAGATTGTCGCGCTGGTTGCGGAGTATCTCCGCGGCCAGCTTCTCCAGCGATGCGTCGATCACGGAGACCCGGAAGTAGGCGTTGCGCTTGAGTATGTTGCGTCCCGAGGTCTTCTGCTCGACGGCGAAGGAGCGCTCGACGACGAAATGGACGAAGTCGCGCACCGCCTTCTTGTAGTCCTGGACCAGGTCGACGCTCGGGTTTCCCTTGAGCCTGTCCCCGGTCTCGTGCACCTCGTCCAGGAGGGCCTCGAGGCCCGCCTTGGAGAAGTCCTCGGCCCCGGGGGAAGCCTCGCTTTCCCCGGCCTCGTCGACCGCCTTCCCGAGGATGGTACGGAAGAGCCCCTTGCCCTTCCCGACCTTCTTTTCATCCTCCTTGCGCCTCGGGACGTAGGAGGGTCCGAACGGAGTGATGCCTTCGGGAAAATCGACGCCGGCCACGGGGATCAGTCCTCGGGTCCCTGGCGTCGCCGATCCGGCCGGGGGAGGGGCTCCGCGAAGCAGTCGTCGCGGAAGCGGCCGAGAAAGCGCCGCGCGTCGCCGTGGGTCTTGACGAAGGCCGCCAGTTCCTCGTCGGCGCCCTCTAGCCTGCCGGTCACGGCCACGTCCCCATGAACGACCGTACCTTCCTCGGCCTCGAATCGCGGCGCGAAGACGTTGCCTATCACCACGCCGCCCTCGAGTATGCGCAGGCGCTCGGAGACGTAGACGTCGCCCTTCACCATCCCCCCGATGATGGCGGATTTGGCGCGAATGGGCGCCTCGACCCTGCCCTCGGATCCTATCACGAGCTTGCCCGTGACGCGAAGGGTCCCGCGCAGGTCGCCGTCTACGCGCAGGAGGCCATCGACGTCTATGTCCCCGTCGATGGCGGAGCCCGCCCCGATTATCGAATTGACGAGAGTGTCTCTCGGATCTGCCATGGACCTCTCCGGCTGCCTTCGGTCTACTCGGTCGCCGTCGCGGCGGCCCTGATATTGAGGAACTTGAGCGGGTCTATGACGCCCGTCCCGAGATGCACTTCGTAATGGAGGCAGGGCCCGGTGGTGAGGCCCGTATTGCCGAGCAGGCCGATTTCCTGGCCCTGCTTGACCTTCTGGCCGATGGAGACCCTGAAAGCCATGAGGTGCCCATACCCCGTCAGGAAGCCGTGATCGTGCTGGACGACGATGTAGTTGCCGAGGTTCGCGTCGTAGCCGATCGCCGCGACGCGGCCGTCGGCCGTGGATACGACGGGATCGCCGGTGCGATAGGTCGAGATATCCACTCCCGAATGAATGTACCATTGCCCGGTGAAGGGGTTCTCGTTCCGGCCGTAATACATCGAGATATGGCTCGATCCCTTGACCGGCCAGATATTCGGGATTTCGGTGAGTATGGCGCTTTGGTTCTGAAGGAGAGCACCCAGATCCTTGAGGGGATCGACCGAATTCTCGAGGCTATTCGTGACGTCCTGGAGCTCCCCGATCTCGCGGGCCGAGCCCGCGCCGCCCAGGGTGGGTTGGAAGAGGGGAACGGGATCCCCCGGCCGCGGCGGGTCGGACCCGGCGCTCTTCGCGTCGATGCGGCCCAAGGTGCCCGATAGGGCGTTTTCGAAGCGCTTCGCGGCCGTAACGAGCTCTCTCGTCTGACTTCGAATGGCGTCGAGGCGCGCCTGCGTCGAGGCCAGGTCGCTCGAGCGGGACTCCAGCTTGTTGACGGTGTCGGAAAATCGGGCGGCCGAGAATAGGAAGCCCAGGAGAACGAGGCCTGCGGCCAGGATAATGCCTCCGAGGGCGAAGAAACTCAGCTGGACGTTGAGAACCCTTCTCTCGGTGTGGGGAATGAGCATGATCGTGAGCTTTTGACGCCCGGCCGCCTTGAGTCGGGACAGGAACGCCAGGATGAGCGCGAAGGCGGCCGCAATGCGGGCGGAAACGCGGACGTGAAGGGCGTTTTCCATTTTACGGTCTCCTTGGCCCTCGATCGGAAGACACCGCCTTTCGGGCATTTTACCATCATCGATATCGCGATGTCAAAGGCGCGCGAACCCTGCGGGATATCCGAGCCGTTCTTTCGCTTGGAGCTTTGAATCGCGCGGAGGGCTCGTGCTATACTGGAATGAATGAGCACAGACCGAGGCGTCGGGGAACAGACGGTCTTGGCCCTCGCCAACGATGGCGGCCTCGACCTCACCTTCATCGGCGTAGGTAGCGCCTTCTCGAAAAGATTCTTCCAGAACAATATCCTCATCGTAAAGGGAGGCTCCCACGTCCTCGTCGATTGCGGGACGAGGACTCCCGAAGCCCTCGCCCTCCTGGGCCTTTCCGTGGGGAAAATAGACAACTACCTCATCACGCACACGCACGCCGACCATATCGGCGGGCTCGAGGAGGTCATGTTGGTCAACCGCTATGGCCTGAGACGCAAGACGACCATGGTCGTCACGGACAAGCTGCGCAAGGCGCTATGGTCGATGAGCCTGCGCGGCGGGGCCTCGTTCAACGAGGAGCATGGCGGCACCTACCTCGAGTTCGAGGACTTTTGGAACGTCATCGTACCCAGTCCGCTTCGCGGCGGGGACCGGGAGATCTGCGAGGCTCGCGTCGGCGATATCGGGATACGCCTTTTCCGAAGCATGCACATCCCCGATTCGAGTCCCGACTGGCGCTCGTCCTTCTTAAGCTACGGGCTCATCCTGGACGGGCGGATCCTCTTCACCGGGGATACCCGCTACGATCCCGAAATGCTGCTCGCCCTCGACGCCGAATACGGCTTCGAGGCCATCTTCCACGACTGCCAGCTGTTCACGGGCGGGGTTCACGCCTCGATCGACGAGCTGGCCGGCCTGCCTCCCGCCATTCGCGCCAAGACCCGCCTGATGCATTACGGCGACGCGATAGCCGACTTCCGGCCCAAAATCGCGGAGCTCGGATTCGCGGGCATAGCCGAGCAATGGCGGACCTACAGCTTCCCTACCCCGTAGCGGTATTGCCTCGAGCGCGGGCGATTGGCTATCTTATGCGTTACACGCATATCCTGCTTATTTCTGGAGTTTCGACATGCCTCAACACCATTTCAAGACGGAGGTTTCGCGCCTCCTCGACCTCATCATCCACTCCCTCTACTCGCATAAGGAGATTTTCCTCCGCGAGCTCGTTTCCAACGCATCCGACGCCATAGACAAGCTGCGCTACCTCAGCGTCTCCGACGAGGCCTTCAAGTCCGTCGCCTTCGAGCCTTCGATAAAGGTAATCATCGACAAAGAGGACAAGACCATCGTGGTCGAGGACAACGGGATCGGGATGGACGAGAAGGAGCTCGAGGAGAACCTGGGCACCATCGCGAGGTCCGGCACCCGGCGATTCCTCGATAGCCTCCCCAAGGACGCGAAAAAGGACTCCAACCTCATCGGCCAGTTCGGAGTCGGATTCTATTCGGCCTTCATGGTCGCGGACAAGATCGAGGTGACGAGCCGCAAGGCCGGGACTGAGGCCGCCTTCGCCTGGACGAGCGAGGGCAAGGGAGAGTACTCGATCGAGCCCTCCGAGAGGGTCGGTCAGGGAACCGAAGTGCGCGTCCACCTCAACGGCGAGGGCGAGGAGTACCTCGGCCGCTGGAGCGTCGAGACGGTGCTCAAGAAATATTCCAACCACATAGCCTATCCCATCGCCCTGGTGTCCGAGGAGCCCAAGTACGACGACAAGGGCAAGAAGGACGGAGTCGAGCGCAAGGAGGAGGTCGTCAATTCCGCCTCTGCCCTGTGGCGGAGGCCGAAATCCGAGCTCAAGGACGAGGACTACGTGGGCTTCTACAAGTCCCTCACCGGCGCGGGGCTCGGGGAATTCGGCGCGGCGGAGGGCGAAGACGCGCCCCTTCATTGGATCCATACCAAGGCCGAGGGCACGATCGAGTATACGACCCTCTTCTATATCCCCTCCAAGGCCCCCTTCGACCTCTTCCGCGCGGACTACCGCCCGGGGGTCAAGCTCTACGTCAAGCGGGTCTTCATAACCGACGACGAGAAAGAGCTCCTGCCGGTGTACCTGCGCTTCGTCCGCGGCGTCATCGACTCGGAGGACCTGCCGCTCAACGTGAGCCGCGAGATCCTCCAGCAGAACCGGGTCATGGCGAGCATCAGGCAGGCCAGCGTCAAGAAGATCCTCGGAGAGCTCGCCGACCTGGCCAAGACCGATACGGACAAATACGCCAAGTTCATAGCCGAGTTCAACCGCCCCCTCAAGGAGGGACTGTACTCGGACTTCGCGAATCGGGAAGCCCTGCTCGGGCTCGTGCGCTGGAAGAGCAGCGCCGAGATCGCGGCTCCCGGGGGCTGGACGAGCCTCGCGGACTACAAGTCCCGGATGAAGGAGGGGCAGAAGGCCATCTACTACATCGCCGGCGGCGACGAAGACAGGCTCCGCAAGTCGCCGCTCCTCGAGATGTACCGCAAGGAGGGCATCGAGGTCCTCGTCTGCGCCGAGGAGATAGACGAGATCGTCATCTCGGGCCTCGGACCCTTCGAAGGCCTCGAGCTCAAGAGCGTCAATCGCGCCGGCAGCGAGTCCGAGCTGGGCTCCGGTTCCAAGGACGGGGCGAAGCCCGAGGCCGGACAGCCCCGTCGCGGCGGCGATCGAGGCGGCCAAGAAGGCTCTCGGCGAGGAAGTCAAGGACGTGCGCCTGTCCAAGCGCCTCTCGGAGAGCCCCGCCTGCGTCGTCGTCGATTCGGACGATCCGAGCCTCCAGCTCCGCGAGCTCATGAAGCAGTTCGGCGGCAGCGAGATGCCCGAAGTCAAGCCCATCCTCGAGCTCAACGGCGAGCATCCGCTGGTAAGGCGCCTCGCCGCGGCCGACGCCGCGGAGGCGGAGGACCTGGCCAAGGTGCTGCTGGGACAGGCCCTCCTCGTCGAAGGGGCCAAGCTCGCCGACCCGGCCGACTTCGCGACGAGATTGACGAGGCTGCTGAAGTAAGGACTTTCCTAGGCCTCGAGCTCGCGCAGCTTGTCCCTGATCTCGGCCGCGCGCTCGTAGTTCTCGTCGGCCACCGCGGCTTCGAGCTCGGCGCGGAGCCTAGCCACCTCTCCCTCGCTCGAGGCGGGCGCTATGGCGCCGGCTTCGGGGGGCGAGGATTCGGTCTCTCCGAGATGGAGCCCCGCGACGAGATTGACCGATATTCCGGCCTCTTCGACGACGCTTTCGGCGATGAACACCGGACAGTGGGCCCGGACCGCGACGCCGATGGCGTCCGAGGGCCTCGCGTCCACGACGATCTCGCGTCCCTCGACGCGCAGCAGCATTCGCGCATAGAAGGTCCCCTCGCGAAGGTCGTGTATCTCGATCTTCGTCACTTCGGCGTTGAGCGTGGACAGCAGGCTGAGCAGGAGGTCGTGAGTCAGGGGCCGGGGCACCTCGATGCCGCCCATTCCTATCAGTATGGACTGGGTTTCGAGCTGGCCGATGAAGATAGGCACCGCGAGGTCGGAGTCCCTGGGCCTGACGAGGACGACGTTACCCTGGTCCGTCTGAGCCACGGTCCATATCTCGGCTTCGACGAAGGTCTGCCCCTCCATCATCTCCCCCTCGTTTCACAGTATACTATCATCGGCCGTCGCGGGCCATGGAGGCGCATCCTTGTCGAGTTACGAAAAGCCCGATTTTTGGGCGGCGAAGGCCAGGAAGGAAGGCTATCCCGCGCGCTCGGTCTACAAGCTCATGGAGATCGACAGGAAATTCGGCCTCGTGAGGCAAGGCGCGCGAATACTCGATATCGGCGCCGCCCCGGGATCGTGGAGCCTCTGGATACTCCAGCGCCTCGAGGGAAAGGGCTTCCTCGCGGCGGTGGATCTGCAGGACCTGGCCGTGGCTCCGGCCTACGAGAATTTCCTCTTCGTCCGCGGCGACCTCTACGACGAGGAGGCGCGCTCGCGGCTCCTCTCCGCCGGTCCCTACGCCCTCGTGCTGTCGGATGCGGCGCCCGCGACCACGGGCAACCGCCTCGTCGACCAGTCGGCTTCCGAGAGCATCGTCGAAGCCGTGATAGCCTATGCCGAGGCGGCCCTGGCCCCGGGCGGCGCGCTCGTCGCCAAGATCTTCCAGGGCGGAGCCGAGGCAGGCCTGCTGAGGCGCCTCCGCGGCCGCTTCGCCCAGGCCAGGGGCTTCAAGCCTGAGGCCTGCCGATCGGAGTCCTTCGAGACCTATCTCGTCGCGACGGGATTCGGGAAGGCCTGACCCTCGAGGAAGCGTCGTCGGAGAAAAGACTCCATTGACAGCGGAGCACCTTCGCGCCACTATAAGCCTGCCAGGTTTCCGAGCGAGGAATACGGTTAAAAACCGTGACGGTCCCGCCACTGTAACCGGGGATGAAAGCGACGAGCCTACCGCGAAAGCGGGGGCGAAGCCATTGCGGCAAACCGCGAGAAGGCGTCGCGAGTAAGACGATCCGGAAGTCAGGATACCGCTCGGAAGCCCAGACCTTCGAGGCAAAGGTAGGGCATAGTGCATTCGATACGTTGGGCCGCGCTTGTATTTGCGCTGGCGTTCGCGCTCCCGGACTACTATTTACGGGCCGACGACGCGGCCGACCTCCCCCTCGACGATGTCTCGATAACCGCGACCCGCATACCGGAAAGCCCGAGCGCCGTCCCTCCGGCGGTCAGCGTCGTTAGCGCGGCCGATATCGAGGCCCGCGGCGCGAAGACGGTGGCCGATGCTATAAAGACCGTACCCGGCCTCGGCATATCCGACGACGGTCCGGAGGGCGCGCAAAAGGCCGTTTCCATCCGCGGCTCCACGACCAACGAAGTCCTCGTCCTCGTCGACGGTTTGCGCGTCAACAACGCCATGTCCGGGATCGCCGACCTCGCCGACATACCGGCGGACAATATCGATCGGATCGAAGTCCTGCGGGAGGGCGGCAGCGCTCTCTATGGCGGCGACGCGGTAGGCGGCGTCGTGAATATCATCACGAAGAAAAAGGCCGCTCCCCTCGTCCTTACCTTCGAGAACGGCTCCTACATCCCGACCGCCCACGTCGAGGGCTACGGCTTTTCCAAGGCCGAGGAGGGCGCCGACGCCGCGAGCCTCGTCGACGAGCAGAAAGCGATGTTCTCCTGGGCGCCGGCGGCGGGCTGCCTGCAGTTCCGCGGCTCGGGCAGCTTCACGAGGGCGGATAACGCCTATACCTTCATCGACTCGAACGGGGACGATCGCGTTCTCCAGAACGCGGCCCTCCTGGGCGGTGACGGCTCCTTCGGCCTCACCTTCCCCTGCCTCGAAGGCAGCCTCGCCGCCGATCTTTCCGGCGGCTACAGCCAAAAGGGGGATCCGGGAATTCAGAGCAGCCCGACGCTCGCGGCCACCGAGGTCGACTCCTCCGGCCGAGGCTCGATCAAGTACTCGACCGACCGCTTTCTCGCGGATGCGCTCAGCCTGGACGCGACCTTGTATGCGCAGTATTCGGGCATCGACTACGAAGACGCCGCCACGCCGGCCAATGACGGACGCAGCATGGTCTACATAGGAGGCGGGGACATCCAGCAAAAGGCCTCGATTTCCGATGCTCTCTCTTTCGTTTACGGAGGCTCATTCGCCTATACCCAAGCTCGGAGCGACACGGTGGGCTCGCCTTCGCGCATCGCCGGCGGCGCCTACTTCGAACCCGTCATGGAAGCCGGGGCCCTCTCCTTCCGGCCCGCGATCCGCTACGACTACTACTCGGACTTCTTCGCGAGCGATCCCCTGGGCGGGATAGGGGCGACGATGGCGATCGCCTATCGCCTTTCCGAAACCGACGTCCTCAAGCTCAATCTCTCACGCTCGTATCGAGTGCCGACCTTCGAGGACCTCTACTGGCCCGCCTCCAACGGGGCGGAGGGCGATCCGGGCCTCCGGCCCGAGACGGGCTACGCCGCGGATTTCGGATTCTCGAGGACCCGAGGAGACTTCTCTTACGATGCCACCGCCTTCGTTCGCTATGCCAGGGACGTGATACTTTGGCAGGAGGGCAGCGACGGAATATGGAGGCCGAGCAACTATGGCGCCGCCCTCTACCCGGGCCTTGAGCAGGAGCTCTCGACGGCATTCGCGAAGCACTATAGGGCCAGCCTCAACTACAGCTTCCTCTACAGCTACATCCTCTCGGACGGCTTCTCCATGGGGGACGACAGGCGTCTTCCCATGACCCCGGTACACAGCCTCAACGCCACCCTCGCCTACGAGGCCGGAAGACTCTCCTGGTCGGCCACCGCCAAGTACGCGAGCCTGCGCTTCCTCACGACCGCGAACGTCGGCTACCTGCCCGATTATTTCACCTTGGACGCGGTCGTGAAATGGGAGTTCACGGCGCGCTACTCCGCCTACGCGGCCGCGGACAACCTCTTCGACGAGCAGTACGAGATCGTGAACGATTATCCCATGCCCGGCACGAAGCTGCGGCTTGGGTTGGAGATACGGCTATGAAATTTCAGGCGACACGACGCACTAGGAGGCTATCTTGAGAACATCGATTACCGATAAGGAGCGAGGCGCGGCCCGACGGGTCATCCTTTTCCTCCAAGGCGCGGCGATACTTATCGTCGCGGGATTCACCCTCGGCTGCTCGAACCCGGCGGGCACAGGGTCGCCGGCGCCGGCCGCGTACACGACCTATCTGTACATGACGGATACCACCAACGGGCGCGTATATACCTACGACCCTTCTGTCCACACCGGATCGTCATCGAGCTTCGTCACGACCAATGCCAACGCGGCCGGGGAAATAAAGTTCTATAAAGGTATCGGGTATGTCGCCATGGGCAACGGCGGCATTTACTATTTCGATCTATCGAGCGCGGCCCCTAGCGCGAAATTGATAACGGGGAGCGCAGGCTTGGACGCCCAGTATTTCGCGTTCTATAGTGCGACAAAAGTATACGTTAGCGTCTACAACTATGGGACGCCGGCAAACGGGGGAGTGTATAGCTTCAATCCCTCAAGCCCGACAACTGCCGTATCTTCCGCGGTTAACGGAACAAACGGTACCCAATTCCAAGAAGTCATAGTGGGTTCAGATGGAATGATATATGCCGCCGACAATACCGATGGTCAAGTTTTTCGGATCAACCCCGCAACCGACACGAAGGCAGCAACCTTCAACGCTCGCGAACCAGGGACCACGGGGCTCGCGGCGGGAACCTACGGCGGACAATCCGGCGTCTTCGTCGCGAACACGGGTGGATACGGCAGCTCTCCGATAGGTTCGATCGATTTTATTCCTTCGAGCGCAGCTTCCGGCACAACGGCGCAGCTCGTCGCGAACGCGACTACATCTGCAGCTTCGATCTATCCCGCCCGTCTCGTGCAACTTTCGAACGGGAACCTCGTCGCGACAGGATATGGACATACATACTTAGTCGCACTCTCGGGCGCCACGGCGAGCGTAACCGAGATAAAAAGCGGATCATCCTCATTCGGCAGTTTCAGCCTCGTCTATAATAGTTCCACCAGCCTCGTCTATGTGCCTGCCACCATCTATAGCGGCAACGGCAGCAGCAACCAGCTCTACATCTTCGACGCGAGCGGCAATCAGCAATCCTACAGCCCGGTGTCGGTGATGACGAGCTCGGACAATATCGCCAACGTCGCCTTCTACCAGGATTAGAAGACGAGGGAAAAATGAGAGAGGAATTCTCGGAAAGGAATTCCTCTCCTATACGAGTTCAATCTAACGGTGGAGTAACACCCATCGCGCGGAGCTCTTCATCCTCGTTCGGGGCGGGAATCGACGTATCGTCGTTGGCAAGAATGCGGAGAATCGAACGGGCATAGGCCGGATACCAGTCGGCCTTGCGTTCCTCCTCGCCCATCTCCTTGAATCCCATCTCGAGTAAATACTCGGTTATCGCCTCTTCTTCCGTTTGGCCCGGTTTCATATTAACCATCGCGCCACCTCGCAACATAGGATCGGAAATTCTCTGAACAATCGCCTAAAGCGGCATTCAGGCCCGAGGCAGGGTCCAGAAACTTATACTTGACGACCCTCTTCTTTGCTCCTGATCGTGTCAACACATCTTTGTGGACAAATCCATGGAAACAATCGTAGCGAATCAGTTCGTGCCAAACGCCACCCGAAAAATGCTCCAGCTTGACCACGAACCTTACAACCACTCCCTTTTCATGAGCGAAGTATACAACCATCCGATTCTCGCCATCAAGAAAGTAGGTAAAATCCTTCCTCGGCACCGCGCGCCTCCAGGGGAAGGAGACGTGCCTGACAAAAGCCATTGATTGAAAAGATCGAATCCAATCCCTTCGATCCTACCTATTGCTCATTCCCATGGATTGAGAATCTTGACCCGCAGCTGCCGGAAATCGTCGACGTTCCGCGTCACGAGGACGAGATCGCGCGATATCGCCGACGCGGCGATGAGAGAATCCATCGCAGAGGGTAGCCGCTCGAGCGACTCCGCTTCCGCGCAGATTTTTGCCCAGATTCGTACGACGTCATGATCGACGGGGACGAGCCTCGTCCGATGGGTCGAGAAAAGTCCTTCGATCCAGACACGTAATTCATCGCGACGCGCGCCAGTATCCATCCCTTCGACGCCCATTTCATGCAACCCGCATTAGGGGGGCTTGGCGAATTCGGAAAAAACGCAGGTGTCGGGAAGGTACTTTCTAGAGATTCACGCTTCGCGGCGGCGAAGCGTCCCTCTCGACGGCGAGCCCGGAGCCCGCAAGAGGGGATGACAGCAGGAAATCGGCCAGGGTCGATGACTGTTCTCGGATCGCTCGCCATTCTTCGGCCGAGACGACGACGACTGCTTCCTGCCCATTCCGCGTGACTTCTTGCGGTCCTTCCTTTCGTGCACGTTCGACAAGCTCGGAGAATCTGTTCTTCGCGTCCTGAAGAGACCAAGCCATGGATACCCCCAAAAACAGGCTAGCGACCATACATTGGGACCAAAACACCTTAACCGACAACAAATATCGATACGAGCTGCACTTAGAGCGAGCACGAGTTTCAACGTATCTCGAATTAATATTACAGGAATTGTAGGAATTAATTCGATCAGTGGTCGAGGAAGAATTTACCACTGGTCGCGGAGGAATTTACCACTGGTCCAGGGAGGTGTCGACCAGTGGTCCAGGGAGATTTTATCAGTGGTAAATTCCTCCGCGACCACTGAAGAATTTCTACCGAGAAATTTACTCAGCTTAAACATCGCCATGTCGCGTTGTAAGCCACTAATAGAAACGGAGTGCCGTTATCGCTTTGGCCATATTTAGGAAATCGGAATCGTCCTGAAGAAGGGGAACCTCGTTCTCTATGGCCGTCTCGGCGATAAGGATGTCCACCGTGCTCCTGACCGTGATACCGGATCTACGGCACGAGAAATAGAGATAAGCCGCGCGATCATATGATTCCCGACCGAGCTTTAGCTCGAAGAAATGCAGGGTGGAGAGAAACTCCTTCAGAGTCGCGAACTCAGCCTCGTCTCGAGCGCCCTGGAGGACTTCCTGATAGATCAGGCCGGTGATTCCATAAGGGATCCCCTGACCCAGCATTTCGTCGAACCTTCGATAGGCCTCCCCTCCGCTTCCTTTTAGATAACCGATGATGATTGAAGTATCGACGAGGACCACGTCAGGCTCTCATCGGTTTGTAATCGTAGTCGTCCCTGAACCGAATCCTGCCTTTTAGTTCCTGCAAGTTCTTTCGCTTGCGGTTCTCGACATATTCCAGCAAGGCCGTTTCGACAAGTTCCCGCTTGGAGGAAATCCCATCAGAATATTTGAATGCTTCGGCGACGAGATCGTCATTCAGGTCGATATTGGTACGCACATACACCTCTTTATACACATATTAATACACATTACTCGACTCGTCAAGCAACCGTATCCGCCGCATGCTTCCAGCCGCGCTCGCACAAAATCCTGGCGAGGGATCCTGAGAGTGCGAGGCGAATCTCTCGAGCGTAAAGGGAGGACGCGCATTGGCTCGCTCTCATGCCGTTCCGCGTTTGAAAAGAGTCTTGCCGACCCGCTCGATATGGGAGATCAGCTGCGGATTGTCGATCCTTTGCCTGACGGCGAGGTCGATCTTCCAGGGAAGGAGGAGGTCGTCTATCTCGTCTTCCAGGCGCATGAGCGCAGAATAGTCGAGCTCGGGAGCATCGAGGCAGAGATCGATATCGGATCCGTCGCGAAAATTCCCCTTCGCCCGCGAGCCGTAGAGGACGATAGCTTCCACTCTAGACTCGCGGGAGATAACCCCAAGCAGTTTCGCGAGGCGGTCCTCGGGGATGCCGTATTCCGAGCTCGTCATGCCCGCGCTTCCATCGCCTCGAGAAAAAGGCGGAAGGCCTGCCAATAGCGATCATCGATGGCCTTCGCTATTTCCGCCGCCGTCTCGATGTTATAGGTGTGTGAAGACTGGTTCCTGCTCCCGATCATCTCCATCCACGTTTCGCCGTCCTGGATAAGCCCCATTCGGAAAGCTTCTCGCGTCGCGTCCCGGGAACCGGAAATATCCGTATTGCCCTGGTACTCGAACCAGTCTTTCATGATATTCCAGGCGAGCTCGTGAGTGAACTCGAAGGCTTGGATAAGCCCTTGCCGCTCGAGATCGCTCAGGCTCCGCTGCCGCGACAGAAGCACCGCGTCGTCGAGACGCGCGAAGGCCTTCTTGAAATTCGCGAGTCTCTGTTTCCACCTGATGTCGGCGTCCATTGACGGAGTATAGCAAAACGGCAGCTGCCGCGCCATGGCGCGAGGGGCTGAGCGAGATGAAGGGATTGACGGAGCCCCCGAAAAAGCAATAACTTTGAATCGATCTTTGGGGCGGGGTGCAATTCCCCACTGGCGGTACAGCCCGCTACTTCCGGAGCTCCACAACGGAGACCTCGGAACTGAACCGGTGAGACTCCGGTGCCAACGGTACAGTCCGGACGGGAAAAGATCGAACTCCCTTTCATTTCGGATGCAGGCCCCATCGGCCTGCATTCCTCCCCGCCCCGGAAGGAAACGTATCGTGTGCTCCGACCTTTCCTTCATGGAGGGGGCGATCGAGCTCGGCCGGCGCTCTCTGCCGCTGGCCGGAATCAATCCCGCGGTGGGCGCGGTGATCGTCGCCGGCGGCCGCGTCCTTGGCGAGGGCTATCATCACGGCCCCGGCACTCCCCACGCGGAAGCCGCGGCCATCGCCGCCGCGCTCCAGGCCGCGGGTTCTCCATCGACGCTTCCCTCGGGCTCTACGCTCTACTGCACGCTGGAGCCCTGCTGCCACTCCGGGAACGGAAAGCGCACCCCGCCCTGCACCGAGGCGATCATCGCCGCGGGCGTCGAGCGCGTAGTATTCGCGTGCAGGGACCCCAATCCCCTCGTCTCGGGCCGAGGCGCCCTGCGGCTGCGCCAGGCGGGCATCGCGGTAGAGGAGGGCCTGCTTTCGGACCGCGCCGCCGGCCTCCTCGAGTCCTTCTCGGTTTCGATCCGCGACAAGCGCCCCTTCATTCGCCTTAAATGGGCTCAAAGCCTCGACGGCCGCGTCGCCTGCCGCGGCGGCGCCTCGCAATGGATCACGAACGAGGCCGCCCGCGCCGCGTCGCACAACCTGCGCTCGGGCCACGACGCGATCATGGTCGGCGCCAATACGCTACGCGTCGACGACCCGCAGCTGACCCTGCGGACGGCTGAAAGCACCGGTCTCGCGATGCCCCGCAGACTCGTCCTTGCGGGGAGGCAGCCGCTCGACTTGGCTTCCCGCCTCTTCTCGCCTGAGCTTCGGGAAGGAACTACGGTCCTCGCCGCGTCGGCGAGCCCCGCCCTGGAGCAATGCCGAGCCGAAGGACTTCGTGCCCTCGAGATCGGCCGCGACGAGGGGGGATTGCCCGACCTGAAGGGAGCCTTCCGCGCGCTCTACGCCGACGGGATCGGGTCGGTCATGGTCGAGGGCGGAGCGGCCCTCGTCACCTCCCTCCTGAAAGGCGGGCTCTGGGACGCGCTCACCGTCTTCGTGGCGCCGCTGATACTCGGCGAAGGCATAGCCGCGGTGGGCGATCTGGGCGTCCTTTCTCCCGACCGCGGCATCGCGTTCGAATACTTCCATTTCGAATCGGGGGCAGGCTTCGCTCGCATCGACGCGACGCGCGGCAGGAAAGAGGCCGAGAAGGAGGAAGCGCGATGTTCACGGGCTTGATCGAGGAGGTCGGCGCGATCGGCTCGCTTCGAGCCGAAGCGACGGGAATGAAAATAGGAATACGCTGCCCCACCCTGACTCCCGCTCTCGATATCGGCGAGTCCATCGCGGTGAACGGGGTCTGCCTTACCGTAACCGCGCGCAGCAGGGACGACTTCGAGGTCCAGGCCGTCGGCGACACGCTCGAGAAGACTACCCTTCGCGGGATGAGGCCGGGCGCTCGCGTCAACCTCGAGCGCGCCCTCCGTGCATCGGGCCGGCTGGACGGCCATTTCGTCACGGGACACGTGACGGGAAGGGCCCGCATCAAGTCCTGGGGACCGGCGGCGGCGGCGACGTCTTCGTCTCCGCGGGAAGCCCTCGAGGCCTGGTTCCTCGTAATCGACCTCGATCCCGCATGGGCAGGCCGCGTCGCGGCCGAGGGCTCGATCGCGATCGACGGCATCAGCCTCACGGTGGCCGGCATCGAAAATTCCGAGGCTCGGATATCGGTGATTCCGAGCACGCGACTCGCCACCTGCCTATCGGACAGGAAGGCGGGGGACGAAGTCAACGTCGAGCTCGACGTTCTGGCCTCCTACGTCTACGCGGCCGTCGCGGCCCTTTTGGGAGCGGATACCGCCGCCGGGATCGTCCTTCGCGGCGGCCCGCGCATCGATATGGAACAGCTGAAATCTTGGGGGTACCGATGAATACGCAGAATGCCGTCGACTCGGCCGCGTTCGGCCTCGGGCGCGTAGAGCGCGCGATAGAAGATATCCGGGCAGGCAGAATGGTCATCGTGAGCGACGACGAGGACCGCGAGAGCGAAGGGGACCTCCTGATCTCGGCGGCCAAAGTCGGGCCCCAGGGACGTGAACTTCATGGCACGAGAGGCGCGAGGCCTCATCTGCTGCGCGATCGACGCGGCCGCGGCGGAGCGCCTCGACCTGAGAATCCAGGCAGACGAAAAGCGCCCCGCCCTTCATGGCACCGCCTTCACGGAAAGCGTAGACGCGAGGGAAGGCACGAGCACCGGAATATCGGCGGCGGACCGCGCGGCCACCCTGCGGGCCCTGGCCGACCCCGACTGTCGCCCCGCGGATCTAGGCCGGCCGGGACACATTTTCCCGATCGTGGCCCGAGGGGGAGGCGTCCTGGAGCGGCGCGGGCACACGGAGGCCGCCGTAGATCTCTGCCGTTTCGCGTCTCTCCCTCCCGCCGGCGTCATCTGCGAGATCATGCGGGAAGACGGCGGCATGGCCTCGGGCGAAAGCCTGAAGGCCGCGGCGGCGCGTCTCGGCCTGACCCTCGTCAGCGTGGAGGACATCGTCCGATACCGGCGTCGCCGGGAAAGGCTGCTGCGACCGCTCGCGAGCGCGGCCCTGCCCACGCGCTCGGGCGATTTCACGGTCCACCAGGTCGAATCGCCCTTCGGTCCTTCGGGCCAGGGGATACTCATCCTTACGAAGGGAAAGAGCCTCGAGGCGCTGCCGGCCTCGCCGGAGCGCGACACCCAGCCGCTCCTCGTCAGAGTCCACTCGGAATGCCTCACCGGCGACCTCCTCGGATCGCTGCGTTGCGACTGCGGCGAGCAGCTCGAGGAGAGCATGCGCCGCATCGACGCGGCCGGGGAAGGGGCGCTGATCTACCTGCACCAGGAGGGCCGCGGCATCGGCCTCGCGGCGAAGCTGCGCGCATACGTCCTGCAGGACCAGGGACTGGATACGGTGGAGGCCAACCTTCGGCTGGGCTTCCCCTCCGACATGCGCGACTACTGGGAAGCCGCCCAGGCGCTCAGGCTCCTGGGCCGGACCAGGGTGCGGCTCCTGACCAACAATCCCGACAAGGTCGCCGGCCTCGAGGAGTACGGCATCGACGTGGTCGAGCGCCTTCCCCTCCTCGTTTCCCCCAACCCGCGCAATCTGCGCTATATCGAAACCAAGCGCGACCGCCTTGGTCACGCGATCTGAAGCGGAGGCAAAGAATGAACCGGATCGAAGGAACTCTGAATGCCGAGGGAAAGAGAATCGCCCTCGTGGCGGCGCGCTTCAATGACCTCATCGTGGGACGACTCATCGAGGGCGCCCTCGACTGCTTCGCGCGCCACGGCGGGGACGAGAAGGACCTGACCCTCGTCCGTACGCCCGGGAGCTTCGAGATACCCCTCGTCGCCGGCCGGATGGCCCAAAAGGGCGTCGACGCGGTCGTATGCCTGGGCGCCGTCATCCGCGGCGGCACACCCCATTTCGATTACGTCGCGGCCGAGGTTTCCAAGGGCGTCGCCGCCGAATCCCTCCGGACCGGCAGGCCCATCATCTTCGGGGTACTGACCTGCGATACCCTCGAGCAGGCCCTCGAGCGCGCCGGCGTGAAGAGCGGGAACAAGGGTTGGGACGCGATGCTCTCCGCGCTCGAGATGGCCGATCTCATGGGCAAGCTCGGCTGACGGGATCCTCCCGACCTATCGGTCCTCGAGCGAATACCTGACCGCGAGCGCGAATTCCAGCTCGCGTCGGGCGGGGTTGTCGAGGGGGAAGACCGAGGAGGCGAGGCCGAGGGCGGCGCGGTCCAGGAGGCTCGAGCCCGAGCTGACGGCGAGCCGCGCCGACACGAGCCGGCCGTCCGAAGATACACGGAGCCTCAAGCGGACCACGCCTTCGGCGCCGCGGCGGCGAGCCGCCTCGGGGTAGGTCTTGCGCGCCTCGATCGCCGCGCCGACACGGGCGGCGAAGACCGTGCCGGGGTCCTCTTCGGCCCGAGCGTTCGCGAGGGCTCCGTCGCTTCCGGGACTCGCGGCCGCACCCGCCGCCGCCTCGCCCGATACGGCGGCGGCCAAAGAGTCGCCGGGGCCCCGCATCGCGCTCGATGCTTTCGCCGGGCGGCGCCGACGACGGCGTCCTTTCCCGCTCCATGGCCTCGGCGGCGTCTTCGAATGGATCCTGAGCCGGCGCGACGATGTTTTTTTTCGGTTCCGCGGGTTCAGCCGGGACGGCCGCCGCCGGCCGGGCCGCGGACTGGACCTTTGCGGACAATGCGGTCGCGGACGATGCGGCGGCGCCCGCGGCCGCATCGGGCAGATCGGCTTGGAGGGTGACTTCCATCGGAGGCGCGGCTCGAGGCAAAGGCTCCGCCGGCAATGAGAAGAGGACGATCAACGAAGCGTGGAGCAGAGCCGATGCCGCGCAGGCTGCGAGGATGCGGCCGCGGTCGTCCATAGCGGCGGGGCCGTCTCGGGATCAGTCTTCCGCCGCCTTGGCCCAGGCGGCCTCGGCCTCGGCGATGCGCGCGACGAGCTCTTCCTTGGAGGGGCGCTTGGCGAGGAACTCGAGGAACTCCGGGCGCTGGCAGAGGTGGGAGACGGCGGCGAGCGTAGCCAGATGGCTCCTCGCGTCGGCGGAAAGTATGAGGAAGAGCACCGTAACCGGCTTGCGATCGAGGGCGTTGTACGCGATCGGAGACTTGAGGAAGAAGACGGCCACCCTTTGGGCGGCGGGGTCGGTGAGCATCGAGTTGCGCGGGTGGGGTATGGCGACGCCGTGGCCGAGGGCGGTGGGCATCAGGGCCTCGCGCTCGAGGATCGCGGTAAGGAGATTCTCGCGATCGAGGGACTTGGGCAGGGATAGCGCCTTCGTCGCCTCGTTGAGGACCTCTACCGGATTGGAACCGGCGATGTTGTAGTACACCCCGCCTCGCTCGATCAGATTGGCCAGTGATACGACGCTAGACATGACCTGCTTCCTCCGCGACTTCGAGTATGGACGGCTGGGGCCCCCTCCGGCAAGTACCGCGGCGGGCCCGGGCGTTAATGAAAAAGTAAGGCCATATGCGCGCGCGGGGTCGGGATCTCGGTGCTATTATACTATTTAGGATGAGGACCAAGCCCCGATCGATCCGCAATCTCGTGCTGGCGCTCTTCGCGCTCACGATGGTGATGGCCTTTGCCCTATTCGCCAGCTATAACGAAATCATCACCGGCTATTACCGCGGGGAGTCGAGCCCGATCACGCGCTTCTTCCAGCCCGCGCCCTCTCCGGGAAGGAGCATGCGCACCATTTCGCAGGTGCTTCGAATGCTCAACGCGGCCCTCCTCGACGGACCCGAGCGCCTCTCCGATCCGAGCTTCCTCAGGTCCCTCGCCATCGCCGCGGCCCCCTTCGGAATCGTTTTGCGTTTGGGCGAGCACGTGGCCTTCAGCTCCGCACGCCTGGACGGCGACGACCTGGCGCGCCTCCCTCCCTTCGGCGCCCCCGCGACCGATCAGCCCTTCCCGGAGGGAGAGGTTCATTCCCACGTATTCCTCCAGCTCGATTTCATGGATTCCTCCAGCCTTCCGGCCTCCATATTCATACTCAGCGTTCCCCATCCCGAGGGCTCTCGCCCGCCCTTCGGGCGGCAGCTCTTCCTCATCGTCGCCCTCATGCTCCTCGCGGCCGACGGCGCGGCCGGCGTCTACTTCATCATGCGGCTTACGGGCCCCTTGAGACGCGTCGAGTCGGCGGCCCTCGCCATGAGCTCGGGCGACCTCGATACCCCCGTCGCGGGCGACCAGATCCTCGAGCTGTCCCGCGTCTTCGCCTCCCTCGAGACCATGCGCTCCAAGATCAGGGACCTGCTCCAGAGGGAGCGGGACCGCGAAACCGACCGTCGCGAGCTCATCGCCAACCTCTCGCATGACCTGCGCACCCCTCTTTCGTCCATCCGAGGCTACGTCGACGGCCTTCGCGAAGGCATTGCCGATACGCCCCAAAAGCGCGAGCGCTACCTCGACGTCGTCGACCAGAAGATACAGGACCTCGACCGCATGATCGGCCAGATTTTCCTCCTCTCGACCCTGGAGGCCCAGGCGGCGCCTCCCGAGCTCAGGCGAATCGACCTGAGGGCCTTCCTCCGCGATTCGATAGAGGACCTCAGGCTCGCGCACGGCCCGGAAGAAGCGCTCTTCTCCGATGCCGGCCTCGTGGTCCCCCCCGACGCCGACCCTCTGTACGTCCTCGCCGATCCGCTCCAGCTCAGGCGCGTCGCGGAGAACCTCGTCGACAACTCGCTGCGGCACTCCGGCAGGAAGCCGGTATCGATCGGCTTCTCCATATCCAGGGTCGAGCCCAAGGCAGGCGCTTCGCCGCGCGTCCTCTTTTCCTTCGAGGACGACGGCCGCGGCATCCCGCCCGCGGAGCTCGATCGCGTCTTCGACCGCTTCTTCCGCGGCGATCCCTCCCGCACCGGCTCGGGCTTCGGACTCGGCCTCGCGATAGCGAGGCAGATAGTCGAGGCCCACGGCGGCACGATATCCGCGGCTCGCGGCGAAAGGGGCGGCGCCGTCTTCAATATCGTCCTGCCCCTCCAGGAGGCCAGCTCATGAACGGCCCGGAAGGAGCGGCGCGGCCCGCGCCGCGAGCCCTGATCGTCGAGGACGATCGCGCGATAGCCGAGCTCGAGCGGGACTACCTCGAGGCGGCCGGCTTCTCGGCGTCCATACAGACGGACGGGGGCGCCGCCCTCGCGACGGCCCAGGCCACCGTCCCCGACGGCGCCTTCGACCTCTATATCGTCGACTTGATGCTTCCCGGCTCAGACGGATTCGCCATCTGCCGCGAGCTGCGCTCCCGCACCGAACGGCCCATCCTCATCGTCTCGGCGCGCGACGGGGACATGGACAAGGTGCGCGCCCTCGGACTCGGCGCCGACGATTACGTGACCAAGCCTTTCAGCCCGGCGGAGCTCGTCGCGAGGGCCAAGGCCCACATAGAGCGCTACGAGCGCCTCCTCGGCGCCGCGCCCGCGGGCGGATCCCCCGGGAACGCCATCTTCGCGCGCGACGTCGTGATCGACCTCGAGAAGAAGTCCGTGAGCGTCGCCGGCAGGACCGTCCAGCTCACCGCCACCGAATTCTCGATACTCGTCCTCCTGGCCTCCTCTCCGGGCCGCGTCTACAGCCGCGAGGAGATATTCGAGCGAGTCCGCGGCGAAGGCACCTACGGCGAAGTCTCCACCGTGACCGTGCACATCAGGCGACTCCGCGAGAAGATCGAGGCCGATCCTTCCGATCCGAGCCATATAGAGACCGTGTGGGGGATGGGCTATAGGTTCGTGCAGTAGGCTACACTTGCGCGGTGCTTCAATCCACCGGCGGTTCGACGCCCATCGCGCGGAGTTCCTCATCGGTAAGAAGAGCCAGGTTACGCTGATTGCGGCCCGGCTCTTCTCTATGTGGAAGCATGATGCTGCGGTTGTTTGTGCGCGACCCTGGCCTTATGATTGATTTTTTTCTTTCTTATAGCTTCTATATCCCCTAGCGTGATTTTCCCACTTTCAAGAAGCCGGAGAAGAATATCGGTTGATGCAGGCTGCTTATACTGCCCGCGTTCATATTTTGAAAAGGCCATGGGGCCGCCGCCGAAAAGCTCACCCGCCATCTTTTGTGATAGGTTGAGAGCCTCACGAAGCGATTTAATACGGGAGGGCGGCAAAAGCGGATCAAGTTCGGCATCGACCTTTTTGCGGAAGGCGAAGAGTTTTTTCTCGGTAGCCGCGACATCTTTATCCGAAAGACTATCGTTGTTGCACTTCGTACAGAAAAGCCCCGGCTGAATATATTCTATTTTCCGGCCTCGATACGTCCAGATCAATTTTCGGGTCTCACGAATCATGGGCCCGCCGCACTCCGTACAACGAATATCGTTCTTCTTGGTCATATTTGAATCCCGTCCTTTGGACTTGATTAGAAACTCTGTATCTTCCCAAATTACTCCTTACCCCATTCCTTGAAATCAATTACCTTCGCTTCCCGCTCTCCTCCTTCGTCTATAATCTGAACCTTCACGTAGAGGTCCAGCCCCCGATCCGGGAATCTGTAAACGTCCTGGAAAAGGCCCGACCCCGGAAGTTTTTCCGCTTCCATTGTCTTATGGAAGTGCGTTTTTTCGAGCCTCGACACGATTTCATAAACCTCACCTACGCTATACCGAAGATTATAAGCGTTGAGCCTTGCCAACGTCGTAATTTTTCGTGAGCTGCTTCGGATGAGCCGCTTTATTGTTTCAAGGTTATAAGTCTCATGGGTATAACTCGTGCCTTTTTTCGCCATTGTTTTTACCCTCACATATAGTCTAACCTAATAGGTTACATCAGTCAATGCAGGATTGTGCACAATAGTGACCACCCAAGCCCCTGCGCCTTGACGGCGGGGGTGCTCCCCAGGAATGGGTCACCCTAACCTCAATAAAAAGGTAATTTATTGTAGGAGGGCCTCATACCCCTGTACCTTGAAGCGTTGTGCGCAGCAAGCTGCGGGGTATGAGTCCCTCCTCCGCATCAAGAAGATAGGCAAACTCTTTCCTCGGCACCGCGCGCCTCCAGGGAAGGAGACGCACCTGGGACCTTAATAACCCGGTTGGTTATTAAGGTCCCCGCAATTCCCAAGTCATCGATTGAGAAGAACGAGTCCCACCCTTCGGACCCGCGCCATATCGAGAGTGTGGGGCATGGGATACAGATTCGTGCAGTAAAAGCTACACTATCCGCCGCATGCTCGCCACCGCGCTCGTCCAGAAGCCGGGAGATGGATCTTCTATGAGCGAGCCGAATTCTTCAGGAGTATAGACGAGGAGGTCGAGCGAGGCGGCGAGCTCGTAGAGCTCGGGAAAGCCGAGGGCGCGGTCCAGAAAGGGCTTGTCGGTCCTCGCAACCAGCATCATGTCGACGTCGGAGTCGCGGCCGAACTCCGGCGTACCGAAAGACCCGAAGATATAGGCCGCCTCGACGCGGCCAGTCAGCAGGCGCTTGACTTCGGCCTTGAACTCCGCGGGAGTCCTGCCACAGAGAGGGTCGCGCGTGTTCCAGACGATTACCGGCCTACTCGCCGACATCGATCTCGCCCCTCGCTCGATCCACGAAGGAGATCGCATACTCGAGAGCCTCGCGAGCCTGCCTCTCCACGAAATACTCGAAGGGTGCCCCCGTGGCGAAGGCTTCGGGATACCGTGTCGTGATGTAATATTGATCGAGGATTCGCGCCTTCTCGTCCAGGTCCCCATCGATGCCGAGCTCTTGGGCGATCTCGCGAGTGGAATGACTCTTCACCTGAAGAGCGCCCCGAGCGAGGGCGATGGCTTTCAGGCTTTTCTCGGCGACTTGCTGAGAGGTGAAGCATACCGACGCCCAGCGCTTCGCGCTGAAGGCGTCTTTTGCCCACGCAAGCTCCTCACTCGCCTGGGCCAGCCAATCCCGTGCCCTGGACTTCATTCTGCGCCCCGCCTGAAAGGAGCCATCCCCACTGGCTCGTTGTAGTCTTGTTCAAGATTTACGAGCCTATAGTTCCAACGAGTGTCGGCGCTCACTCCAAAAGTATAGCAAAATTGGGTTATTTGCGCCATGGCATGGATATCTTCGGATTGCGCGATCCATCGCGAAAGCCTTCAGCGCGGCATGCGATATAGATCGCCGTAATCGAGAACGCGGAGGAGCAGGATCGGAGTCTTCCAATCGGGAAAGCCATTTTCCATTCGAGCGCCGGGATCGAAAGAAAGGCGGTATCTTCCGTCGATCCTCGCCGACCACGCGGTCGGGTCGTTCGCGATGCGTTCGATCCTCAATCCAGGATAGCTTGGGTCGCGTTCAAGCTGAGCAAGAGCTTTAATTAATTTGGATCGGAGAACGGCGTTCTTTCCAAGCCGCTCCGCGTCATCGATGAATTTATTGGATGGAATCAGTTTCGGCATGATCCATCGCTTCTCTCATCCATGCAGGCAGTTCGCCGCTTCCGCTTCTGCGAGCCTCAGCGAGTTTCCCTAGCCCGGCCTCGGAAAGCTTGACTGACGTATAAACAGCGACCGGCCTGAGCACGATAGCGCCGCCATCTTCTACCTGCAATTCGAGATTGCTTCCCGGCTCGAGATCCAAAGCCTTTCTAACGGATTGAGGGATGCCGACACTTCCCCGTTTATCGATCGAAACGAGCATAGAGGCCTCCTCTATGCAGAATAATATCGCCTAAGCAGGAAAATGTCAAAATGACATTCTGCATTTACGCCAAGTATAAAGACCTTCTCACGCACTACGCCCGAATCCCTCGCCATCCAGCGAAGGATCCGGGCATAGCTGAGACTAGAACTTGAAGTAGACCTTGATCTGCATATCGATCGAATAGTCTTGGGTGGTGTTCGTGCCGGCGATCGGCTGACCATAGTCGAGGTCCAGTTCGAAGGGCACGGGGCTCTTGTAAAAGAAGACATCCAGGGAAGGGTTGGCGCTGAAAAAAGTCGAGCTCGGGGAGGGAGCATAGCCTGGGACAGGCGAGCTCTGGCTCCACGTTTCGGCGGGGGTACCGTCGTAGCGGAAGGCACAGTTGACCGCGAGGTTGATCCCATCGGCGATATCGGTGTTGTAATGGGGGTCGATTTCAAAGCGTAAGGTATAACCGTAGTTGACCGACGGATTGAATGCAATACCATTTTGCGCAAACCCCGCGTACGTTCCATAGCCGGTCAAGGAGGAATCCTTGAGCGCGACCGTGCCGGGGTAGTCGATAAATTGCATATACACGTC
Organism: uncultured Spirochaetota bacterium; assembly: GCA_963778775.1. GTDB lineage: Bacteria > Spirochaetota > Spirochaetia > Treponematales > Rectinemataceae > UBA1306. Next base: position 26,816 of record CAVZVX010000041.1, on the reverse strand, counting down.
AAGGAAGAAACTCTTGTTGATGATATAGTCCAGCCAGGCGCGCCCACCGATTCCTAAAGTTTCTATGTCCGGATACTCCGCGATAAAAGCCTTCCCTGTCGTATAATTCTGATATTGCGTCGCGTAATCCACCGAGCCGGCGAGAGGAATCTTGACACCGGGCGCGACAGATACTCGTACGACGTCGCTTACTACGGGGGCCTTGGGCCCGACGATTTGCACCATTACGCCGGCGAAGAGGTTTGCAGGCCCGTCAAGATTCCCCGCCGCGACGCCCCCGGCCATGGGTATGCTCGAGCTGATGTTTACTCCAGGCGCCCATTGGAGGCCTGCCGTGATCCAATCGGTAATCCCATATTCGAGGGCGAATCCGAGGTCGGGAACCGTCGTCGTTCCGGCTGAAGTGGCCGAATAAGTCCCGCCATTGTCATAGCCACCGGGCACCCATGCATAGACCGGAACGGCCCGAGCGCGGAACACTCCAGCGGGCAGCACGGATCCATCGTCGGCGGCAAGGGGCAAGGCCGCAATGATCACAATAACCAACGCCAACGAGAACGCAAGTCGCTTTTTCATGGTTCCTCCGAATGGATGGATTATGGCTGGACATTTTATAGTTTTCCATGTCTTCGGGTATCTGTCAATCCGAACTACAAGAAAGCTTCCCTATTTAAGGCACTGCTATTCAAAGAATGACGCCATCGTATGAGCGTACTAGCCCCGCACGGAAATACCGCACATCGTATAAACGTTGGATGCGGCTTCTGGATATGGTACCGATGTGGACCGAATACAGCCCTAACGCGACGCCCCTTCCATTCAGTTGGTCGGCAGAATCTTGTAGCTGCGTTCAACCCTACCGTTCTTGCGCACGGTAATCGTGCCGTCCTGAAGGCTGACTTCGTGGCTGTTGCCCTGGGGGTCGCTGAACCAGCAGCCTTCGGGCGTTCTCACATAGCTGTAGGTCGAACCGTTGCCGAGCATATAGCCCCCTAGCATAATCTTCAGGACGTTGCCGTAGAATTCGAGTTTGAATTTCGAGGTGAGGTCTGCATCGTCCTCGTTCTTCGCTATGTAGGCCCCGTTGCCCAACAATCCTCCAAGTTCGACGCGGTTGGGGCTGACTTGTTTGAGAACGACACGGTCGGTCAGATGCATGCCGCTGGGTTTGAAAATAAGACCCTCAGAGTCCGAGTAGATAGAGCCTTCGGTAGAGCCTTGGTAGCTCTTCGTCGACACATCGACCTCATCGCCCGAGAAGATAGCGACTTGGTCAGGAAGATCGTTTCCTCCACCGCTTCGCTGAAACTTCGAACCAAGGAAAAGATAGGTTATCTTGTAGGGAAAGAGACCGGCGACCGTCTCTTCGATGTGGAATGGCGGCTCGATCGCATAGAGTCTGGCCAAATCGACCGCCAGGTTGCCATTGGTGTCAAGGAAAAGGCCATTGCCCGCGTCGACACCGGTCAGGGCATAATTCCATGGATCCTTCCTGGTGGGGTCGACAATTCCAGCTCCATTACTCTCGTTGCGGTATAGGTCGACTCTTAATCCAAAGACTTCCTTGTCCGCTTTGACCTGCACTGGGTCGGGATTAGCCTGTCGGGAAGGGTCCGGCAGGGTAGAAGGCGCGCTTGCGCAACCGACCAGAACCAAAAATGCCGCACAAATAAAACTAACTTTCATAAAAAACCCCTACTCCGTAGAGTAGGGGTTCAAGACCATTTAGGTCAAGTCGTGATCAGAACCCCTCTTGGAGGACGATCGGGATAGCCCAGTGGGAATACGCATTGGACACAGAAAAGTCAGGACCATTAAGCCCAATAGTGCTGTACTGGAAGCCGATACCGATATAACCGTTGCTGAAGCTCTTCTTTATGTCAACTAAAACACCGGTGAGGGCGCCGGGCTGGGGGGGATCACAGTAGTCGCGGTAATAACAGCTGGAAGGCCATAACCCCAAGCAGCAGTTTCCTGCGTCGCGTTGGAATAATCAAAAGAGGCACCCGCGGTTACGCCATTGCCTACGTCATAGTCTGCACCGACGGAGACTACGAGACCCAAATCAGAGGCAATAAGAGTGGGAGCGTTGGAATCGAAACTGACGGCTTCGACTCTGCCATGGAGCGTGAGCGGAGCAAAAGCGTAGCTGATGTCGTCGGCAATCCCGATCGTATAGCCCCTGTCCTGGAGGGGATAAACGATGGCGACTTCCTCATACAGACCCTTGACAGCGCTCAGATTGAAGGCGGCATTGATGATATCTGCACCAGGAGAAGCCCCCAAGAAATTCGCACCACTCACCAAATTACCGAGATACTGAGCCTTGATCATGCCGATACCGGTGATGGTGTACGCGGCGCCGCCCTGGATGCTATCAGGAAGATCATTGGTGGCAGAACTATTGCCGCCGACGGTTTGATTCTGGATGCCGAACCACGCACCAATTCCGTCCTTGTTATAGTTCACGTCGGTCATGAAGCCACCCTCACCGAGGCGGGCGAAGGTCGTTGTATTGCCGCTGACGGCTATGCCTGGATAACGGATCCAATCGTCGGAGCCGAAATCCGTGACACCGCGCCAGGTGTCGGTCTCAAGGGTAATACCGGACTCAACCGTCAGGCCGGGAAGGGGGCTGATCCAAGCCTTGTTCTCATCGGTCAGGCCGAAGGTTCCATTGTCGGCGCTCGGAGAAATGGCGAAGCCGGCGTTGTCATTATGGGCCGAAATCTGCAGGCCGACAATACGGGGGTTCGCACCCCACGAGGTTCCCAAGCCAGCTTGGTAGCCGCTGCCACTGTTGTTGTCCGTGTTACCGATAGCGAAAACCTGACGTCCCCAATCACCGATCGTGACCACGGGGGCGGCAGGCGCAGCCATCGCATCATCGGCGAAGGCGAAAACGCCAATCACCATGAGGGCGAGAAGCACAACTAGTAACTTCTTCATTAAGTCCTCCTTAACAATCTAAAAGGGGGTAAACCGACGGCTTACTGATCCCCTTCCCTAGGTTCTACCGCAGTATAGCCACCCCATTTTTAGGTGTCAAGTTTTTTTTCCGAATTAGTTGTTGTGCTGTAACCTATTGCAGATCATATTTAATTCGTTTTCGGGTTAAGTTTTAGACCCATGTTGCCGAAGGGAAAAAACCTATTCCTCGGCATACAAAACCCGATAGTATGTCAATCTCGACGTATTTCCTTGTCGAATTTTGTTTAGATATTGGAGAAATCTCAGGCCTGGCCTACTTCCCGTACCAGAAAGTCCAAGGCGGCTTGAAAGCGCTCGTGAAAAGACGAAAAGTCCTCTCCTCTTCCTCTTTCATCCCCCGACCAACGTCACTATCCCGCCGGTGGTCTCCCATGGCTCCCAGGTCAGGCGCTCCTCCCAACTCTTCCTGCGACCCGCCACGGTGCGGTCGAAGACCACCAGCCAGGCATCGGCGCCTCGGTCGATGGTATCGCGATAGCGCATCACCTGCTCGAGCCCCTGCGCCACGGTCCTTTCGCGACCCTGGCGGCTGACCAGCTTGATCTCGATGACGGACCAATGGCCACTGTAGAGCACGGCCAGGTCAACCCGGCCCCGTCCAGCGGCATATTCACGCTCGATCCGTCCCCCGCCATTCACCACCCGCTGCAAAAATGCCATCAACAACAAGTGTGGAAAGGCCTCAGTGTAATCAGCCTTCTCTTCCCAGATATCCGCGTGTTGGGCCCAGAAATCCTGAAATTCATGGAATAGGGCCTCCATGTCCAGGCTCCCGTCGGGCCTTTGCCAGCGGAACTCCGGAGCGGGTATTGCCAACTGGTAGCTGTAGGATAGGATCCTCGCGATGGTTTCCCGGTAGATAGGATTGGCGACCACCGGTGTTCCGTTTTCGACACGTATTAGTCCCAAGTCGAGCGTCAAGCGAAAATCGTCCCCCTCGGCCAGGTAGGGATCGCTCTCCCCGACCATGATCGATTGCACGATCCGCTTGACCCTTGGATCGCGAAGGCGCTCCGCCAGGCTATCCAGATGCACCGCCCGTTCCTGGATGAGGAGCTCCCGAGCCGCCTCGACCTGCTCGATGCCCACGCTCTCGCCCTTGGGGCAGAGTTGCCAGACGCATTTTTGCAAGAGCGCGTTGACCAACCAGGGCTGGCCCCGGGTGAGCTCGTAGACCAAAGCCAGGGCCTCATCGGTGAAGATCTGCCCGGTTTCCGAAGTATGCTGAGCCACCAAGGTGCGGACATCTTCCGCGGAAAAGGAACTCAAGGTGGCGGAATCCTGCTTGATGTTGAAGGGACTGCCCGGGTTGAGCGATACCCCGTCCTTGCTGCGCACCAGGTAGTCGCGCAGATCCCGCATCCCTACAAGGGCCACGCTGACGGGGAAGGTCCCGATCCCGCGCATGGCAAAGCCCCCGCGCAGCTGGCGGAGGAAACTTACCAAGGCCTGGTCCTGCAGCACGTCCACCTCGTCGAAGAGCACCACCAGGGGCTTGGGCGCCACCAAGGCCGCCCAATCGCCGAGGATTTTGTCGACCATGCTGCCGGGGCTTACTGTGGGAAAGGGAGGGACAAGTGTGGCGGGGAAGAAGTTTTTCGCAAAAGAAATGATGGCGTCACAGATCATGGGAAGCGCATCTGCGGCGTCAGGAAAGTCCTGGCAACGCTCCACGCTCACGTAGCAGGCCACCGCCTTCCCTTCAGCATTAATCTTCCGCATCCAGGACTGGAGGAAGGTCGTCTTGCCGCTCTGACGAGGCGCATGCAGCACCCAGTAGAGCTTGGACTCGATGTAGCGATCCAGCTGCGCCCTCACAAGGCGGGCTTCCGGCGGGAGGATATAGTGGTCATCCGGGTTGCAGGGCCCGGTAGTATTGAAAAAACGCGGCACGATTCAACTATAGGGACAATCCGGAAGGCGGACAAGTCATCTTCAAGGATCAGACAGGATCTTGCCCTCGCAGCGGAAATTGCGCGGGCCTATGAACGGATTCAGGATAAGGAGAAATCTTAAACCGGGCCTAATTCCCGTACCAGAAAGTCCAAAGCGGCTTGAAACCGGTCGTGAAAAGACGAAAAATCCACGACGAGCCGGGGAAGGGTCTCGTTCAGGATACGAACCCTATCGGGGTCCAGCTCTGTCTGATAAAGATTCCTGAACGCGTGACGAAAGCGCCTGAGCTCGTCGATTCGCCGGGCGAAGGCCCGATCGAAGAGCGCGGGCCTGAGGCCCGGAATCTCGAGGGTCATGCGCTCCACGAGCTGGGCATGCCAGGTAGAAGGATCGAGTCCGTTCTCGAAGAATTTGGATATCCTGAGAAAGTAGTTCTCGAAGAGGCAATAAACGTTGTGAATCGTATAGCCTACCGCTGCCCACGCGAACTCGTCCTCGTCGGAGAGGGAGGCCCGCTCCGTCGCCCTGCGGTTCTTTGCGAGCAGGCTTTGCAGCAGCGAGGAACCGGTCGTCAGCTCGGCCTTCAGCCTCAGAAAGTCATGCGCGTTTTTCAAATAAGATTTCCCCTTCCAACTCTATGGCCTTTCTAAGAGGCTCGGGCAATGCGGAAATATCGACGACGTCGACCGAGAAGGCCGAGCGTTCCGTGGCTGCGCGGTGGGAAAGTATATCGCCGCCTTCGACGGCTAAATCGATATCGGAGTCGAGGCGAAAGTTCCGCCCGGTCGCCGATGAGCCGAAAAAAAGAACCCGCCTGACTTGAGGATCGGCTGCAAGGCGCCGGGCCAAGGCGAGGGCTTCCGCCTTCGCCGATTGCAGGCGCCGCGCGACCAGTGCCGCCTCGCGCGCGTTTGCGTCCTTTATCCTCAGGGCGATTCCGCGTATCAATTCGCGGTCGGCCTCGCTCAGCGGCTCGCTACGATCCATGAAAGCATTCTATAGAAAACGGTCCCGGCACGCCAGACGCACCGGGACCGTCTATCCGTTCAGGGGAAATCCGGGCTACATGACCTCGGGCTTCTTCTCCTCTATCGGAGAGACTATCGGCGCAGGTTTGGGCTCCGCCGCTTTCTTGGCGGCCGGCTTCTTGGCCACGGCCTTCTTGACAGCGGGCTTCGCGACCACAGCCTTCTTGACGGCTGGCTTCTTGGCAGCCGCTTTTGCGGCTACGGCCTTCTTCGCGACCGGCTTCTTGGCAGCCGCTTTTGCGGCTACGGCCTTCTTCGCGACCGGCTTCTTGGCAGCCGCTTTTGCGGCTACGGCCTTCTTGACGGCCGGCTTCTTGGCCACGGCCTTTTTGACGGCCGGCTTCTTGGCCACGGCCTTTTTGACGGCCGGCTTTTTGGCCACGGCCTTTTTGACGGCCGGCTTCTTAGCCACGACCTTCTTCGCCGCAGGCTTTTTAGCCGCGGGTTTCTTCGCCGGTTTTGCGGGCGAAGACTTCTTCTCTAACGCCATGAGAGCCTCCTTCTTCGCCGGCGCGGCCTTGTTTGCGGCTTTGACTGCGGCGACCTTCAGGTTACCTATCACCTTCTCTTTAGCGTCGGACGCATCGGCGGCCGACGAAGGCTTCTTGGATTGGGAGCGCGACTTGACCCTGGCCGCCTCGATCGCCCTCTCGCGCTTGAGAGCGGCGGCGGCCACCTCCGGATCGTAGGTGGCCAGGTCCCATCCGCGGCGCTGGAGCTCCGCGTAGGCCCTTATAGCCACTTCGTCCTGAGGAAGATGGGGATTGACCACGATGAGCTCGGCGCAGAGATGGCCGAGCCCTACGCGGAGGAGCTGGGAGAGTTTATCGTGGGAATAGTTTTTGGCGGCGAGCGACGACAGCCACACGACGAGCTCGTCGGCTACGTCGCTTACGGTCTGCGGCGCGAGGGGGCGCGGCTCCTTATCCAGCCGACGCTCCAAACGCTCGTGCACTTTGGCGTAGTCCTGGAAGTAGGATGCGTCGACGCGCTTGAGCTCGACCAGCCGTATCTCGACGAGCTGCGCGGCGCTTCTATCGGCCATGTAGGGCGTTCCCCCTTTCCCTCGAATCGCGATGCGCGATCCACCCTGCGCGAATCGATCTGATTATTATATCGACATCTATCGAGTATGGCAAAAGTTTTCCGCGCTTTGCCCGAAAATAGTTGGGATGCGCACCGAGCCCATCCGTTCTAGAGCTTTAGGATCAGGCCGATCGTCGAATAGTAGAGGGGCCAATAGAAGGATCCGGAGGCCCGGGCCGCCGCGCCGAAAGTCAGCGGGAGGACTTTGGCGACATCGATGCGGGAGAGGTCGTATTCGGCGCCGACGGATAAGCCGCCCCACCCGACGCCGACGTCGGCGAGCAGGCTGCCCTTGTCGACCCAAGGCTTGGAGGCGGTCGACGACGACGCGTCGTTCGCCGCGAAGGCGAGACCCGAAGCGCACAGGAGGGAGAGCAGGACGATCCCGGTTTTCCTCAATGAGCCACCTCCTGATTCACGACGGAGAAATATATAACGCGCGGATTTTCGGGAAGCAATCTCCAGGACGCGAAAAGGCCGATTCGGCGCGGAATACTCTGCGAAAACTCCCCGCCCTCTTTGAACGAAGGCTCCGGGCGGCGTATATTATCGGCGTGGTGGAGGGGACATGATCCAATGGAGCGCCGATCTCGCGCGCATGCTGCACTGTCGCGAAGAAGAGAGAAAGGGGCTTACGCCCATCATCCGGCGCCTCATGGATCTGGATCGCAAGGCCCGGGACGAAGGCTTCCTCGCTCTCGAGTCCGAGCTCGCCTCGATCGAGGATCCCCTCCTCGCCGTCGGGGTCCGCCTGGTAATGGAAGGCGTGGCCGGCGAGGCGCTCGAGGACATACTCGCGACCTATCTGCTCGTCGAGGAACGCTCGGGTTGGCCCTTCCTCAAGGCCTGCGTCACCATCGAAGGCCTCGTCGCCCTCGCCGAATCGGACGATCCCGCGCTCATGGCTCGGAAGCTCCTGCCCTACTACGGCGCCGATAAGGCCCTCGCCGCCCTCGAGGAGATCGAGAAGGCCCAAGACGACGGAGGGACGAGGTGATCGAAGCCATCGCGCGAGCCTCGCGCGAGAGCCTGGAGCTCCGCAAGGTCTCGCGCCAGAAAAAGGACGCCCTATTCGATCTGGCCTTGCGCATCGGAGCCCTCGCCGACCAGGCGCGCGGCTCGAGCTCCGCCCTGGCCCGCGCCGCCGCCTCCGAGCGGCGCAAGCCGCTCAAGGTCGGCCTCGAGCTGGCCGCGGCCGGCCTCGACTCGGGGACGCTGGATCGCAGACTCGCCGCCGCGTCCCCGAGGCCCGGCTCCGATCCGGGCGCCCAGCTCGAATGGATGCTCGTGCGCTCGGGCCTTCGCGGCATCGCGGCCTTCGAGCACTATAGCGTCATAATGCGGCGAATGACCGCCTTCCTCGGCTTCGAATACTACGACAAGGCCGAAGCATGGCTCTCCGACAAGGCCAAACGCCGGAAAAGCCGACCGGAAAGCCTCGTGGTCCCGGGCGAGCTGCCCGACGTCATCCGCGTGCTCGCGATGGAAAAGCGCAACCTCGAACGCACTATACGAGCGTCGGGACGCGATATCGCGGTCGCGGCCCTCGCCGGATGCCCGCAGGAAAGCATGGACCTCGCGAAGCCTCTGTACGCCAGGATCGGGGCCATGGCCCTCGAGGACGACGCCGCCTACCTGCGCTCGCGCCTGTCGGGCGACGAGATCGCGCAGGCTCAGGCGGCCTTCCTCGACGTCGTGCGCAACCTGGAGGAGCGGGGCGAGCTGAGCCTGGGGGCCGAGGACGAGCTCTCGGCCGATCCCGCCTTCGTCGCTGCCCTTACCAAGGCGATCCTCGGCCTGGACGCGGCGCCGATAAAGGCGGCCTTCCGGGCGGCCGAGGGAGCCCTCGTCGCGACGGCCATGCAGGGCATGGAGCCGAAGGCCCACGACCGCATCCTGGAGGCCCTGACCAAGAAGGACATCAATCGGATACTCGACGCGATAGACGACTCGGATCCCCTGCCCAGGCGCGCCGTGCAGGGCGCGGGCATCGAGTTGGCATCGCGGCTCTTCGAGGCGGCGGCGGCGGCCAAGTCGCCCAGATCCGTGCTGGAGCGCCTGGCCGCCGTCCGCGATTGGGAGGAGTGAAAACCCGATCTATTTGGACTTGGGAGCGGGCTTCTTCGTTTTAGCCGAGACGGCCTTCGTCGCGGCTGGTCGTCGCGACTTTAGTCGCGAGGGCTTTGGCCCCGGCCTTTTTAGGCGCGGCCTTCGGGGACGCGGCCTTGGGCTTGCGCCGAGAATCGGCGGTAGGGGCGCCGGCTGCCTTCCTGGCCGAGCCGACCTTCGACCTGGCAAGGGGAAGGGGACGCAAAGGGAAGTAGGCCGCGGCCCGATCCCTGGCGGCGGCCTTGGCCTCGCGCGACCTCGACGTCGGCTTGGCGGAGACCATCCGCTCGAAATCGTCCCAACGATCCTTGAAAGCCTCGCGGATGTCGAAGCCGAAGGCGGTCTCGATCCACATCGTGGAGGCGACGTGAATGCCGCCTATCAGGGACGAGGCGGCGGACACGGGGTCGATGTCCGAGCGGATCTCGCCCGACTTCATCCCCTCGGCGATGCAGGCGAGGAAAGCGCCCTGGTCTTTCGCGTCGTTTTCCGCGACTTTGGCCTTGAGCTCGGGATAGCCGCGGAATACGTGACGGGCGTTCAGCAGCACATAGGAGAAATCCTGGCACGAGGCGATGCTGGCCACGAGGGCGAAGCAGGCCTCGCGGAGCTTCGCCATTCCCTTGCCCTCGACCGAGAAGGCGGATACCGCGCGCTGATGAACCCGCTCGTAGGCGCTAAACAGGCCTTCGAAGAGCCCATCCACGCCTTCGAAATGACGGAATATGGCGGGCTCCGTGATTCCGGCCCTCGTCGCTATATTCTTGAGCGTGGCGGCGCGGGGACCTTCCTCGCGAATGACGCTCGACGCGGCCGCGATGACCGCGGTCTTGGCTTTCGTATACGGCCATGAAGGATCCGAAGTGAATATCTCGGGAATCATGTAAGGAATATATATATTCGCCCGTAGTTTTGGAAGCGCCCCGTCACGTCAATACGGACTTATTTTCGTAATTTATAAATTATTAATATTTCCGCTCGCCGCGCGAACGCGCGGATCCGCTATCGAGAGCGCCGGAAGCCTGCGGGGCCGCCTATCCACGCGAGCCTGGCGGCATTGCGCAGGAAGCCGAACAGCAGCGCCGACAGGCACCAGGTCGCGAGGCCCGGTTCGAGCTCGAAGAGCATCCTCCACGAAAGCGACCTGTCGAACGCCAGGCCGAGCGCGGCCGGGCCGAGCGCGACGATGATCGCCCGTACGGCTATTCCCGACCAGCAGCGGAAAGCCGCGAAGCGTAGCGGTCCCTTCGAGCCTTTGGCCTCGCACCTGTCCCGCGCTTCCTTGCCCCATCGCAACGCTCCGCCGGTCTGGAGCGCGAGGGCGATGATATGGACCAGGGCGACGACCGCCATGAGGATATAGAGCCTGCCTAAGGGGAAGGGACGAGCCGCGCTGCCGTCGAGCATGATGCGGCGGGCGCCCTCGGTCAGGGCCGGGAGGGAGACGAGGGATTGCATGAGCGAACTCTGCGCGACCAAGACGGCTATCCCGGCCTTCTTGTCCGGCCAGAGGGCGATGCGCGAGGAGAATCCCTCGACGGATCCGTCGTGATAGGCGAAGCGGCCTTCCTCGGACTTGCCGAGATAGAGGCCGAAGCTGTAGGGCGCGCTCGAGACGAGAGGGTCGAAAAGCGCGCCCACCGCGTGGGCGGCTATGGGACCCCGCGTAAATTTCTCCGGGCCGAGGAGGAAGGCCATGTACTGGCCCATGTCAGTAGCGGTGCTGACGACGTAGCCCGAGGACGCGCCGATGGGCGAGGAGGGGGCGGCGCGCGGAATGGCGAGGGCGAAGAACGAGGCGTTGCCTTTCGGCAACGGGGCGGAGGGACGGCCCGTGCTCGATTTCATGCCGAGAGGCCGGAAGATCCGGTCGGAGAGGATGGTCGCGTAGCCCTTGCCGGCTGCCTTCTCCATCGCGAGGGCGAGAACCTGGTAATCCGTATCGAGGTAATGGAAACGCGCTCCCGGCACGTCGCGGGCGACGGCTCCGACCATGTAGCGCACGGCCGACTCGAGAGTAGGCGCGTCGGGGTGGGCGTCGTCGAAACTCAGGTCCGAGACCCCGCTCGTATGGGACAGGAGATCGCGGATAGTCGGTTCGCCCTTGTCCCCGCCCAGAGAGAACCACGGCAGGTAGTCGCGGACGGGCCTATCGATCGAAAGCCTCTGATCGCGCATGAGCGAGTACGCGGCGAGCGCCTCCATGGATTTGGCCGCGGCAGGAACGTAGAGCCGCGTGTCGGGACCGATCTTCGCCCCGGAACCCTCCCTTCCGAACCCGTCCACGTAAAGCACGGAGCCGTCGGCTACCGCCGCCACCGAAAATCCGGCATATCCCTGCCTCAGCATCTCCACGCGGAAGAAGGTCGCGAGATCCGTATAGTGCTCGGGAGCGATATCGGGCGAATACAGGAGGAGGAGGGCCGCCGCCACTATTACCGCGAAGGGCGCGATCCGTTTTAAAACCTTCATCGGGGGCATTATAGCATGGTCTCCGAGCTAGGCCAGAGAGGGCATGGGAGGGCGGAAAGGGGAAAGGCCCACATTAATATGGAAAAAATCCGTCAAAGGGCCCCGAGGAGGTCGTTCTTCGCCACGAAGACGCTTGTATATTGGATCCGGGCGGAAAATCGACTTATTCTCTATCGGGAGAAGGAGGGGGCGAGTGGAATTGTCGGAGTTTCCCAGAAGGAGCCTGGCCCTACTGCCTACGCCGCTCGTGGAGCTGCCGCGCCTTTCGGCGGCGCTGGGCGGCCCGCGCATCTTCATGAAGCGGGACGACCAGACCGGCCTCGCGACGGGAGGCAACAAGGCGCGCAAGCTGGAGTTCCTGATCGGCGACGCGATCGCGCAGGGCTGCGACACGATCATCACCGGAGGAGCGGCCCAGTCCAATCACTGCCGGCAAACGGCCGCCGCCGCCGCGGCCTGTGGTCTGGACTGCCACCTCGTCCTCGGCGAGCCGGAGCCGGGCGCGGTCGGCGCGCCCGAAGGCAGCGGTGGAAACCTCCTGCTCGACCGGCTTCTCGGCGCGCGCATCCGCTGGTCCCGAAGCCGTAAAGGGGAGGACATGCCCCTCGTCGCCAAGGAGCTTAGGGCGGCTGGACGCTCGCCCTACGTCATCCCCTATGGCGGTTCCAACGCGATGGGGGCGCTCGGCTTCGTGGATGCGGCCCGAGAGCTGGGTGTCCAGTTTTTGGAAGCGGACATCGCGCCTTCGCGAATCGTATTCGCGTCGAGCTCCGGCGGCACGCAATCGGGACTGATGGTGGGCTCCAGGCTCTTCGGCCTTAAAGGCTCCGGCGGGCGGGCGCCCGAAATCTCGGCGATCTGCATCGACAAGACGGTCGACGCGCTCGCCCCAAAGGGCGAGGGCTTCGCCGACCGAGTGCTCGCCCTCGCGAACGAGACGGCCGACCTCGTCGGTTTGGGCTCGCGCTTCGATCCGGGCGACATCGTCCTCAGGCGCGAGTTCACGGGCGCCGGCTATGGCATAGTCGGCGATCTGGAACGCGAGGCCATCAGGCTCGCCGCCGAGACCGAAGGCATCCTTCTCGACCCCGTATACACGGGACGGGCAATGGGCGCCATGGCTTCGCTGGCAAGATCGGGGGAGATCGGCCGAGACGAGACCATTGTCTTCTGGCACACGGGCGGAACGCCGGCCCTCTTCGCCTACGAAGAGGAGCTCATCAAGGATTGAGAACGAGGGCCGGCCGCCGGGGGAGGATCGGCCGCCGGCCCCCGAAGGTTCATCCGCTACAGCGAAAACAAGAGGTCCTCGTAGGTCGGGAAAGGCCAACGCGAGGCTTCCACGAACCTCTCGACCGCGTCGCCCTTTTCGCGAAGGGCGGACATCCTGGGGACGACGCTCTCGCGGTAGGCCCGCGCCTCGGCGAGGGGCTCCTCGATCTCCTGGACTCCGGCGAGGGCCTTCTCGAGCTTTTCGGCTTCGTCGGCGACGGCCGACGCGAGCTCGGCCAGCTTGCGGGCCCTGAGCTCCTGCGGGGAGGAGAGGGCGCCCACCGCGGCGAGCGCGCTCGCGGCGCGGGCGAAGTCCTCGGCCGAGGCGGTAGCGGCGGGGAAGATATAGCGCTTGGCCATTTCGACCATGATGCCCGCCTCGATATTCACCTGCTTCGCGTATTTCTCGAGGTAAATCACGCAGCGGCTCTCGACCTCTTCCTTCGTGAAGACGCCCTGGCGCGCGAAGAGCTCGAGACCGGCTTGGGATGCGAGCTCGGGAATGACCTCGACCGCCGCCTTGAAGCGGGGCAGTCCGCGTCGCTCGGCCTCGCGGTGCCACTCCTCCGCGTAGCCGTTGCCGTTGAACACGACGCGGCGATGAGCCTTGTAGGACTCGGCGATGAGGGCTCGCTCCTCCGCCGCCATGTCGCCTCCCTTCTTGGCGGCCGCCTCGAGGCGGTCGGCGAAGCGGGAGAGCACGTCGGCGACGGCGGTGTTGAGCACCATGGAAGGCGTCGCGACGGACTGCGAGGAGCCGACCATGCGGAACTCGAACTTGTTGCCGGTGAAGGCGAAGGGGCTCGTGCGGTTGCGGTCGGTGAGATCCTGCGGCAGCTTGGGAAGGGATGCGGCGCCGATCTCGATCTTGCCGCCTTCTTTGGAGACGTAAGGCTTGCCTTCGGCCGTCGCGTTGAGGACTTCTGAGAGCTCGTCACCGAGGAAGACGGAGATTATGGCGGGGGGAGCCTCGTTGCCGCCGAGGCGGAGGTCGTTGCCCGAGGTCGCCACGGAGGCGCGAAGCTGCGGGGCGTAGCGATCGACGGCCTCGATGCACGCGCAGACGAAGACGAGGAAGCGGGCGTTGGAAGCGGGGTCGGAGCCGGGCTCGAGCAGATTGAGGCCGGTATCGGTACCCATGGACCAGTTGACGTGCTTGCCCGACCCGTTGATGCCGTTGAAAGGCTTCTCGTGGAGGAGGGCGGCGAGGCCGTGGCGGGCGGCCACGGCACTCATGGTTTCCATCACGAGCTGATTGGAGTCCGCGGCGACGTTGGAGCTCGAGAACACGCAAGCGAGCTCGAATTGATTGGGGGCCACCTCGTTATGCTGGGTCTTGGCGGTGACGCCCATCGCCCAGAGCTCGTCGTTGAGCTCGCGCATGAAGGCCGCGACCTTTTCCTGTATGGCTCCGAAGTAGTGGTCCTCCATCTCCTGCCCCTTCGCGGGCATGGAGCCGAAGACCGTACGCCCGGTGAGGACGAGGTCCGGACGCTTCCGATACAGCTCGCGATTGACGAGAAAGTACTCCTGCTCGGGACCGACGGTCGGGGTGACGCGAGACGCGTCCTTGATGCCGAGGGCGCCGAGGACGCGCAACGCCTGCTTGTTGAGCGCCTCGATCGAGCGGAGCAGGGGGACTTTCTTGTCCAGGGCGTGGCCGAAATAGGAGACGAAAGCCGTCGGGATGCACAGCGTGGTGCCGCTCGGAGCCTTCTTGAGGAAGGCCGGGCTGGTCACGTCCCAAGCGGTATAGCCACGGGCCTCGAAGGTGGCCCGTAGGCCGCCCGAGGGAAAGGAGGAAGCGTCAGGCTCGCCTTTGACCAGCTCCTTGCCGGAAAACTCGATGAGGACCCTACCGTCGCCGGTCGGAGCGATGAAGGAATCGTGCTTCTCGGCCGAAATCCCGGAGAGGGGATGGAACCAGTGGGTATAGTGCGTGGCCCCCCGCTCCAGGGCCCAGTCCCTCATAGCGCTCGCGACCACTTCGGCTATGTCGAGGGTAAGTTCGCGTTTGCCGGCCTGCACTTTGAGCAGCTCGGAGTAGATGCTCTTGGGTAGGCGTTCCCGCATGACTGCGTTGGAAAAGCAGTTGGCCCCGTATACCTCCGCGAGGCCGAGAGTTTTGGATTCGATGCAATCAGACATGTAACACTCCTATGAATATGAGACCTGATAGTTTAATACAGCAAATATCATGCCAAGGCTTCAGAAACAACATGTCGTTACGGGATTAAGAATTAGTTGATAGGGAACAAATAGCTATCCTACATCGACGTATGTTCAATATCTAAGACTACATAGATGTACGGAACCGACGCCAGTCGATGCCATATCGATGCAGGGCGAGTCCCATTCTCCTTTCCGTTACGCCAAGGCGGCGAGCCGCGGCCGCGGCGTTGCCTCGACAGATCTTCAGGGCTTCGACGAGAAGCTCCCGTTCGAGCCTCGCGAGGGAGGCATCCAAGGTCGAGGCAGGTCCCGTTCCCGTCGAATCGGCGGATTGGAGACTCGGCGGCAAATGGTAGGCGTGAATGACCGAATCGGTCGATAAGATCACCGCGCGTTCCACGCAGTTCTCGAGCTCGCGCACATTTCCCGGCCAATGGTAGGTCATGAGGAGGTCGATGGCGGGGCTGGAAATGCGCAAGATCGGCTTTCCGGCGCGGCGTCCGTGCTTCTCGGCGAAATAGTCGGCAAGAAGGACGATGTCGCTGCGCCGCTCCCTAAGGGGCGGAACTCGCAGCGGAAAGACGTTGAGGCGCCAGAATAGATCGGCGCGAAAGCGTCCCTCCGCCACTTCCCGCTCGAGGTCGCGGTTGGTCGCGGCGATCACCCGGACATCGGTCTTTAGGGTGACTGAACCGCCCACGCGCTGGAACTCGCCCTCTTGCAGGACGCGCAGGAGCTTGGCCTGCACTCCCTGCGAAAGCTCCCCGACCTCGTCGAGGAAGAGCGTCCCGTCATCGGCGAGCTCGAAGCGGCCTCGCCTCAGCTCCTGCGCCCCGGTAAAGGAGCCGCGCTCATGGCCGAAAAGCTCGCTCTCGATGACCGACTCGGGCAGGGCGGCGCAGTTGACGGCGATGAAGGCGGCCTTGGCGCGCCCCGAACGCTCGTGGAGGGCGCGAGCGACGAGTTCCTTGCCCGTGCCGCTCTCGCCCGAGACGAGGACGGTGGTCTCGGTGCCAGCGACGCGATCCATAAGGGAATAAAGCTCGCGCATCGGAGCGGCGCGGCCAACGATGGCCGCGGGCGCCCATCCTTCGTCGATGCCCAGGGGCTCGGCCGTCTGGGGTACGACGTGGCCGACGGCCGAGTCGCCGAGAGTCGCGGCGCGGGCGAGCCTCCGCCTGAGGCCGAGGGCCTCGGCCACGAGGGCCGCGATGGATGACGCGATTACGAGGGCATGTTCGCGGCTCCCGAAAAAGCGCGAGAAGGAAAGCGCTCCCACCGCCGATCCGCCCAGCACGACCGGCACGGCCAGGCTCTCGGCCTCGAAGATCGGGCCCGCGGTCGCAAGCGCCCTGCCGAGGAGGCCGGCTCCGAGCTCGATGCGCTTTCCCGCCAAGGCCGCGTTGGCCGGATCCGCCACGGCGGCCACCCTCACTTCCCCGTCGTCGGACATCGCGAGCGCGGCGATGCCCCCCGCGAGGTCGGCCCTGTCCGCGAGAAAGGAGAGGAGGGGGCTCATCGCCTCCTCGAGGTTCGCGTGCCTCACGAGGAGCCGGCCGGCCTCGAAGAGGAGGGGCAGATCGGAGGGATCGGGAGAGAGGAGGGCCGGGCGTTCGTCGCGCATGGGGGATTCTGCCGCGTTTGCGTCATGAAATTCAAGCATGTAGATGCCGCCTCGAAATCGGCGCTATACTTGGCAGATCGGAGGCGAGCCATGGGCAGGAAGCTGGGGATCATAGGCGCGGGCAAGGTGGGCGAGGCCCTCGCCGTGGGAATCGCGCAACGCGGCCTCGTGGCCAGGGAGGACATGGTCCTGTCCGATCGCTCCGAATCGCATCGCGCGGACTTCGTCGCGAGGACGGGATTCCGCGCGATCCTCGACAACCGCGAAGTAGCCCGCCTCTCCGACACCATAATCATCGCCGTGAAGCCGAAGGACGTCGCGGACGTCATCGCCGAAATCTCTCCCGCGCTCGACGCCTCCAAGCTCCTCGTCTCGGTGGCCGCCGGAGTCGGTCTCGAGCTCCTGCAATCCTGCGCTCCCGCGGGCATGCCCACCATACGGACGATGCCTAACATGGCGGTAGCCATCGGCGAGGGCATGACGGTCCTTTCGCCGGGATCGTCCGTAAGCCCGGAACAGCTTTCATGGGCGACCGAGCTCTTCCGCTCGGTAGGCCGGGCCTTGGTCCTCGAAGAGCAATACATGGACGCGGTCACCGGCCTCTCCGGCTCCGGCCCCGCCTACGTCTACGTCATCATCGAGTCCCTGGCCGACGGCGGCTTGAAGCTCGGCCTTCCCCGCGACGTCGCCTTCGAGCTCGCGGCGCAGACCGTTCTCGGGGCCGCGCGAAACGTCCTCATTACGGGCGAGCATCCCGCCAAGCTCAAGGACATGGTCACGACTCCGGCGGGTACCACGATAGAAGGCATTCTCGAGCTCGAGGCCGGCGGCCTCAGGCTCACCCTCATCAACGCGGTCGTCAAGGCCGCCGAGCGCGCCGCGCAGCTCATCAAGAAGCCTCGCTAGCCGAGACACAGCCCAACGCAGGAGACCGGTTATGGACGGCGGGGAAGAGGCGGCGAGACCCGCGAGGGCCGAGATACGGCTGGGCGCCTTGCGTCGCAACTTCGCCCGGGCGCGGGAGCTTGCCGGTCCCGGCGTGAAGGTCATGGCCGTGGTCAAGGCCGAGGCCTACGGCCACGGCATGCTGCGCGTAGCCTCCGAGCTTCTCGACGAGGGAGCCGACTACCTCGGCGTCGCCCTGATCGAGGAGGCCCTGGCGCTTCGCCGGGCGGGCATCGCCGCTCCCATCCTCGTCTTCGGCTCGCCTCCGGACGATCGGCTGCGCCTATTCGCCCGCTACGGCGTCGACGCGACGATCGTTTCGGCGGGCAAGGCGCGGGCCGCGGCCGCGGCCGCCGGCGCCGAAGGCAGGAGCATCCGGGCCCATCTCAAGATCGACACGGGCATGGGCCGCATCGGAGCCCGATGGGACGAGCTCGAGAGCCTGGCCGAGGAGCTGTCGGACCTGGTTCCGCGCGAGGGGAGGACCGGCCTCGATCTCGTCGGCGCCTTCTCCCACTTCGCCACAGCCGACTGCGATCTCGAATTCGCCCGCGAGCAGACCAGCCGGTTCCGCGTATCGCTCGGCGTCCTCGAGCGCCGCGCCCTGGCCCCGCCCATAGTCCATATCGAGAATTCGGCCGCCCTGGTCAACATGCCCGAGGCGCGCTTCGACATGGTCAGGCCGGGAATACTCGTCTACGGCTACGAGCCTTCGCCCTGGAGGAAAGTCGGCGTCGAACCGGTGATGCGCCTCTCCGCGCGGATATCCTACGTGAAGCGAGCGCGGGCCGGCGAGGGGATCAGCTACGGCCTCACGTGGCGAGCGCCCGCCGATACGACCGTCGCGACGATCCCCATCGGCTACGGTGACGGCTACAGTCGGGCATTGTCCAATAAGGCCATGGTCAGGATAGGCGGCGCCGACAGGCCGCTGGTGGGCAGGATATGCATGGACCAGTCGATGGTGGACCTCGGCCCCGAGGCGAGAGCCTCGGAGGGCGACGAGGTCATCCTTTTCGGCGAGAAGGACGGCGAGGGCATCGCGGGCGAGGCTCTCTGCGCGATACTCGGCACGATTCCCTACGAGCTTACCTGCATGGTCGGCAGCAGGATCCCCCGAATCTACGTTGAAGATTGACCGACGGGTTTTTCGTGGCGGGCGATCAGGAGCTCGTATCCCTCGCCGACGAGTTCGTCGAAGCGTTCGGGCGTCTCTCCCCCCCGATGACTTTGAGGGCCAGCGAGAACGCGAGAAGCTCGAAGAGATAGATGTCGCGGCGCAGCGTCACCGGGCGGCTCTCCGCGCCTCGGCTTTTCGGACCGAAGACGTTCTCGATATAGCCGTCTCTCGCCATCCAATCGCCTCCGGCGCCTTCGGTAAGGATGAAGCGGCAGAGCAGGGGACGCGCGGTCGCGAAGGCGAGCAGATGGTCGGCGAAGACGCGATAGGCGCCGAGGTAGCTGCCACCCTTCGCGCGCCAGGCCGCGACCTTCGCCGGTAGCCCCGCCCAAAGCAGGCTCAGGCCCTTGTCGAGCGCCTCTTTCATGATGGCGCCACGGTTCTCATAGTAGTTGTAGAGGGTCATCGCCGAAATTCCGAGCCGGGAAGCCAGACGGCGCGTCGAGAACTCCCCTACTCCGCATTCTTCGATCAGGGCGACGGCTTCATCGACGACGAGAGAGGTGTCGACTATTTTCTTGCCCCTGCCCACAAGTTCCCCCTTGCAAAAAAGTATCGAGGATGGAGCGCCCGCATACAAGGGCAGTACCCCGATTTGCAATCGGGGTGCCCGATTTGCAATCGGGGTGCCCGATTTGCAATCGGGGTCCGCGATGCCCGAACTGGACAGCTCGAAAGTATCCGGCTAGAATGACCGGGTGCGCCGATTCCTCGCGTACGATCACCCAATGAGGATCGTTCAATGAAGAGGCTGACTTCCATCTTCGTCGCCGCGGCGCTGGTCATCGTTTCCTGCTCCCAGGCCGGGAGGGAAAAGCCGAAGATCGGTCTCGCGATGCGTTCCTTCGACGAGCCTGTTTCGGTCGCGATCCGGCAATCAATAGAGACCAGGGCGCTGGACAAGGTCGATCTCTCCGTCATCGACGGCCAAAATCAGCAATCGGCTCAGGACTTGGAAATAGGATCCTTCTTCCAAAAGAATCTCGGTTCCCTCGCGATAGATCCCGTAGACGGCAAGGCTTTGGGCCCGATCATCGGCAAGGCGAAGGACGCGAGGACGCCGATAGTCTTCTTCGATCGGGAGCCTTCCGAAGAGGCGATGCGTTCCTGGGACAAGCTGTTCTTCGTCGGGACGCGGGGCGCCGAGGCGGGCGAGGCGATTGGTCAGATACTCGTTTCTTTTTGGAAGGACAACCCCGCAGCCGACAGGAACAAGGATCGCAAGATTCAATACGTCCTGCTATCCGCGGACCCTGCCTCATCCGATACGGCCCTTCTCGAGGCGAGCTGCGTCAAGGCCCTCGGCGCCGCGGGCATCGGTGCCGAGCGACTTTCCGCCGGGGGCGGGAAAGCGGAAGACAGGTCGTCGGGGAAAGAGGCCGCAGCCCTCATAGCCGACTTCGGCGAGAGAATAGAGGCCGTCGTTTGCGCGGATTCCGAGTCGACCCTCGAGGCGATAGATGCCTTCAAGGCCGCCGGTTTCTTCAAGGGCAGGCGATACCTTCCCATCGTCGGCGCCTGCAAGGGCGCCCTTCCTCAATGGATGACGGAGGCCCTCGGATCGGGCGAGCTCCTCGGTGTCGCCGCAGCCGATGCCGCGAATCAAGGCAAGGCTGTCTTCGACCTCGCCTATGCCTTGGCGATGGGGAGGAATCCTTCCAAAACCGGGTGGCGCGTCACCGATGCCAAATACGTATGGATGCCTTACAGGAAGCTCGCGGGCAACCCTCGTAACCCTACGCCGGCGCGACGCAAATAGGCCGAGCCCTCCTTGGCCTATGAGCGCCGCCCGCCCCGCGCGAGGGCGGCCTTCAGGACATCGAAGGAACCGACGATCGCGCCCGCCACGATGAGCGACATCGCGACGATCGCTACCGCGGACAGCCGCTTGCCGCCGAGAAGCGCGAGGTTGAGCGTCGAAAGCAGCGGCGTCAGGTAGGAGAGCGCCCCGATGACTCGCGGATCGCCCCGCTTGAGCGCGGCATCCCAGGCATAGAATGCCCCTCCCATCGGGCCAAGCCCGAGCAGGACCAGAAAAAGCCAGTCCGAAGGTGCCGGGCTCGTCGCCGCGCCGGGCCCGGCCTTTCCGATAAGGTAGACGCCGAGGGACAGAAGGCCCGATACGAAGCAGAAGCCTCCCACCGCGCCCGTCGAGAAGAGAGGCAGCCGCTTCGTGAGCAGGGAATAAGAGGCCCAGACGAGAGCGGCCGCCGCGGCGAGGAGGTAGCCCGGCAGATAGGTCGCGTCCGGGCCGAGGCGACCGCCGCTCACGATGAGGGCGGCCCCCGAGAGGCCGAGGACGGCTCCCGCGACGTGCCGCGGGCCGAGGCGGAAGCCTCGGAGGAATACGGGCGACAGGAGGACGATGAGCAACGGCCAAAGATAGTTAATGAGGTTGACTTCCACCGAGGGCGCGATGCGGAAAGCCGCGAAAAGCAGGGCATGATAGCCGAATATGCCCCCGACTCCGACCGCGAAAGTCCGGATCGGCACGCGCCACTCGCGAGCCTTGACGAGTCCGACCAGGCCCCCGACGCTGAGGGCGACGCCGACCGCGAAGAAGGACGGAAGGGTGTTTACCCTGGAATTGAGCAGGGCGAGGGAGCTCCACACCAGGATCGAGAGCAGGGCGAGGAGAGTCGCTGCCATAACGCCGGATGATATCCGCAGCCGGGGTGACAGGGAAAGCCCCGAGGGCTATGCTGTGGGAACGTCATGAGAACCTACGACGTCGTCATCATCGGCACCGGACCGGCGGGCTTGGGCGCGGCCTTCGAGCTTCTCGCGCGCAGGCCCGATCTCTCGCTCCTCATCCTCGACAAGAGCGAGTACTCGTCGGGCGGCCTGCGCAACGACTGCAAGATGAACTTCAGCTGGCCGATCGGCTTTCCCGACTGTTGTTGGGCCATGAAGCCGGCCGAGGCCTACCTCGAGCGCGTCGAGGCCTTCCTCGAACCGCGGATTCTCGAGAAGCGCAACCTCTCCGTCTACGCGAGGCGGGCCGAGAAGATCGGCGTCAGCCTCCTCGAGATCCGTCAATCCCATCTCGGCACCGACGGCGGCCTCGAGCTCATCAAGCGCCTCGTCGCCAGGCTGTCCGGCCTCGGCGCGGAGATTTCGCTCGGAGAGCGCGCCGTATCCGTCGACGCGCGCGCGCGCGCGCTGCGTACCGACCGACGCGAGGTCGCCTATCGCGATCTTGTCGTCGCGCCCGGCCGCGGCGGGTTCTCCTTCCTCCAAGAGATCATGAACGAGGCCGGCGTGAGCTTCACCGACAATGCCGTCGACGTCGGCATCCGCGTGGAGACTCGGCAGGAGCGCTACCCGATCGTCGCCGACTACTACGACCCCAAGTTCCTGTTTCCCAAGAAGACGCGGACCTTCTGCACGAACTCGGGCGCGGCTCACGTCGTCCAGGAAAAATACGAAGAGAAGGATGGGAGCGCCTGGTACAGCGTCAACGGCCACGCCTGGTCCGTCGCCGGCGCCTCCGGCTTGGCGGCCGGCGCCTCCGGCTTGGCGGCCGACGCCTCCGGCTTGGCGGCCGACGCCTCCGGCTTGGCGGCCGACGCCTCCGGCTTGGCGGCCGGCGCTGCCGGCGTCTCCGGCTCGAGGGCCGGCCCGGCGGCGCGTCCCCCGAACGGCCTCGTCAACTTTGCCATCCTCAAGACCGTCACCCTCACCGAGCCCCTCGCCTCGGGCCAGGACTACGCCCGTATGCTAGGGATACAGGCCGCCCTCTTGGGGGGCGGCCGTCCCATCATGCAGCGCGTCGGCGACTTCCGCCTCGGGAAGCGATCCTTCAGGGGGCATTTCTCGGGCGACCTCTACGACTTCGAACCTACCCTGGCCTCGGCCACGCCCGGCGACGTCAGCCTATGCGCGCCCGCCAAGGTGATGCGCGCGATCTGGAACGCGATGAAGCTCCTCGATACGATCGTGCCGGGCCTCCTGCATCCGAGCACGATCATGTACTATCCCGAAATCAAGCTCTACGCGAACCGGCCCGTCTTCGTCGACGACTATTTCATGGCCGCTCCCGGACTCTACCTCGTCGGCGACGGCGCGGGCACGAGCCGCGGGATAACGGCGGCTTGGGCATCTGGCTTACGAGCCGCGGACGGGATATTAGCGTCGAGAAAGTAGCGATGCGCGGCCCCTCACCCCTTGCCCGCCGCGCCCTGGTTTCGATAGACTTCGACCATGCAACTGGTCCTCGCCGCGATTCTCTTGACTGCCTTCTCCCGACGCGGCCCCCACAACTGGTCCTGGCGACGCGCGGACCCGTCCTTCGTGACTCGGCGATAGGCCGCCTCGCGTGGCGCAAGGGCTAAGGGGCCCTCGAGAGACGGAGCCGCATCCATCCCGCTGGCCCCTGCGGCCGGCCCCACTAACAAACATCGGAGAGCAACCATGGAACGCAAGCGAATACTCACGGGCGACCGCCCCACCGGCAAGCTCCACCTCGGGCACTACGTCGGCTCGCTCAGGAACCGCGTCCGCCTCCAGGACGAGTACGAGTGCTTCTTCATCATAGCCGACCTCCACACCCTCACCACCAAGCCCGAGAAGGAGAGCATCGAGGCTCTGGCGGACAACGTACGCTCGGCCGCCCTGGACTACCTCGCCTGCGGCATCGACCCCGCCAAAAGCGTCATCTACCTCCAGTCCGCCGTTCCCGAAGTCTGCGAGCTCGCCGTCCTCTTCGACAATCTCATCACCGTGCCGCGGCTCTCGCGCGTGCCGTCCTTGAAGGAGATGGCCCAGGGAGCCGGCATCGAGGAGATGCCCTTCGGCCTCCTCGGCTACCCCGTCCTCCAGGCCGGCGACATCCTCATGCCCCGCGCCCACCTCGTCCCCGTCGGCAAGGACAATGTCGCCCACGTCGAGGTGACCCGCGAGATCGCCCGGCGCTTCAACTTCCTCTACGGCGAGACCTTTCCCGTGCCAGACGTCCTCGTAAGCGAGGTCGGCTCCCTCGTCGGCACCGACGGCAACGCCAAAATGTCAAAATCCCTCGGCAACGCGATCTACCTCTCCGACGATGCCAAAACGGTCGCCAAGAAAGTCATGGGCATGTACACCGACCCCAAGCGCGTGTCGGCCGATATCCCCGGCACGGTGGAGGGCAATCCGGTCTTCGATTATCACGACGCGTTCAATCTCGACCGGGCCGAGGTCGAGGAACTCAAGGCCCGCTACCGCGCAGGCAAGGTAGGCGACGTCGAAGTCAAGGAGAAGCTGATAGTGTCGCTCAACGCCTTCCTCGATCCCATCCGCGAGCGGCGCGCGAAGTACGAGTCCCAGTCCGGCCTCGCCGACGAGGTCGTCTACGACGGCACGATGCGGATGCGCGAGGAGGCCCGCGCCACGCTGGCCATTGCGCTCAAGGCGATGGGGCTCGCGGCGGTATGGAACCGCATCTCGAGAAAGGCCGAGGACGTGAAAAAGAAGAGGGAGAAGCCAGCGAAATAAAGGGGCAGCGCGGTCCGTCCATCTCAACCGCCTGTACTGCAAACTCATCGCCAGCCCGAAGCGACTTCGCCCTCTATCCAGGGGGCCTGTCGGCTGCGAGGGGTCTCGCTCGACCCCTCTCCGCCGACACCCCTGCCTAATGGGCGAAGTCGCTTCACATGAGTTCCCTACGGGCACGGGAGGCCGGTATTCGCGCAACGTCGCTTCCACCGAATCTGCTCCCCCTCGCTTATTCAGCGCTCATCGATTCGCGCTGAACTCCTCGGCGCGTTTTTCGAGCCTGCGGCGGGCTCCGCTACCTCCACTCTCGATTCGCGACCTTCGTACGACTCTAGCCCATCGCCTCGAACCCGAGATACTCGGCGATGCGCGAATATGAAGTAGGCAGACGCGCATGAAGCGCGCACAGCGCGTTCGACCGCCCGGAGGTAGATGAATGAGAATAAGGAAAGTCCATCTGGAGAATTGGAAAAATTTCCTTGCCGTCGACATAGAACTCGGCTCACGAGCCTTCTTTGTCGGTCCCAATGCGGCGGGCAAGTCGAATCTCCTCGACGCCTTTCTTCATGGCCGATATCGTGAAACCGGGAGGGGGGCTACAGCGCGATCGCATCCAGAGGCGGTCTTCAGAAAATCCGCTGTCTCGGAGCCCGTTCTTCGACAATCGTCGCTGAATTCGAACTCGTCGAAGGAGCGGGGAGACCGGCCTGGACCTATCGGCTGGAACTGCGGCAGGAACGATCAGGCTTGAAGCGTTGCCTCGTCGCCGCCGAGCAGGTTACGCTCGAAGGCCGGACGGAACGAGTGCTTCCCCGTCCGGACCGCGACGACGCTAAGGACGACTTACGGCTCACTCAAACCTATATCGAGCAGATAAGCTCAAACGGCGATTCCCGTCAGATTTACGACTTGTTCAATTCTTTCCGTTACCTCCACATCGTTCCTCAGGTAATAAAAAACCCGAGTATTTTCTCGAATGCCAGAGTCTCCGTCGAGGAGGATGTATTCGGGATAAAATTCCTGGGGCAAGTCGCTAAGGCGAATGCGAAGGTTCGCCGCGCCCGTTTCGCCAAGATCGAGCGGCTATTGAAGATCGCCATACCTCAGCTCGGCGATCTCACGGACTCTATCGATGAGATGGGCGTACCCCACCTCGAGCTGCGGCTGGAGAACTGGAGGCCCAACGCCGGCAAGCAGCAAGAGAGCCAGCTTTCGGACGGAACGCTTAGGCTGATCGGCATCCTTTGGACGATCCTCGATACAAAGGACCTCCTGATGCTCGAAGAGCCTGAGCTATCCCTCCATTCTGGGATCGTCTCCCGCCTGGCACCACTCATTTATCGAGTCAATAAAGCTAAAAAGGAACCATCGCAGATCCTGATCAGCACTCATAACCCCGACCTTCTATCGGATAGAGGAATCGGGCCGAACGAGATATTCGTTTTGTGCCCCGAGAAGGCGGGGACTACGGTGCGGGCGGCCAAGGATATCGAGGAAGTCCGCGTCCTGCTCGAACAGGGGCTGTCGCCGGCTGAGGCCGTGCTTCCCATGACGGCTCCCTCGATGGCAGATCAGCTCGTCTTGTTCGAATGATCTTCAATATCGCGGTCGAGGACGACTTAAGCGAGACTGTCGCGAGGAAGATACTCGGTTCGGAAGGAAGTTCTGTCGCTAGGAGATTCCCCGATCGCGATAGGCTCGGAGCTTCTCCGGGGAAGGGGCTCTTGGTCAGAAAAATCGCGGCGTACAATGAGTCTTCCAAGATCATTCCATTCCTAATGATGATCGACTTAGATACTTCGAGAGTGCTTGGAACATGGATGCCATTCGTCCCCAATTCGTGCTTCATCCTCAGAGTCGCTGTCCGAGAAACCGAATCATGGCTTCTAGCCGATAGGCACGGGATGGCGAGCTTTCTCGGCATCGCTATCTCCTCTCTGCCGACCGATCCTGGGGCTTTGGCTGATCCGAAAGCCAGGCTGATCAGCCTTGCGAAACGTTCCAGGTCGAAAAATATTCGCAAATCGATCGTACCCAGTCGCGGTTTGGTATGACATATTGGGACTTGGACGAGGCTTTGAAAATTCCAGGACAGCCTTAGGCGAGCGCGGTCGGCCATTCGGAGGGCGATCAGCGAGAAATCCTGATAAAGGTTTCGCATTCGGTTTCTATTCCCTCGATTCGAGTCCTGTACCTCGATCACGCCCCACCCCATCGCCACGAGTCCCGGGACTTCGGCGAAATGTGAATGCGGCGGTGAGTAGGCGCGCGTCGGCGCAAAGGGCTCGGCCTCGACAATGAAGGCGTCGAACTCCCTCAAGTTGCGCTCGGGCCTATCGCCGATAATAAAGCCCGCGGAGAGCTAGCGAGCGGTTCCGGGGCCGCTCGGATACCGGGCGGCCCCGGCGTCTTACTTGGCCGTCTTCTATGGACAACAGCTCGATCTCGAAGACGAGGACAGAATTCGGGCCGATGGCGCTGCCGGCGCCCTTCTCTCCATAGGCCAGATAGGAAGGCACGAAGAAGCGGAATTTGCTCCCGACCGGCATCGATTGAACGCCCTCCG
>CAVZVX010000040.1:0-15422 GCA_963778775.1 uncultured Spirochaetota bacterium | reverse complement strand
CGTCGACCCTCTAGGCGAAGGGCTTTCCTGCCAGAATCTGGAGCAATGGAGAGTTGAATCGGGAATGATTCGCGCCTCAATGCTGGTGAGGACCGCGTGTCCCACGCTGTCTGCCACCTCAGATTTTATTCTCGCGCGCCCACTCCTACGCCGAGGGACCCCGCTGCTGGGGCGGGAGACGCGCTCTCGCCGCCGCCGAGGCCATGGACCGGGAAGCCCCGGCCCCGCCGCGCTGAGAACGTGTGACCTCGAGCGTCGTGTTGCAAGAGGCCGACGGCCCGACGCGGGCACGAGACAGTCTACGCGGTCGTCCTGCAGGGGTTGCAAACGTGAAGCTTTCTGCGCGCGGCTCGGCGCGAGAGAGTGCAGGTCGCGGAAGGGGAAGGCCGTGAACAGACTGGCGATCATAGGGAGCCCAGGGGGAAGGGGCCGGCCGATAAGAATGTGAAGAATGATCGAGGAGAGGACGAATTTTCTGGGCGAGGTCCAGTCGAGACTGTTCTGAAAGGATGTGAAGCCGGGGACCTGCCTCGGGCCTGTTACGTCCTGCACTGGCGCTGGGCGAAGGAGGCCTGCCCGCGCCCGTGACGTTGAGCCGCACCGAAAGGGAAAAAATGCTGGGGTGCGATGTGCGTACACTTTGTCCTGGCGCATGGCTCAATGTTGGCGGCCTCATGAAGAGTTTCATCGACTGCTTCGCCGACTCGAACGTTCGGCCTCGGTTGAACCGCCAGACGATTCTGACGCTTGCGAACATTTGCGAAAGCGGCACGAGAAGACGCCATCCTCCTTGAAGAGTGCCCTGGGGGGGGCCGACCCCCCGCGGTCCGGGAATCGCTATGCCGCCCTGGCTGAGACCCTGCGCGCGGAGCGGAAAAACAAGGGCCGTTGATCGGTCCGCGAAGGCCTTCTATCGGGCCTGCCTTGACGACTCGATTTCGCGGCCGACCTTCGACGCCGTGTCATGTTCCTGTTCATCGAAGGGCCGGCCTCGAACGGAAGCGCTACCGGCCGGCCGACCATGCGGTCTATGCGGGGAGGAATATTCACTACCCGTGAGATAAGCGGGCTTAAAGCGGCTGCGGCGAAGCTCGTCATGGGACTGCCGCGAGAGCGATCAAAGCCATGGGGCCAGGCAACATCCCCTGGTCGCCCCGCTGGAGATCTGATGCCGTGCCCCATTATTTTTCATTCCCCTGCAACGCATTCATGCAGGACCGCACCGCTCGCGATCAAAGCCGTGAACTTCTTGACGAAGCGCGCCGCGGGCGCGCCATCGACGATTTCATGATCGAAGGAGATCGTCAGGCATAGCTGCTCTCTTTCTTCGAGTCGTCCATCCATTAGCTTCGGTCGTTTGACTATGCTTCCCACGGTGACCAGAACTGTCGCGCCGCCGAGGGGAACGAACCAGAGCGCGTCGCTCCCGAACATGCCGACGGCCGTTACGCTCACGACTCCATAGCGCTTCGCCATGCGGACGCTCCGCGAGGCGGCGCGGATAAAGGCGCGAAAGAGGAAACTCGGAATGAACCGGATCCATTCCGATCCGGAGAGACTGCCGAGCCGGTCCCCCTCTCTGCGCTGGGCGAGCCTGATCTGGTCATGGATCTGGCGGTAGGTTTTCCTCTGGGCGGCTTGAATCCCTACGGGCTCCGGGACTTTCTCTCCATCGAGTTCCCTTTCGACGAGGACGTTCACGGTGACGTCATCCAGCATGACAAGCCTCCGCCCTTTGCGGAACGAGTTCAGCTCGGGAACCTCGGACAGGGCGCGGGCCAGGCAGGCGACGACGTAGGCGGTCAGGGACAGAGCTTCCCCCGTTCGTTTCCGATGCTCCTCCATGAGCCTTCGCGGTTCGCCGATATCGGCTTCGGTGATGCCGTGAATCGTGCTTCGCTCGCTCGCCACGGCGGCGCTGGCGGCCGCCATCCGCCTGTTTATAGAGAAGGGTATGGCCTTATAGCCGATCTTCATGTCGCGCATGCCTCCCTCGGCTTCTCCGAGTAGTCTTCAATGCCGGTATTAAGCTCCGGGAAGGTTGGACTTGACAAGGGGCGTCTTCCCCGATGCCGCCTGCGGAATCGATACGACCTCCTTCACCTCGACGCGAGGGACGACCGCCTCTGACGCGCCAATTCCCGCCTAATGGCGTCGGCAATGGCCTCTTTATCCAATGCGCCGCGCGCAGCGCTCAACAATAGCTTCAAGCCGTCTACTTCCTGAACGACTTGCCAATCGCCCACCGGCAGCGAGTTCGCGAGGTTATGGAATACGATCGGAACCTGCCAGCGTCGGAAGTGGCGGCCTCGTCCCCGAGCAGGGCTGCGAGTACCAGCGCGAGGAAGGCATCCGCTTCCCTGTCCGCCCGCTCGAGCAGCTCGGAATAAAGGCCGAGTTTGTCTCCGAAGTACTGGCCGATAAGGCTCTTGTTGTAGCCTGAGTCCGCCGCTATCGTGTCCAGACGCGCCCCGGCGAAACCCTGGGCCGCGAAGATCGCCGCCGCCGCCGCAAATATCGCCTCGCGGGTCCGGTTTGCGTCGCGGATCCTTCCCTTTACGCCTTTTGCTTCATCCATGGCCGCGTCTCTCCTTTACCTAATCATCCGGATTGATACTTTTAAAGGAAATCAGTGGGTCAAGTGGATTTTTCAATCTGTCGTGGAGGATTTCTCAGCCTGTCCGGGAGGATTTCTCAGCCTGTCCACGAGGAGTTTTCAGCCTGTCCAGGATGACTTCTCAGCCTGTCCACGAGGAGTTTTCAGACTGTCCAGCCCGACTTTTCAAGCTGAAAAATCCTCATTTTCAGCTTGATACTGCCTCCGGATATAGAAGACGTCCGGGGCGGGACCAGTACCTTCCTGTCCTTGAGGAAGTGGCTGCGGGAACATCATGAGTACGTGTCCGATTGCCATGGGATCGTCGTGCCTAAGGAGAGGCTATCCTGGAGCTACGCGACTCCGTACACGAGCCGATTGACCAAGCCTTGCCACTTGCTAAACCTTGTCCTCCGCGAGAGCGGCGGCAACGCGCGAGGCGACGCTCGCTACGAGATCGTCGGTGATCTCGGTCTTTCCCTTCTCGACCCCGAAGTCGGTCATGAGGTACTCCTCGTACGCAAGGCCGAGCTTGGCGTAGATTTTCGCGCCGCAAGCGACCGGGCATCCGTCGATCACGATGTTCCGATCGGCGATGCGGGCGGACTCGACGTAGCCGGAAACCTCGGCCCCGAGAGCCGCGAGACAGGTCATCGAGCCCAGCTTGTCGGTTCGAAGAGCCCGAGCGACCCGGTCGGCGAGGAGGCCGGTATTGGCGGCTCCCGAACAAGCGGTAATGATAACAGTCTTCCGATTTCCGCAATCGCATTCCGACATTTACCTGCCTCCTTCAATGACTCGTTTCTGACGAAATCTTATGCCACATTGCACAATAGTGCATGCGACATTGCACATTGCATGCATCAAAAAATTTTAGCATCTATAGACGCACTCCCCATTCTCCCTTCGCGCAAGGCGAGCGTCCAGGCGCTCACGATCCGCAACCAGTTCCTCGTTTAGAGCTACCCTGCCGACTGCCTCGAAAATCGCGTCATTTACGCTATTATGGGCTAAGGCGTACATCATCATTCGACCCTCTCGCCGCTCGTCGAGCAGCTCCGAATCGACGAGGGCGCCGAGGCTCTTCGATATCGTGTACTGAGGCTTCTGGAGGACATCGATGATCTCGCAGGCGCAGAGATCGGTCTTCGCCTCGATCAAGAGCCGGAGGGCCCTGAAGCGCGTCGGCTCGCCCACGGCCTTGAAGGCATCGATAGCGTTTCGCATTGATGCAACTATGCACCTTTTGGCATAATTTGTCAACAGAGGATTTTATTCTAATCTCGGAGGGGACAGCGAGCTATACTCGATTTTTAGCGGCAGCCTGTCCCAGCAGACCGACGCCCTCGGGAATATCGTAGTCTTCGACTACGATAGCACGGGACGTGTAGCCCATAATGGCATGGTTCCACCCTTGATACCACGTACACATACGGGACGAGCGGGAGGCAGAATGGCCTATTGTGTCACCCGAGGATGCACGGATGACAGGCGGACTTTCCATACCTCGCGGCCGCAAGGTCTTCGAGGAGGCCCTCTCAGAGGCGGGCTACAACAAGCGCACGATCGCCGTGAAGCTCATCTATCTCCGCGAGCTGTATGCCTACCTCGAAGGGCGCGGTATCGAGGACCTTCGGAACGTCGATCGCCCCCGTGTCATGGTCGGCTTCGCTCAGTCCCTCGGTCCAGACGACCGTGCGCTACACTCAGAAGAACATCGAGAACCTTCGCCACCGTGGACGACGCCTACCGGGCCAACCTCACCGAGCTCCAGGAGCGCCTTACCAAGGCCGCGCACAAGGGGGCCGTTGCTCAAGCACGCAAGACGCGACAGCTACTTACCTATCGCAAGGAGGATTGATGCAGTATATTAAGGCTATGGAGACGCAGATTCCCGTCACCCTCAACCTCGGCTTCGCGCAGATTCAGGCCATCGTGGACCAGATGCCCGAAGACGATAAGATACGCCTTGCCTCGTATCTCGATCGCCAGACGGTCGTGAAGCGGATCGAACGCTTTCAAGCTTCCGCCGCAGGCTTCCCCTTGAGCGACGAGGAGATTCAGGCCGAGGTCAAGGCAGTCCGACGAGAACGGCATGCTCAGAGTAGTCGTTGATACCAACCTCTGGATCAGCTTTCTCATAGGTCGCCGCCTCTCGATCCTCAAGGAGCTCTTCACGAGAGGAGACCTGACGCTCCTCTCGTCCTATGCGCAGCTAACCGAACTAGGGGAGGTTGCCTCTCGCCTCAAGTTCCGCCGTTACTTCAGCGAGGCCCAGGCCGAGGAGCTCCTTAACCTTCTTTCCGCCGCATCCGAACTCGTCGAGGTATCGGAGCATGTCCACGCCTGCCGGGACGAGGACGACGACTTCATCCTTGAGATTGCTATGAACGGTCGCGCCGACATCATCATCACCGGGGATGCTGACCTCCTCGCCCTTCATCCCTTCCGTGGGGTCGAGGTTCTTTCCTTCGCCGACTTCGAACGGCGTGTTTCAAACAGCCAAGACGCCTTGTCCTAACCCCGCATTGCCGCCACTTGCCTGGCATCCTTAGGCTATCTATACTCCGTACAGACAACCTCCATGTTTATATTGCTGACCAAGGAAACAATCTGATTCGTCAGATTGTCCCGACAGGGGTGGTTACCACTTTGACAGGTTCAGCTTCCACTGGCGCGACGAACGGTACGGGAACTGCGGCAAGCTTTACCTTCCAAGTGGAGTTGCGATGGATTCCAGCGTTCCGAGCCAACTTTTTGTCGCTGATACGAACGACAACATGATCCGAGAGATCCAGTGATTGACGCTGTCAGGCCTTTGTTGCCTGGCGGAGCAGCGTTCCGGGGCACAAATGTCGCTTATTGCAACTTAGCTCCCACTGGATCATCTCGGTATATCGCTGGGCGAGAGTGGGTTCCGGATGAAACACGAGGCTAAGACCGAATCGATGGTCCACCTCGGGCCGGTGAAGCATATTATCGAGTTCGACCGATCCTTCTCGTAGCGCCTTTTAGCCATGTGCGGCAATATGGGATTTGGGGATCAATGGAACAGCAAAACGGTATAAAGTCTGCTCATCGTCATCGAGGTAAGTCAGAGAATGGAGCGTCTTGTCGATACGACCAAATTCCGCCAAGGCTTGTGCCAGTCGTGAAGGCCGCTCCCCTACCTGGGGGTCCACAAGATGCCGGTTGCGCCAACTGCAGTTTTGCCGGGTCAGTGACGATCCGAGTCGTCCGTCTCCGCCGCCTCGTCGAGGAGTCCCAGGTCGCGCGCGCGTATGGCCGCCTGGGTCCTGTCGCGGGCGTCGATCTTCGTCAGGATCGCGCTGACGTGGTTCTTTACGGTGCCTTCCGCGAGGAAGAGGCGCGACGCTATCTCCTTGTTGCTGAGACCCTTCGCGACGAGTGCGAGGACCGCGCGCTCGCGGGACGACAGGGGCTCCGCGGGCCGGCTCCCCGCGGCGTCGGCCCTGCCGGCGAGCCGCGCGAAGGCGTCCATGACCTTGAGCGCCACGTCCGGCTGAAGCGCGGCGCCGCCCGCGGCCACGTCGCGCACCGCGGCCGCGAGCTCGGCCCCCGAGATATCCTTGAGCAGGTAGCCTCGCGCGCCGGAGCGAACGGCCTCGAACACGAGTCGGTCCTCGTCGAAGGTCGTCAATACCAGGATCTTGGCTTCGGGGTCGAGGGCCCTGATCCGTTTCGTGGCCTCGACGCCGTCCATGCCCGGCATCCTGATGTCCATGAGCACGACGTCGGGAGAGGAGGAGAGGAAGGCCGCGATCCCACCCGCGCCGTCGGCCGCCTCGCCGACGATCTCGATCCCCTCTTCGAATTCGAGGAGGGTCTTCAGTCCCTCCCTGACGAGCTGTTGGTCGTCGACGACGAGGACGCGAACGCGAGCGCGAGCGCTAGCTCCCGGCTCCAACCTTGCCCTCCTTCATCGATGGATAGGGAAGGCGCAGCCTGAGGAGGGCGCCCCCTCCCTCGGCGTGCCCGAGCTCGACGCTCCCGCCGAAGGCGGCGGCCCGCGCCCGGAGGTTGCCGAGGCCGAATCCGCCCGCTGCTCCGGGGATCGGGGGAGCGTCCGCGGCGGGGGGACCGCGTCCGTCGTCCCGACACTCGAGTTCGTAAGCCTCGCCGTCAAAGCCGAGGCTAAGCTCTACGCGGGAGGCGCCCGAGTGCTTCTGCACGTTGGTCAGGGCTTCCTGCGCGCTGCGCGTCAGGACGAGCTTGTGCTCGGTATCGGGCTCGGGCAGGCCTTCCTGGACATGCAGACTCACCTTCGCTTCGGCCGACTGTCCGAAGACGTCGACCATGGCGCCGAGTATGCCCGCGAGGGGAAGCCTGCCGGAGGCATCCTCCCGCAGGGCGGTCACGGCGGTCCGCAGCTCGGCCAGGCTCTCGCGCACCTGTTCGCGCGAGGTCTCCACCAGGCGGACCGCTCGGTCGGGCTCGGTCGGGATGAGCCTCGCCGCCCCTTCGAGG
Organism: uncultured Spirochaetota bacterium; assembly: GCA_963778775.1. GTDB lineage: Bacteria > Spirochaetota > Spirochaetia > Treponematales > Rectinemataceae > UBA1306. The sequence goes on along the minus strand of CAVZVX010000040.1, from coordinate 8,338 downwards.
AGCATCGCGGCGGCGGTGAGCCGGTGCCCGACGGCGTCGTGCATCTCGCGGGCAAGCCGCTGGCGCTCCTCGAGGACCGCGAGGTCGCGAAGCCGGCCATGGGCGTCGTTGAGCTCGTCGAGCAGCCTGAGGCTCTCCGCCCTCGACTCCTGGGCGCGGCGAAGGGTGAGGGATAGGGCGATCACCGCGAAAACTCCGAAACCATAAGGCAGGACGTCCGCCGCCCATTCGCCGCCCCGCCCTCGCATCAAGAGGCCGGCGTACAACGCCAGCGAGGCCAGGCCGTCCAAGGCCAGGGCCGCGGCAAGGGACAGTTTCCTCGCGACGACCGCGCAGAGGACGAAAAATACGACTCCTCCGAGCAGGGGAGAAGAGCCCGCCAGCATGACGCCGATGCCGAGCGCCGTCTGGGCCGACGACAGGGCGATGAACCGGGCTTTGCCCGGACGCCCGAAATCGCGGAACATGAGGAAGAGCAGGCACAGGAATCCCGCCATGAAGGCCAGGGTCAGGATCAGCGAAGGGCCGGGCGCCACGGTCAGGCCTTCCGCGATCGCGATGCCGACGACGGTGCCGTAGCCGGCGAAATGCATGATCGCGGGACTTGTCTGGTGCCTTCCCGACTCGACGGAGCCTTCGGTCATGGTTTTCAGTATACCCTCCCCGCCCTGGCGACGGGTCAGAAAAAGAGACTGAGCTCGAGGTCGAGCCTCCAGAGGAGGGGGGACAGTCCCTCCTCGGTATTCGATCCGCCCCAGGCGTCGACGAGGGCTCCCGAGATCGCCCAGGCATCCTTCGTGCAGGTGAGGGCGGCGCCGGTCATGCAGGAAAGATCCTGCAGGTTCGCGACGACCCATAGTTGGGCGGCCAGGTCGTCCTCGATATTGCCCGCGACGCGCGCGAAGCCGTAGTGGCGCGCCGCCTCGAAGCTTCCGTACTGGTCGAGGACGTCGGCGACGCCCTGGCCCCCGGCCACGCTCCGCCCCGCCGCGGCGAGGCTGTTACCGGAATATTGCATCAGCCGATCGTAGTCAGAGCCGACGAAGCCGAGGCCGTTGTAGTAGTACTCCGCCATCACGGATAGGTCCTTGGCGCCGCCTTCCGCCCACGTGAAGCCCAGGAGGGCGCGGGGGGCCCAGGCGACGCTTTCCGCCGGCTCGTCAGCTGGGTCGCGTCGACGACGTACAGTCTTTCCGTCGAATCCGCGGCGCTGACTTCGGCGCGGACAGTGAGGCTGTCCCCGAGGTTGACGTCGAGTCCCGCCCCGGTCTGAAGATGGAAATCGGAATCCGCGCCGCCGATCGAATCCGCGGAGCTCAGGACGAGAAGCCTGAGGTCCACCTCGCCGATATGGAGGCCCAGGCGCACGAGGTCGTCGTACTCGCTTTGCTGTTGGCTGATATATTGAAGGACTTGATCGGCTCCCTGGCTCCAGGTGAGCCGTGGAGAGAAGAAATTCGCCACGGTCAGCTTCCCTACCAGCCAGGTGAGGTCGGCGCCGACCCAACCCTCTTCCCACTTGCCCACTGACGCCGCGGTAGAGGATGGTACGTCGCCGACGGCAGGGCGCGAGAGCATATTGAGCGGCGTTTTGAAGAAGCCCGAGGAGGGATGGATGATCTTCTTCCCCAGGTCGAGGATCAGCGCGCCGGGCAACGCCTCCCACTCGAGGCCGAACTCGAGGAGGCGGGCGTTCATATCGAGCTTCGACGCGGGCACCGCGAGCGGAGAGCCGGAGGGGAGGCTGTCGGCGTCGAGCCAGGCGGTGCCGGACAGCGTGAGCCCTTCGCCGAGGGCCTGTTTGTGCGAGATGGCCGATTGGGCCACTATCCTGGTCGCCTCGACCTGCATGCTCTGCCCTCCCCCTTCCTGCGCGAGGCTCGCGGTCGGAAACAGGTCCAGGTCGGCTTCTATCTCCAGCCCATGCGCCCGCTGGATCGAGGCCAGCCCGATGGCCGCCGCGATGGACGCGACCAGCATCCTATTCATCGGGATGGCTCCGGGTTCCATGACTCGAGGTAATCCCTGCGGAAGGCCGTCTCGGGAAAGGATTTTCGCCCGATGCGCAGATAGACCATCGTCGTGTGCTTCTGCGGGTCGTCGCCGTCCGTGATGTCAAGGGTGAAGGGAAGGTCCTTGCCTTCGACTGTCCGGTAGTCCTCGTATACGGCCTTCTTGAGCAGCTTCCCGTCCGCTGCGGAGAACTCGGCGTAGACCGGTCTCAGGCTGGCCTTCTCCACCCAGAGGTCGACCTTCGCGTAGGTCGAGTCCTTCCTGTCCGCCTTCGCATCCAGCTTGAAGAGGTAGCAGGCCGCGCCCTCCCTGACCGTCTCGGAGAGGGCGGTCACGTCGTAGTCCTTCGCGAAGCCAGTGCGCGCGACGTCCCCGTTGGATGTCTCGCCGAGGAGGACTTGGAGGGGGGAGAGGCGGATGGGGTTCCTCGTCCTCGGGAAGAGGTAGTACACCACGCGGCCGTCCATGAGCATCTTGCGTCCCTTGACCGAGGCCGGCTCCGTGAAGTAGACGAGGACTGAGTTGCCTACCTCCGTTGCCTTCGCGTTGCCCTGCAGGACGTTGTAATCCTTCTGTTTCCCGGACTCGAAGGAGCTTATGCGCAAGTCGAAACTCATGTCCGGTATCGTCCGGCGCTCGTCGATCTGCGCCAGGAGCTCGGCGGGGGATTGGGCGCCTAAGGCCCCGAGGGCCAGGCATGATATAAGGAAGGCGAAGAGAATCTTCATGTCGTACTCCTATTGGGATCTGAGCAGCTCGGCGATGACGCGCCGGGAGGATAGAGCGGCCGGCACGAGGGCCCCGGCCGCCGCGGCCAGGAGGACCCACAGGGCGTTCTGGACGAAGGTGGAAAGCTCGGGTCTGAAAAGGATGGTTAGCGCTGAGCTCGTCCCCGGTTGGGGGGGCACGGTCATCCCGCCCGCGGCGTTGACCGCGGCGACGCCTCCCCAACCGAGAGCCGCTCCTACCAGCACGCCGACGAGGCCGAGGGCGAGGCCTTCGACGAGGAACATGGCCACGACGTGGGAGCGCCTCGATCCGAAGGTCCGGAGCGTGCCGATCTCCCGCAGGCGCTCGAGGATGGCGAGAGAGAGTGTCCCCGAGATCGAGAAGAGCGCGACGACGAGGACGATGAGCCTGGCCACCGCGAGGATCATCCGATAAACCGAGCTGGCCTGGCGATAGTAGGGCGAGAGATCCTCCCAGGTCCTGAAGGTCAGGCCGGAGGCCGCCTCCAGGGCGCCGCCCGCGGAGGGGCCGCCCGCCGGAGGCCGCGGCGAGCATCGCCGCGACGCGCGCCGTATCGTCGGTCGATTTCAGGAAGACGGTGAGCCGGGGCACGGCCTCGGTCCCGAGCAGGGTCGAGGCGTCGCCCAGGTCCATGGAGACCGAGACGTTGTCGAGGGCCGCGATGATCGTCGACGTCGTTCCGGCTATCGTATAGCTCAGCGTGTTCACGCCGCCGCCCTCGCTCACGGCGAAGAGCGAGACCCGATCGCCCGGAGCGAGGCCGAGCTTCCTGGCGAGGCCGCGCCCGACGAGGATCCTGCCCTTCTCGCCCGGCTCGAGGTCCCGTCCCGCGGCGATATCGCGCTCATCGAGGTCGGCCTTGGCCTGGGCGATCGGCAGGGCGCTCACCTGGGCCGTGCTCGTCCTGCCCTTCGCCGCGATGACCGCGATGAAGGAAACCGTCGGCACCACGTCCTTCACTTCGGGAAGGGAGCGCAGCTCGGCCTCGAGCCTCTTCGCTTCGGGAAGCATGAAGGGGATGGGATCGTCGTCGCCCTCGTCGAAATAGCCCGGCGAGAGGGCGGCCTGGATGTGGCCCGTCCCGCTGTGGATCACTACCTCCCGAAGGCCGCGAATCGAATAGGTGATGTAGCCGTCGAGGAAGGTGAGGCCCACGAGGCCGACCGCGATCGCGAGCAGGGTCGAGACGGTCCGGCGGCGATTGCGGAGCAGGTTACGCGCGGCCATCACCATGGTCAGTACGAAATGTTTCATGGCGTATTTCCTATATCTGTCTGAGGCATTCCGCCGGCGTCATGCCGACGGCCCGGCCCGCCGGGAAGAGGGAGGCGAGGGCGGCCGTGGCCGCGACGGGGAGCATGTTGAGCCAGACCGCCCGCAGGTCGGGCGCGAGCCTGATCATGTGCAAGGCGAGGCCGGTCCCCTCCCGAAAGGGGAGGCCTCCACCCATATTGATGAGCTCGGAGAGTCCGAAGCCCAGGCCTATGCCCAGGGCCGACCCGACGAGCCCGAGGAAAGAGCCCTCCAGCACGACGAGGGCGAGGATGCTCCGCCGCTGCGTGCCGAGGGCGCGGAGCGTGCCCCACTCGCGCATGCGCTCGAAGACGATCCGGTTCATCGTGTTGCCGAGGATGAAGAGGGTGACCAGGAGGATGATCGAGCGGATGACCGCCAGGAAGCCGTTGAACATGGTGTTGACCTGGAGGTAGAAGGGTGCGAGCCGGGGCCAGGCGCGGCGAGGCAGGCCGCGCGGAAGACTCGCCGCGAGGGCCTCGGCGCGGTCCGTATCCTTCAGGAGCACGTGGAAGACCGGCGGCTCCGAGATGCCCGTGAAGTCCATCGCCGTCCGGTAGTCCGTAAAGGCGAAGAGCTTGTCCCTGCCGGGATCGCGGTAGACCGCCGCGACAGTGAAGTCGCGGCCGTTCAAGGCGCCCTCGGGCAGGAGGCCCATCAGGGTGACGACGTCGCCCACCCGTGCGCCGAGTATGCGCGCGGCGGTTTCGCCGAGGACGATTCGATCCCTGTCCGAAGGGCCCGGGGCCGCGCCCGCCACCAGCGTGCCGAGATTGAAGCGGTCCCTGGGCGCGTCGGCCGCCTTCGATCCCGGGCCGGCCGGCGGCGCGAAGTACATGCGATCCGCCGGGTAGGCCTTGACGAGGAGGGTGGCCGACTTATCCCCGAAACCCGCGATCGAGGTGAAGCCGGTCGAGGGGAAGACCGCCTCGACGCCCGACTCCCTCCGGACCTCGTCCATCCTGAGCTCGGCGTCCTTCATGAGGTAGGCGTAGGGATCGAATTCCCCGTCATCCCAGTAGCCCTCGCCGCCCGCGACCTGGACGTGGCCGATGCCGGAGAGGATCGTCCGGTCCCGGAGGTTGGACATTATGCGCGTTATGTAGCCCTGGAAGACCACGAGGCCCGAGAGCCCTATCACCAGGGCCGAGAGCGCGATCAGCGTCCGCCGCTTCTGGCGAAAGACGTTCCGCCAGGCCATCGCCGCGAGTCTCATGCCGCTTCCCCGTCGGACTCTATCCGGCCGTCCAGCATCTTCACGATCCGCTTCGCATGGCGCGCGACGGCGGGATCGTGGCTCGAGAAGATCAGGGTCGACCCTAATGTCTCGTTCAGCTCGACCATGAGGGCCATGATCGAGCCGCCCGTCGCGTGATCGAGGGCGGCCGTCGGCTCGTCCGCGATCAGGAGCCTCGGCCTCGCCACGAGGGCCCTCGCGATGGCGACCCGCTGGCGCTGGCCGCCGGAGAGATTCTCGGGGCTTCTTTTCCTGAAGCCGGCGAGCCCGACCTGCTCGAGGATGGCCAGTACGCGGTCCCTCCGCTCCTTCGCCGGCAGGGTCTGGAGGAGGAGGGGGTATTCCACGTTCTCGAAGACCGAAAGCACGGGAATCAGGTTGAAGCTCTGGAAGACGAAGCCCATCGTCCTGTTCCGGAAGCGCGACAGCTTGGCGTCGTCCAACTTGCCGGTATCCTCGCCGTCGACGACGACGCTGCCGCCCGAGGCCTTGTCGATGCAGCCGATGATGTTGAGCAGCGTCGACTTGCCGCTCCCCGACGGCCCCATGAGGCAGACGCGCTCGCCCGCCTCCACTTCCAGGCTGACTCCGACGAGGGCCGGGGCCTGGGTCTTTTCCAATTGATAGTGCTTCTCTACGTCCCTTACGCTGATCAATGCCATTGTCTTCCTCCGCGTGATGGCTGCAATATCGCGCTTTAGGAGGGGAGGCGGAGAGTGCCGAAAGTCATGTCGAGGTCATGGTGCCGGGGAAGGGGGCGATTGAAAAAAGATTGATAAACCCTTGGTTCGTCCTAAGGAACGGCGAAATCGTAGTACTTCACGGTGACCTGCGGGACCGCGACGTCGGCGGTCGCGATCCTCACGGTTTCGCCGTCAGTGAAAATCTTTCCAAAGGATACATTATCCCCTAAATAAGGTCGATAATGAGATGCTTATCGAAGGCCTTCGCGACACGCTGCAGGGTCCTGACGGTCGGATTTCCCTTGGCGGGATTCTCGAGACGCTGGTAGGCCTGATATGAGAGGCCAAGCTTTGCCGCAATCTCGGACTGGGGGCGATCTCCGCGAAGCTTGCGAAGCTCCCACGCAATGAGGACGTGCGGCTCAACCTCAACTTGATGCAGCCCCTTCCCCGGACCCGTGGCGGCTTCGGGGAGCGGATAACCGTGCGAGATATCGCTTTCGAGAACGCCATTCAAGGCTTCAGCCGCGTTGAAGAGAGCCTCGTCCTCAGAGCGCCCCGAAGTAATAGCGTTCGGCACGTCGGGGAATTCCACAAGAAAGACGCCCTCTTCCTCGACCAAGCGGCAATAGTAGACCATACAACCTCCTATAACTCGATATCGGCTTCGCGAAGAATTCGCTTCGCGAGGGGGCCAAGGTCTTCAGAGCCATGTACAGGGACCGGCACTGCGCGCTGTCCGGATTTGATCATCACGTGATGCGAACCGTTGACCCTATCTCGAGTCCAGCCAGCTTGCTGCATGATCTTGATGACCTGCTTCCCCGTCATGTATGAAAACTACAATATATATATTGTAGCGTCAAGTGAGCCCCCTGCAAACGCAACAGCCAGGGGAATATGTCGCAAGGTATCCTTCAAGTTTATCCTGGCCACGGTCGTGCTCGCAGGCATCAAGATCCTTCAGTGGCATGCAAGACTCGCTTCCGATTGCTTGCCAGGCTTTATCGGGTGGGATTGACACCCACAGGAAAACGATAGAAGGTTTCAATCTGTTTTTAGGCATCCCCCTTCTCTGAGTTTATTTCGTGACGCAATGAAAGAGGCTCAGACAATTTCATATGAAATGGAGCGGCGAATGCAGCGGGTCATATCGGGTCTTTTCCTCGTCTTGACGGGAACCGTCTTTATGGGCTGTCAGAGCACCATCGCGGCATCGACGGCATATCCGGACGGAGCCGCCGGGACCATTACGATCGACGGATCGAACCCGAAATCGGTCTCCACCTTGTACGGGCAAAACTACTGGTGCTGGGATGGCTACGGCGACAATATGCCGAACGCGCAGGCCTTGGTCGGCGGTCTCAAGCTCGATGTCCTTCGCGCCGGAGGCTACAATAACGACGCGGAAAAGAGCACGGGAGCCTACGGCAGCGATCCCTTCGGCGATTCGCAGATCGATGCCTTCATCGGCTATTGCAAAAGCGTCGGCGCCGCGCCGGTTTTACAGGTCCCACTCATCGAAAACTACAAGGCGAACAACGGGACCGCCAATCCGGTGGACGCGGCGGCGATAGTGCGCTACTGCAGTGCCGGCTGCTTCACACCTATGGGCATTTATTGTAAAAATGGCCACCTTATTGCTGAGGTTCTTTCTCTCGATGGAAAACGGACGGAACGTATCGAAAAGAACATCGGAACATTAGAAGATGCACGTGCAGAGGGAACGGCGTTTCGATCAGTGGCAGGCGACCTGATTGCTGAGGCATATCACACATTAGGGATTTCTTATGAACGGTAAAGTGTATCTTGTTGGCTCAGGCCCTGGCGGTACAGGACTTCTGGCGCAGCATGCAGCGGAAGTGATTGAAATAGCAGATGTCATCTTTTATGACCAGCTACCTGGTGAAGAAATCCTTTCGTCTCTCCCGGTAAATGTCGAGAAGATTGACTGCGGAAAATACGGTGGCCGGCATACACTCGAGCAGCAGGAGATAGAGTCCCTGATGGTTGAGCAGGCAAAAAAAGGGAAAATTGTTGTCCGACTAAAGGGAGGCGATCCCTTCCTTTTTGGCCGGGGCGGAGAAGAGCTGGAGACCGTACGGGCCGCCGGTATCGCGGTCGAGATGGTGCCGGGCATTTCCAGTGCACTTGCAGTGCCGGTGCTCGGTGGGTATTCCGGTTACACACCGAAAATATTCCTCTCAGGTTACCATTCTCACAGGTCACGAAGATCCTACAAAACCGGAACCTGCGCTTGACTGGCAGTTACTTGCCAGAAGCCGGGGGACAATAGTAATCCTTATGGGGGTCGCAAATCTTGGTAATATTGCACGGGCCCTGCTGGACAACGGTAAAAATG
>CAVZVX010000039.1:0-39948 GCA_963778775.1 uncultured Spirochaetota bacterium | reverse complement strand
AGAACTTAACTCTGCTTATTATCACTTGTTTAACCCTAACTTCAACACTCGTAAGGAACAATTGCCCTTGGAGAAAGGGGTGAAAGGCGAAGTGGGGGGCACAAAACCGGTGGAAGCGGCCACTGTAAGCCTGCTGAACGCAAAAGACTCTTCCTTAGTAAAAACAGCCATTACCGATAATGCCGGCAAGTTTGAGATTCCGCTCACAAAAAACGGGCGGTTCCTCGTTTGGTAAGCGCCATCGGCTTTGCGCCTTAGCAATACGTGGAACTCCCCTGCGGGCACCTGGTTCCAGTTCGGTTCTTGCTGGTCTGGGCGGCGCCGATCGACGGGCGGGAAACCTCGATCCCAAGACCGCCGCTCCTGTCGCCGTCGAGTCGAGCTCCTTCAAGCTCTCGCAGCTCACGGATATCGGGGGAACGCCCACCCTCCTCGCCCTCGAGGACAAGCTGAAGGCCAATCGCGTCCTCCTTTCCTCCGCGAAGGGGGGAAGTTGGGCGAACGAGGACGCCGACCTCGCCGTCAAGAGCGACCCATCCGGCTCGGGACTCGTCAATTTCGCCCGCGCCATCCAGGATCGAGGAAGGACCTATCTCGCCTGGGAGGCCGATACGGGCGAGCGGAGCCGCATCCTCGCGATGGTTCCCGTCCTCGCCTCCCCCCCGCCGACCCTCGTCCCGCTCAACTTCGCGGTCGGCAAGCGCGCCAGGCCCGTGGCCGTCCAGGTCAGGGTCGACATGCCCATGGACGCCGCAGGACTGAAAGGCTACGCCTACCTCTGGAAGAAGACTCGCGACGAGGCGGGCGCCGCCGCGGCCGCCAAGGAGAGCCCGAGCCTCTCGGAGCTGTGGAAGAGCGGGGTCGAGAAGGACGCCTCCGACACGTCCTTGAGCCTGGAGGCCACCGAGGACGGCAACTGGACGCTCTGGGCCTCGGTAGAGGACAACGCGGGCAACCGCTCGCCCCTCGCGAGGATATCGTATTACAGGAAGCGCATCCCGCCCCCGGCGCCCATCGTCATGTCTCCCGATACGGACGAGCGGGGCTTCCTCGCCGCCAATTCCTTCACGATCCGCTGGATTCCCCCCGAGGCCGACGATCTGGCCGGCTATACCTGGGATCTCGCCTACGCGGGCCCCCTCGAGGGTGGCTCGGGCCAGCTCGCGTCCGCCGTCTCCTCGGGGAAAGCGGCCGGGCCCGCCTTTCCCGGTCTCACGGCCTACGAGAGCGGCCTCGTGCGCTCCCTGGGGATCCGCATACCGCCTCCCGGCGTAATCGGCGCGGGGAACAGCTACTCCGCCGACAACGTCGAGAACGGCTACTATGTCTTTTCGGTCTCCGCGATCGATACGACGGGCAATATCAGCGGCGTGGCCTCGATCCTGCTCAAGGCCGACAAGTTCAAGCCCTACACCGTCGTCACCCTCGCCCAGCCCGGCCGCGACGAGCTCGACCGCAGGGTGCTGCGGCTCTTCGGACGCGGCTTCCTCGCGGACGGCCGCATCGAGCGCATAGCCTTCAGCCGCGACGGACGGGAGCCCTATGCCGTCGATCTCAGCTTCGCGAAAGGCGACTACGGCATCGCCTCCGACCGCGAGATCTCCGGCCTCGCCCTCGGCGACGTCGAGGCGGGCAGCTACAGGATCGGCCTCTACCATTCGACCAGGGGCTGGTACTGGACCGGCCCCCTCCTCGCCATAGACGCCTCGGGCACCATCAAATACGGCGTGAGCGCCTCGTACCAGCCTTCCTTCAGGCTGTTCTCGGGGCGAAGCCACCCCTTCACGATCTACGACGTCTTCGTTCTCATGGCCATCGCCTTCGCCGCCGTCGGCATCCTCCTCTCCTCGAGGCAGATAATCGCCGTGGCCCAGGAAGGCGAGGCCCTGCGACGCGACGCGATCGCCCTCGTCACCGGAGGTCCCATGCTCAAGACCGCAAAAGGCAAGACCGCGCGAGCCCTGAGGAGGCGCGGGGTCGGGCTCAGGGTCAAATTCACCCTGACCATCGCCTTCCTCGTAATCTTCGTCGTCCTCATGCTCGCGATCTTCCTCGGCTACAACATGATCATACGGACGAGCTCGGACCTGGCGATGGGACTGGACCAGAGGGCCCGCGTCCTGCTCGAGAGCGTCGCGCAGGGCGGTCGGTTCTTCCTGGGCAAGGAGGACGCGGTCACCCAGCTGAGCCTCTTCCCCGCCCAGGCCAAGGCCATGCAGGGAGCGAACTATATTACGATAACCGGATTGGGAGCCGATCCCAAGGTCGCGTCCGGCGAGGTCGTCTACGCGACCAACGACGACGCGATCGCCTCGAAGCTCGACCCCTCCACCCTCAACGCGAGCGCGGCCGTGGTCCTCGGCCAGTCCGCCTTCAAGGCGGAAGGCGGGAGCGATTCCCTGGCGCGACTCGTCCCGGCCAAGGCCAAGGCCCTGCAGGACGAGGCCGAGGCCGCGATCGACAAGGAGCTCAAGCTCAAGAAGGACCTCGGCGCCGAGAAGGGCGGCCTCAAGGGCGACGCCGCCGGCAATCTGCGCAAATCGGAGATCAACGCCCAGCTCGACGCGGCCGATCTTCGCATCCGAGACGAGCTGCGCGCCCTGTCGGACCGGAACGTCGGCTCCCTTCCTCCCTTCGACCCCGCGACCCTGTCCGCGAGGCCCTCCAGCTACCTCTTCTACAAGCCCATCCTCGAGTACAGGCCCAGCGACAGCATCCTGTACCGCGGCATGGTACGCCTCGAGGTGAACACGAGGGAGATAGCCGCCGACGTCCGCGCCGCCACCGGCCAGCTCGTTCGCCTGACCCTCATCATCGCCGCCTTCGCCCTCGGCGCCGGCATCCTGGGCGCCTTCATCCTGTCCACCGTAATCGTCGTTCCCATCCGCAAGCTCGTCGCGCAGATCGAGCGCATACGCGACACGGAGGACAAGGAGAGCCTGGAGGGCTCCAAGATCGAGGTCGCCTCGCGCGACGAGCTGTATACGCTGGCCGATACGGTCAATCAGATGACCGCCGGGCTCGTGAAGGCCGCCAAGGACTCGAAGGAGCTGATCGTCGGCAAGGGCATCCAGAAGATGTTCATTCCCCTCGACGCCGCGCCCGGCTCCAGGGTAAAGCTCAGTACGGGCAAGCGCGACGAGAAGGACTTCGAGATCTTCGGCTATTACGAGGGAGCCAAGGGGGTCTCGGGCGATTACTGGGACTTCCGGTCCATCAATTCCCGCTACCACTACTTCATCAAGTGCGACATCTCGGGGAAGGGCGTGTCCGCCGCCCTCATCATGGTCCAGGTCGCGACGATGGTGATCAACTACTTCAACGATTGGAAGAAGGCCATGCCCAAGGCGATCGACCTGACGGACCTGACCTACAAGATCAATGATTTCCTCGAGGAAAGGCAGTTCGTCGGCCGATTCGCGGCCTTCACCCTCGGCGTCTGGGACTCCCAGGCCGGCGTCGCCTACCTCTGCGAGGCGGGGGACCGCAAGCTCCACGTCTGGGAGGACAAGGCGCGCCGCCTCGTCGAGGAGATGCTGCCCGACTCTCCGGCCGCCGGGCCCCTCGCCAGCTTCATGGTCCAGATGAAGAAGCCCTTCATCCAGGTCACGCGCGCGCTCGACCACGGCGACGCGCTGATGCTCTACACGGACGGCATCGAGGAGGCCAAGCGCCGCTTCCGCGACAGGAGCTACAAGATCATCGAATGCGCCGACGCCGAGAAGGACAAGCCGCACGAGAACCATTCTGGCGGCCAGGACAACGAGGAGTTCGGTTACGATAGGATAACGGCCATCCTGGAGGCGGTGGCCTCGCGCGGGAGCTATCGGCTCGAGAAGCACCACGACCCGGCGGCCGGCGAGGTCATCTCCTTCGACTTCCGGTCCTGCGGGGACAGCCTCCAGGAGAAGATCCTCGCCCTCGTGTCGATCGAGAAGGTGTTCAGGCTATACCGGGACCCCTCGGCCACCTCGAAGGACACGGTGCTCGTGGACCAGCAGGTCGACGCCTTCCTCGAGAGGCACTTCGACCAGTACCGCCTCTTTTGCCTGGACAAGACTCCCTACGCGGACGCCGAGAACCCGGGCTACCTTCTCTATCGCGGAGTCCGGGAGGACTCCCAATACGACGATCTCACCCTGCTGGCGATCAGGAGGAAATGAGGAGCAACGGCATCACACAAACGGTTGATGCCGTTCCATTCGCGCTGTAGCCGCCCTCGGTTCCGCAAATTATCTTGCCGCCGCCTATGCAGCCTACTCTTTCAGAGGGCTGTTTACCGCCGACTTAATAATTGCCGCCACCGGCTATCTTCTCACACCTCGTATCCTGGACTCCCACGTCAGGTCCACCGAACCGACGCTCAGCGGCTGGTGCCCTATCTCCGTTATGATCCTAGACGTCAAAGACGACAGCCTCCCCCACTCCTCCTAATTTTTTAACTAGGTTTCAACTTGACTTTTGTACCTATACATAGAATATATCATATAAAGTACGTCGGAGGATTGGCGCCGAGGAGGCGATGTGAACAAGTCTGCAGAAGATCCCTGCATGAAGCGGGTTCGAGAGATTGTGGAGGCGCGCCTCAACCTCACCCAGGGCGAGGAAGCGGGCGTGACGGCCCCTGCACAGGAAGAATTCGAAGCGTTTCGCCGCTCACTGGCGGCATCGCGCCGCTTTGTGCGTGAATGCCGAGAGCCTGACGATCTGCAACCAGCCTCCAGTGAGTTCCGCCGGGATCTGTACGGCCGCGACCACGTTTAGCGTGTATTCGCGCAACTCTTTGGCATTCTCTCAACAGTCCTTGTCTCCCTCGACTGAAATGTCAAAATGGAAAACGTCCTCACGCGCTCCCAATTTGGAATACAATGCAATCGCGGGCTCGTCCTCAACGCCTTTGTCCGCCTGAACAAAAATCACATAGGCTCCTCGTTCTATCGCGACTTTTTCAAGTTCTTCGATCAATAATGTCGCGATGCCCTCTCGTCTGTGCCCAGCAGAAACCGTCCAGGTCGTAGATGTAGATTTCGCTACGCTCTTGCTCGAATTTCCTGAGTTCATAGGCCGCGATGCCCCCTACGACAACGTCATCTTTCAAGGCGGCCAGTGCGATAAAGGAGTCACCTCCGAGCAGTCTCCGCAGGTAGTCCGCTCCTGGGCGTGCTCCTGTGTAAGTAGGCATATCGTCGAAGGCTTTGCCAAAGGCGGTCGACAGAGCCTCCATAAGCGCGATGTCATCGGAAACGAGGTGGCGGATTACTACCGACATGGACAACTCCTGGGATTTAGGTCGGGTTCACCACATGTACCGGCCTGCCGTCAGCGAAGGCGATTATTTCGTCAAAAATATCGGCGAACTGAATTTCATATTCATCACTTGTGACATATCCGATATGCGGCGTGCATACCGCGTCGTCGAATTTCAATAGGGGATAGTTCCCCTCGAGCACCGGTTCCGATTCATAGACATCCACCGCCGCCAGACCTGGCCGGCCCGCGCGCAGCGCGGCTTCGAGCGCGCCCGGCTCCATCAATTGGGCTCGGCTGGTATTAACCAGAAGGGCGGTCGGCTTCATCCGCGCGAGATCGGCAGCGTCGACCATGCCGCGTGTCTCGGGAACCAAGCGCATATGAAGGGAGAGAACATCGCTGCGTTCAAAAAAAGCTGCCTTGCTGGGCGCGATTTCATAGCCTGCAGCTTGAGCCCGCGCGAGGGATGCCTCGCGCGCCCAAATAAGCACATTCATGCCAAAAGCTTCGCCATATCCCGCGACGACGCCTCCGATTCGGCCGAATCCATAGATCCCCAGAGTCTTCCCCCGAAGCGTATGGCCGACGCGGGTCTGCCACGCGCCTGCCTTGAGCGCAGCGGCCTGCTGAGGGATCTGTCGCATCGCGGCCAGGACGAGCCCCCACGTCAGCTCCGCCGTGGCGTATGAAGGAGCATCGAAGTGCAAGTTCGAGGACACACCGTGACGTCGTGCCCAGCGAGCTTCTCGAAGCAAGACAGAGTTCGGATGGTATCGTGATAGTCGTCGAGTATGGATATCTTCATGCCACCCCCTGCTTTTCCAAATATACGACTATATGATCCTGCTCGGCTTTGGTCTGACCAAGAGGGGATGGTTTGAAAGCGCATCGAGCGCCCTCGTCTCGCGGCTCGTCGCGATCGGTTCCGGAGGCGCGGCACTTTCGCGTCGAGGCGAGCCTGCCCTTCGTCCTGCTGTACTATATAGCCAACACAAGCCTCTTCTGGACGGTCGGCGTGTATGGCATTGCCCGGGACGGATCGATTCGCCGTGGAAGACCGAGGCCCGCGCTCGTGTCGGGCGAAAGCCTCAAGCGTATCCTGTCTCCGCCTCTCGTAGCCTTCCTGACCGCGGTCGCGCTCATCCTGGTCGGCGTGCGGCTCCCGAAAGTCCTGATGCACAGTTGCAAGACCCTCGGCGCGATGACGACTCCCCTGTCCATGCTGTTCATCGGCATCGTAATCGCCCGGGTCGAATGGAAGAAGCTCAAGCTCGAGGTCGACCTGCTCCTCGTCCTCGCGGGATGCTTTCTTCTCTCGCCCCTCGTCCTCGTCCTCATGGCGAGGTGGATGGCCCTGCCGCTCCTCATGAAGAAAGTCTTCTTCGTGCAGGCCGCCATGCCCGCGATGACGCAGACGCCCATCCTCGCCGAGGCCTACGGCGCGGATTCGGAGTACGCCGGTCTGGGCAGGGCGTTGACGACGGTGCTCGGCCTCGCGACGATACCCTTATATATGGCCGTCATCGGACGAGTCTTCTGAGCGGTATACGGGGACGCCCTTGGAACGCGGCTAGCGACTCTCCGTCCGCGCCAGCTCGAAGAGTCTGACTAATAGCGCCTTGCCCGCGGGATTGTCCTTGCGGGAGAGGTTGTAGCAGATCACGACCGAGATCCCGGTCGAGGTCTCGTAGAAGGGGAAGCACTCGCCGCCCATGCCCGCGCCGGGATGTCCCTCGAGATCGAGGCCGTCCAGGGCGTAACGGGCCAGGCCGAGGCCGTAGCCGACGATACTCTCGTCGCGGCCGTTGTCCCGGGCATCCTCGAAGCTCCGCATCTCCTTTAGGCTTTCCGTGGACAGGACTTTGCCGCTCGTCAGGGCATCGAGCCAACGTAAAAGATCGGCGGACGTGGAGCCCAGGCTGCCCGCTGCGTACGACAGCGAGTCCCAGCAGGTCGTCTTCGCCGAGACGACGTGAGGCCCCAGAGGAATGTAATAATCGACGCCGGATGCGAGCTGCGCAGGCGGCCCCCCTTCCACGGGGAGCAGTACCGTATTCTTCATGCCAAGGGGACCGAAGAACTCCTCCTCGAGAAACCGGCCCAGGCTCTTGCCGGCCACCTTTTCGGCGACGAGGCCGAGGAGAACGTAGTTGTTGTTGGAATAGACGAACCTTCTTTTTTCCGGCGACGCGACCTCGATGTCTTTCATCGTCCGGTCGACGATGTCTCTGGGCTTTCCACACTTTGCCGCCATTCAGACCCGACTCGAACAATATCCCGAAATTCGTGAATAACGTCTCGGGGATGCCGCTTCGATGCTCGAGCATCTCGCCCACGGTGACCGACTTCGCCCAGGGCAGCTCGGGAACCACCTATCGATGCTCTGGTTAAGCGATAGGAGGCCCCGGTCGCGCAACCTCAGTATCGAGGCTGCCGTGAACATCTTGGTCGTGCTGCCCACCCTGAATATCGTATCGTTGTCGATCGCCTGGCCCTTTCGCGCTAAGTCCTCCGTGCCTGCGGAGGCGAGAACCATCCTGCCGTCGGGAAAACGGATGCCCGCCTGGAGCCCCGGCAGGCGATATTCGTCTATGGCCGCATCGAGCAGGGCCTTGAGCCTCAGCTGCAGATCCGCCCCCTGCGGCGCGATGACAGGGGCCGCGAGCGGACGGAAGGTCGAGCAGCCGAAAATAGCCGCGGCGCTGAAGCTCGCCATCATGAGCGTTAGTCTAGCATATCGCGCGGTCATGCTGCCCTCCCGTTTTGGGGCCTCGCCCAGGCGTAGGCGATGCACTTCGAAGGGCAGCGGTCGACGCACTCGCCGCAGAGGATGCAGTCGATGTGGTCGGGCTTGCCCTTTCTGACCATGGTGCTCACGGGAAGGCTCATCGGGCAGCCGCGCTCGCAGCTTTTGCAGTCCGTGCATGCGGCTGCGCTCGAGCGGAGACGTAGCCCGGGCAAACCCATGGCCGTCGACAGGCTCCGCCCCAGGACCATGAAGGGTCCCATCCAGCAGATCGCATGGCAGGCGGCGCGCCGGCCGACCAGGGCGGAAACTCCGAAGAACGCGAAGGCCACCAGGAAGTACATGACCAGGCTCGGCACCGAGGACACCGAGAAGCCCCGGTCCGTGGCGAACAACGGATCGAGGCGGAGCGATCCTCGATGCTGGAAAAGCAATAAAAGGAGAGTCGCAAGCCAGAGCGCCCAGATCAGATCTTTAATCCAGTGCAGGAGCGCCCGCCTAACCGGTTTGGGCCTTCCGGTGGCGATCAGGTCCATGAGGGCGCCGGCCGGACAAGCCCAAGCGCAAAAGGCGCGTCCGACGGCGAGGGCACTAAGAAGAGAAGCGCGAAGAGGAATAGGCTCCCTGCGATAACCCCTTGAGCCGCGCCCATCATCGAAATGTAGGGCGAGAAATAATAGTAGATAGCCGGGAAAAGGATCACCAAGAAAATGCCTATCATTCTTCGAATGTCCTGGCGCCCGGGGCGCGATACTGCGGTTGGCATGACATAGTCCTCCTTGCGAGGACTAAGATGCGTCAGGCCCGAGCGGACCGCCATGAGGGAAAGGCCCGATACGACTAGGGGAAATTCCCTAGCCGAGGACCTAAGCGGCCCTTCAGACCTCCCGGCGCTGGTTGTTGAAGGCCTGGAAGAGCTGGATGCGGTTGGTGACGCCCGTCTCCTGGTAGACGCTATACAAATGATTCTCGGCGGTCTTGGGGGAAATGTTCAGAACGCCCGCCAGGTCCTTGAGCGTGTAGCCGTCCAGGACGTACTCGAGGACCTCGGCCTCCCGGTCGGTCAGGCCGAAGGTAGTCTTCCCGAAATCGCTGACTTTGTCCCCCTCGAGGAGTGGAGGATGGTCCAGCCCCTTCCTGAGCAGAGAGACGAGACCGATATTGACCAGGAGGAAGTAGAGGGGGAGCGACGTATCGTCCACGAGCCTGATGGTCGGAGTCGGGGGCAGATAAGAAATGAGGATGTCGGCTATAAAAAGAGGAATGAAGCAGGCCGTCAGAACGAGAAAGCCGCGGAGCGTCGGGGCGTAGACTGCGAAGAGGGGGGAGCCGCCGAGCCCGTCCTTCGATAAAAGCCGTTCGCGGCCCAGCAAAACGGCGTAGGCGAGGCAGCCTGCGAGGTTGAGGAAGAAGAGGCCCATGCTGACGGCCATGTAGACGGTGCCGCCCGGCAGGGCGAGGAAGGCGAGGAATAGGAAGGCTTGGGCCGCGGACGCGGCGAGGCTCTCGAGCCGCAGCCAAGCGGGCGCCTGGCGCTCGAAGACGCTAGCAGTAAAGCGCGGGGCGGCGATGGTCAGCGTGACGATGCCCACGCTCCGCGCCATGAGCGAAATGAAGTCGAGGGTCGCGGCCCAGCGCCCGACTTCGCCTTCGTGGGTCGAGCCTGCCGCGAGCCAGAGCAGGCCTGAGGCCGCGCCCGAGACGGCGAAGCCGAGGGCCAGGCCGAAAAGGGCGCCGTTCAGGATCGCGAAGTCGCGCAACAGCGGTGTGCGACGGCGTGAGAACACATAGACGGTAGCAGTCGTCGCCGCTATCCCCGCGATCATGGCGAGAAGCTCGATCGGCAAATCCAAACGCAGCATCGCCGCTAGTATAGCTACGATCGGGACTTCCGTGCCCGAATTATCGACACTATCGCCACGCCCGCGAGGGCCATCGCCGTCAGGATGAGAACGGGCCAGTCGCCGACGACCGAGTAGAGAGTAGGGACTCTCTTCGTGGGAATATCCGAAACGAGAATGCCCCGGTCCGACTCCGACGCGCTCATCCAAGCTCGAGGCCGACCCAATTGGTCGAAAATCGCCGAAACGGCCCAGCGAGTTGGCCTCAATATCGAAAAGCCGTTCTCTATGCCTCTCACCCGAGAGATGAGGCCATGGGAAGGATCCACCCCTTTCCAATCCGAGGATGGAATGACGGCGATATCGGTCCCGAGCCGACCATGCCTGGCGGCGAGGGCGGGGAAGTCGTAGTCGTAGCATATGGCTCCGGCGACTCGGCCATATGGTCTATCAATGACCTCGATCGGCTCGGTTCCCGTGATCGAGGGCTCCCCGGGCACAGGATGATGCTTGCGGTAGACCTGCGCGATCTTTCCCTCGCTTGTAAGGAATACGAATTTATTATCGATGAGCGACCCTTTGGGATATGCGCCATAGGCCAAGACGAGATCGATCCCGAGTCTCGCTGCGGCGATTCTACCCCTTTCCACGAAAGCGTCTTCCCGCGATGGATCGACTAGAGTCGCGCATTCGTTCCACGCAACGAGCTTGGCGCCGAGCGCGGCGGCACGTTGCGTCTTCGCGAAAAGATTTTCGTCATTGGCCGCGATCGCTTCCGACGATGGCATCCCTTCGGCGCCGGACCCCACCATCGACGCTATTGCGGCGACCCGAACCGTATCGGCTCCGACGTTTTGGGAATCGAGACGGATCGCACCGAAGGCAAAAATGACGCCGGAGACTCCGACGGCGGAGGCGAGAAGGGTTCGGGAGATGCGGCTTCTCGGCACGACGATCATCGAGGCGGACGCGGTCTGGGAAAAAACCACGACCAGACTGATGCCCGGGATACCGGCGATCGAGGCGAACTGAGAGAAAACCAGGTCGCCATACAGCGTGCCGCCCATGGTCATCATGTCGCCGAAAGGCGTGAGCGCGAGCCAGGCCCAGTCCGTGATGGTGATTAAAGCGGCGTACGCGGCTGCGCCCCATGCCTCTCCCGCCTTTCGCCGGATCGACTCCGACGCGAGAATGCAGAAGGACATGACGAGGCCGATGGGGAAGCTGAACAAAGGCACCATGAGGGGAGTTATCGCCGCGGTAGCGATCTTGGCCGTACTGATCGTATAGGCGAGTTCGATCGTCCCGATGAGGCCGAGCTTCGTGCCGAGTGTTCTAGTACGCCGAGCGTAGAGAAGAAAGGGGATCGGCGAAATCCACGCGAACGGCGGAGGCGCCCACCGAAGCCCCGTGAGGGCAGTGAGGAGAATACCCGCGGTCAGCAGGAGCCATCCTCGCTTCATGCGACCCCCTTACGGCGAGACGTTCAACCACCGTTCGCGGCCAAGCCCCTCCAGAGAAGATCTATCTGGGCGAGGTAGGCACGGCCCAATCCGGCCGGCCCGAAGGCGCCGGCGATCGCGGGAAGGCCGAAGAAAATCGCTCCGAGGCCGAAGAGAACGGCGGAAGGATCGAGGCCAGCCGGCAACTCGCCATTCCGTAAAGCCTCCACGACCAAGGGGGTAAAGAGTTCCGTAATCAGAGTCTCGGGGATTTGCTCGATTCCCGGCCGATCGGGGAAGCGAAGGATTTTTTCCGCGTTCGCGAGGGGCTGAATATAGGGGCACTGCCCGTTCTTCGCCTGGAAAGCGAGAATTTCCGCCATGAGCCCAGAACTCACGTCCATCTGCCGCGCCGTCTCCACGAAAAGGTCCTCTACCGCGGAACGGGCAGTAGAGCCGGGCTTTCTCAGCGAAAGGCGCCAACCCATGTCGACCGACCAGAGCTGGATGAAGTACACGAGCAGATCGGTCTTTTGAGGGAAGTAATTGAAGAAGCTCGGCTCGGACACCTCCGCCGCCGCGCAGAGATCCTTCACCGGTATCGATTCCAGGCTCCTATCCCCCAAGCGTTTCACCACGGCATCGAGCAGGGCGAGCTTGGCACGGGCGGTCTTTCGCTCTCTCAGGCCGAGCGCCTGGAGCGCAGCTTGCGTCCCTTGGGTCGTCATTGATCCTCCTGGTATTATTATAGCATACTATAATTTTGTAGTAAACTATATTTTAACGATTCATCAGGAGAATTGTTTCTTGATATGAAGGACGTTCGATCGATCGGACGATAAATCCATGGCGGATATCGGCGACGCGCAGGAGATAGATTTTGACGAGGATGTGGCGGAAGGCCCGGGCGCCGCTCGCGACAAAGGCAAAGGTCTGACTGCGACAGCTTCAGATCGTCGTGCCGAGCTTCTTCCCGAGAGTTTCCCGGTCGACGACGTCGGTGGGCTCGAGCATAGCGTAGCCCTCTTCGTCCATCGCCATGACGAGGGCCTTGGACCACTGCGACGCGTTGCGCGACAGAAGTTCGAAAAGAGAGCGCCTGACGTCCTCGGCCCGCTTGTCCGGCACCATCAGCTCGAGATAGCCCCCCGCGAAGAGGGCCACCGAGATCCAGCGTTTGCTCAAGATGAGCTCGCAGGCGTTATGCGCGCCGCCGGCGAGATCCTCGTGCTCGCGCAGCCATTCCTCGTGGAAGCCGGGGATCGGCACTATCCCGCCGTCGGGCGTGAGCCAGCTCGCCCCGTGGATGAGGGCGTAGGCTTCGGCTTTCATGCCGGCTCCGAAAGCTGCGCATCGGCGGGCCACGCGGCGTCGGCGAACATCCCCAGGAATGCCGCGAAATGCTCCGGCAGCGAAGCGCGAACGAGACGCCCGCTCGGCAACCGCAGCGACCAGGCGACGAGCAGGAGCCTGCGGAGGCCCGCCTCCTTGCGTAGACGCTTGTTGAGGGCGAAGTCTCCGTGGCGGTCGTCGCCGAGGATGGGCAGGCCGTGAGCGGCCAGGTGGATGCGTATTTGATGCATGCGCCCCGTCCCGAGCTCGAGCTCCAGGAGGGAGCAGGGACAGGGCTCCGCCGTGGCCGAGGCAAGGCCGCCGTATGACGCGAGGAGCCGCCACTCGGTGAAGGCCGCCTTGTCACCGTCGCGGCCGGCGACGGGCTCGTCGAAGCGGCCGCACACCCCGCCCGGAGAGCCCGAAACGACTGCGCGATAGGTCTTGCGCAGCTCCCGCGACTCGATCAGGCGGGACCACTTCGCGGCCGCGACGGCGGTACGGGCGACGACGAGGCAGCCGGCGGTCTCCTTGTCGAGTCGGTGGACGAGGAAGGGCCTGAAGCCGAAATCCCGTTCCACCGCCTCGACGACGGAGACTCGTATTCCCTCTCCAGGCTGAGAGGGAAGGCCTGAGGGCTTGTCCAGCACGAGGACCTCATCGTCCTCGTAGAGCGCGGCGATCATCGGGGCAGAATATAGGTATCGCCACCTCAACTGTCAAGGATATATATTGGCCAAACTTTCCTTAAAGGGTCCTCGCGACATCCTGTCGCCCTCGGCGCTTTTTTCTATGCCGGGACCACCCAACGGCAGCGGGGAAAAATGTCGAACGGCCGTCCCAGTTCGCCTAGTGCCCGAAAACCGACATGCCGAAGAGGACGGCGTTCATGCCCAGGAGCACTATCGCGGTCGACCATCCGATGACGTTCCCGAGCCGGCTATTCACGTTCGCGCCCATCACGTCCTTCCTGTTGACGATGATGAGCATGCAGATGAGGACCACCGGCAGGAGGACGCCGTTGAAGACCTGGGTCCAGATCGTGATCTGGATGAGGGGCGCCCTCGGCAGGAGGATGATGGCCACGGAGACGAGGACGATGATCGTGAAGAGCCAATAGAACTCGGGGGCCTCCTTCCACTTCTTGTCGATCCCGGCCTCGAAGCCGAAGGCTTCGCAGACGTAGAAGGCGGTCGCGATCGGCAGGATGGTCGCGGAGAAGATCGAGGCCACGAAGAGGCCGGCGGCGAAGATGAGGTAGGCCGCCTTCCCGGCGAGCGGGCCGAGCGCGATGGCCGCGTCCTTGGCCTCTTCTATCCTGATGCCCCGCACGTGCAGGGTCGCGGCGCAGGCCACGATGATGAAGAAGGCCACGACGACGGTGATGACGGCGCCGACCACGACGTCCATCACCGTGTACTTGTACTTATCGAGGGTCAGCCCTTTCTCGATCACCGAGGACTGCATGTAGAACTGCATCCAGGGCGCGATCGTGGTGCCGACGATGCCGATCACCATGACGATGTAGTCGAAATCGAGCCTCGCGTCCGGATGGACCATCGCATGCCCGATCCGGCTCCAGTCGGGCTTGCCCATGAGGGCCGACACGATGTACGAGAGCAGGAAGACGCTGAAGACGAGAAAGATCTTCTCGGCCGACTTGTAGGTCCCCTTTACGACGAGGAGCCATACGGCCGCGGCCGAAAGGGGCACGGCGACGTATTTGCTCGCCCCCAGGGCCTGCATCGATCCCGCCACGCCCGCGAACTCGGTCGTGGTGTTGCCGATGTCCGCGATCACCAGGAAGATGAAGATGAAGAAGGTGATCTTCACGCCCGCGTTCTCGCGGATGAGGTCGGCGAGGCCCTTCCCCGTCACGATGCCCATCCGGGCGTTCATCTCCTGGATGACGATGAGGACGAGGAGGGACGGAACGAGGGTCCACAGGATGTCGTAGCCGTAGGTCGCCCCCGCGACCGAGTAGGTCGTGATGCCGCCGGCGTCGTTGTCCACGGATCCGGTGATTATTCCCGGCCCGAGGACCGAGAGGAACACGAGGAAGCCTGCGAAGATCGCCTTCGCGTCGATTTTCTTGAGCATGATATCCGTCTCCGATCTCGATTCAGCGCTTGTGCATGACGTACTCGAGCACGTCCTCGATGACGATGGTCCCCGCCATCTTGC
Organism: uncultured Spirochaetota bacterium; assembly: GCA_963778775.1. Taxonomy (GTDB): domain Bacteria; phylum Spirochaetota; class Spirochaetia; order Treponematales; family Rectinemataceae; genus UBA1306. The sequence goes on along the minus strand of CAVZVX010000039.1, from coordinate 25,153 downwards.
CGTCGGCGTCCACGACCGGCGCGGTGTGGAGCTTGTACTTGAGCATGAGATCGGCGAGCGAGCCCGCCGAGTCGGTGTCGTGCAGGGGGTCGGTCACCGCGTTCATGATCTCCCCGAGCCGGGCCTGGGGATCGGCCACGACGATGTCCCTGAGCGAGACCGTCGCGACGTACTTGCCGCGCGCGTCGAGGACGTAGACGCTGTAGACGACCTCGGCCTCGGGCCGCACCGCGCGGAGCTCGGCCATCGCGTCGGCCACCTTCATGGATTGATTGAAGAACACGTAGTCCTTGGACATGAGGGAGCCCACGCTGTCGTCGGGGTAGGCCATGAGGCTCCGCACCTCGCTCGAGGACTCGGTCTCCATCTCGGCGAGGAGGCGCTCGGCCTTCTCGGCCTTGAGCTCGTCCAGGATGTCGGCCACCTCGTCGGCGGGCATCTTCTCGAGGACGTCCGCGGCCTTCTCGTCGGAGAGGTTCTCGAGGATCCGGACCTGGGCGCCGGGCTCGAGCTCCTCGAGGACGTCGGCCGCCCTTTCCTCGTCCAGGGAGTTGAAGAGCGCCACGCGCGACGCGTGGTCGAGGTCCTCGAGGATGTCGGCCAGGTCCGAGGGATGGATGCCGTCGAGCTTGGAATAGGCCTTGGAAAGCTTGATCTGCGTGCTGGAAAAATCGACCGCCTCGACCTCGTTCCAGAGGATGAGCTTGCCCGGCAGCGACTTCCCGAAGGCCTTAAGCAGGCGCGACAGGGGCTTGGCCATGCCGAGCCTGCGGAAAAGGCCCTCCAGGCCGACGTCGACGGCCACGAGGCGGCAGTCGGAGGCGACGGAATCGATGACCAGGTCGTTGACCCGCACGAGCTTGCGCCCGTCGACGTCGACGATCTGCTTGTCCAGGAGGTGCTTCTTGACGTAGAGATGGTTCTCGGGCGAGAGGGAAGCGTCCTTGAGCTCCGAGGCGACGAAGGAATAGCGGCCTTCCACCCGCCGGACGCGGCAGGGCCCGAAATCGACGAGGCGCTCGCCCTCGCGCGTGGATATGGTCGCGGCCACTACCTTGGGACGCTGCGTGCCGACGTCGACGATAAGGTCCTTGAGCCTGCCGACGACGTTGTCGGCCTCTCCGAAGATCTTCGAGCCGAGGAGCCTGCTGAAGTAGATCGTCGTATTGGGATTCATCTCGGTTTCCTCCGATCGGGAACGACGCGGAGGAAGCTTAGCGGTCCGGCACCATAAGGTCATCGCCTCGATTGCCGGATCGACCAGCGAGGGGCCGCCCGCGTCAGGGGATTAAGGTATCGATGCTACCTGGGCCTGCGTCCATAGACGAGGAGCCTCCTCTAACGAAGATTGGGACCGCCATGGGCCTCGGGATAGGTATAGCTCCCGGCGGGAATCGAGTCAATGCGAGCCGAAATTATATTGATATCTTCGATGGATTCCAGTACATTCGGCATATGGATCCAAGCGACCGGGCCGCCTCCCGCGATTCCTGCATGGCAGAGATAATCGATTTCTTCCATGAAATGGGCAGGGCGCGGGGAAAGACAACGAGGTCGGCCTGGATGGAGCTTCAGCTCACTCTGCCCCAGTTCAAGATGCTCGTAGTCGTCTCGCAGGCCGAATCGTCCACCATCGGATGCATCGCCGAGCATCTCGGTGTCGGCGAGCCCACGGCGAGCTACCTGGTGGAGCGACTGGTGCAGTCCCGCCTCGTCGAGCGTACCGAGGACCCCTCGGATCGCCGCAGGGCGAGGATCCGCTTGACGGCGGAGGGAAGGACCCTCCTGGACGCGCTTATCGGCTCGCGGGATTGGCTCGGCGACCGCCTTCGCGATCTGGATACGGAGGACTTGGCCGCCCTGCGCCGAGGACTGGGGGCGATCGTGGCGAACTTGAGGGCTGCCGGGCCCGAATAGATACGGAGGAGAATCATGTCGGACGAAAGGAACCTCGCCCCGGAGAGGGCGGCAATGGAAAGCATGGAAGGCGGCGAGCGCAAAGCGCCCCCTAAGAAGGGCCGAGGGCGAGTAATTATAATTGTCATTGTCGTCGCGGCCGCGGTCGGAGCCTACTACCTGCTCACGAGCGGCGGCACCCAGTTCACCGACGACGCCGCGATCCGGGGCGACCAGATAGTGCTGAGCGCCCAAACCCTGGGTCAGATAACGAGCCTCGCCGTCGAAGAGCAGGACCACGTGTCCAAGGGCCAGGTCCTGGTCAGGCTGGATGACTTGACGCTCAAGGCCCAGGAGAGCCAGGCCGTCGCGAACAAGGACTTCGCGGCGCAGAACGTCGCCCTGGCCCAGGTCAAGCTCGACCAGGCGCAGAGCGACCTTGATCGCGCGACAGCCCAGCTCAAGGCCAAAATCATCCCTCAGGAGCAGTACGACCACCTGGCTATCGCCTTCTCCTCGGCCCAGACCCAGTGCAAGATAGCACTCTCCCAGCAGAAGATGGCCGATGCCCAGTACGCCACGGTCGAAACCAACCTGTCCCGCACGATCATCCAATCCCCCATCGACGGCGTCGTCGCGAAGAAATGGACCATGCCGGGGAACGTCGTCCAGCCTGCCCAGCCCATCTATACGCTCTACAACCTCAAGGACCTCTGGGTGGAGGCGAACTTCAAGGAGACCCAGATCCGCTACCTCAAGCCGGGCGATCGAGCGACCGTCGACGTCGATGCCTTCCCCGGGCAGCATTTCACCGGCAAGGTCGAGAGCATCGGGACCGCGACGGCCTCGGAGTTCGCCCTCATCCCTCCCGACAACGCGACGGGCAACTTCACCAAGGTCACCCAGCGGGTGCCGGTAAAGATCGCCCTCGTTGATCCGCCTTCCGAGCCCAAGGCCGATCCGGTCCTCGTGCCGGGCCTGTCGGCCGAGGTGCATGTCGTCACCGACGCGAGGTGATATCGTGTTCTCAGGCTTTTCCCGCGCGCGCGAGCGGCTCGTCGCCTCGACGCCGATGCTCCAGCCGGAGCACGAGAGCTACGCGTGGCTGGTCCTTTTCACGACTTCCATCGCCACCTTCATGGGCGTCCTCGATTCCACGATCGTCAACGTTGCGCTCAACAAGCTGACGGTCGCCTTCGGCGTGTCGACCGACGTCACCGAATGGGTCCTCACCGCCTACATGCTCGCCTTCGGCGTCATGCTCCCCGCCTCGGGCTGGCTGGCCGACCACCTCGGCTACAAGTCCACCTTCCTCGGCGGGGTCTTCCTGTTCACTGTGGGGTCCTTCCTGTGCAGCATGTCCTGGAGCATGTCCAGCCTGATTTTCTTCAGGGTGGTCCAATCCCTGGGCGCGGGCATCGTCATGCCCGTCGGCATGGCCCTGATCACGCGGGAGTTCCCCCCCGCCAAGCGAGGCGTAGCCCTGGGCTTCTGGTCCATCTCCGCAGCGGCCTCCGCCTCGCTCGGCCCCTCGATCGGCGGCTACCTGATCGACAACTATTCCTGGCACACCATCTTCGACGTCAACGTGCCCATCGGGGCGCTGGCCCTGCTCGCGGGCTTCATCGTGCTGAGGGAGCACAAGAGCGAGCATACGCGATCCTTCGACGTCCTGGGCCTGATCTCGATGGCCGTCTTCCTCTGCGGCCTCAACCTCGCCCTCGCGGACGGGAACGCCGCCTGGAACACGGACGGCTGGACCTCGCCATTCATCCTGGGCTGCTTCGGCGCCTCGATCATCGGCCTCGTCGTCTTCCTTATAATAGAGTTTTCCGTCGAGCACCCCCTCATAGACCTGAGCCTCTACAGGGACCGCGACTTCTCTCTGGGGAACATCGTGCTCTTCATCTTCGGCCTGGGGATGTTCGGCTCGACCTTCCTCCTCCCCCTCTACCTCCAGTCCTCCCTCGGCTATACGCCTCTGCAGGCGGGCTTGGTCTTCCTGCCCATGGGAGTGCTCACCGCGATCTCCGCGCCCATCGCTGGCGCCATCAACGACCGCATCGGCGCCCGGGTCCCGATAATCTTCGGCCTCGCCTTGATGGCCCTGAGCCTCTTCATCAACAGGTACCTCACCCTCTTCTCGGAGATCGAGCAGATCATGATTCCCATCTGCATGCGCGGCTTCGGCATGGGCTTCATCTTCGCGCCCCTATCCGCGGTCTCGATCTCCCAGATACCGCAGCGGAAGATGGCCCAGGCCTCGGGACTCACCAACATCCTCAGGCAGATCGGGGGCAGCTTCGGCATCGCCCTCTTCGGGACCATGCTCACCACGCGGGTCAAGTTCCATATCGGCTCCCTAGGCCAGGACGTGAGCGTCTATTCCCCGAGCTTCAACGGGGTCATGGCCCGGCTATCCAATTTCGCGGTCCTGTCCAGCGGAGGCACGGCGAGCCAGGCGATGTCCAAGGCTCAGGCCCTCCTCATGGAGCGGATCTCCAAGCTGGCCTTCGTCGCGGCGGTCGCGGACGTGTTCACGATAGCGGCGATGGTGTCGGCCGTCGCCATACTGCCGGTGCTGCTCCTCAAGGAGAGCCATCGGCGCGCCGGGGGGCCCAAGCCCGCGATGCTCGACTGATTCCAAACTCGAAATCTCTATGAGGTATGCGATGCATCTGAAGACTTTGTTTGCATTGGCGGCCCTGGCGGCCGCTATGGGACTCGCCGGCGCCCAGGACGCGAAAGCCGCCCTGAGCCTCGACGAGGCGATCGCGAAGGCGGTCTCGAACCAGCCCCTGATCCTCCAGGCCGAGGCGAGCGTCGCGGCCGCCAAGGCCAAGGAAGAGCAGGCGAAAAGCGCGTACCTGCCCAATGTCTCCGCGGCGGCCTCATATCTCATCCTGTGGCCGCAGGAGGGAGAGGAGTTAAATTTCAAGCCCTACCTGCCAATCGATATCCAGGCTCCTCTGACGCCTCTCAACATGCTGGACTTCCACGTCGGAGCCAGCGAGCTTGTCTACGATTTCGGGAAGCGCGAGCTTCAGGTGAAGATCGCGGAATCCGGCGTGGACGCCGCAGGCATCGGCATCGACCAGATCAAGACGGGCATCGCCTTCCAGACGGCCCAGGTCTTCGACTCGGCCCTCTTCCTGCGTGCGGAGATAAAGGCCATCGACGAACAGCTCGCGACCCTCCAGCAGCATCTGGAGGATACGCAGAAGCGCGAGGAGACGGGTTCCTCCACCCATTTGGACGTCTTGACCACGCAAGTGCGCCTCGCGTCGGTGAAGAGCCTGCGAATAGACGCCGAGGGTCAGTACGCCAAGCAGATGATCGCGCTCAAGGAGCTCATGGGACTCGCCGACGCCGATGATTTCGACATTCAGGGAGACTTTTCCCTGGCCCCGAGCCCCGGAGACGCGAAGGCCATCCTGGAGACCGCGATTTCGCAACGGCCGGACATCGCTCAATCGCTCTCGGCCGAGAAGCAGGCCCAGCTGGCCCTGAGCCTCGCGAAGCTCGGCCACATGCCCACGATCTCGACGCAGGCCCAGGCCGGCATCAAGAACGGCGTCCTGACCTTCACCAACACCGACGTCGACGCTCTCCTGTTCAACTGGGACTTCGGCCTTACAGTGAGCGTCCCGGTCTTCGACGGCCTGCTTACCGAGCGCCGGAGCGCCGAGGCGGCCGCCAGGTTGGCTGCCGCTCGCGATGGCACCGAGGCGTTGAGGCGCAGCGTCGAGACTCAGGTGCTCCAGGCCCTCCAGGACCTCGAGTCGAGCCACGAGCAGACGCAGAACTCCATGGCCCAGCTCGACCAGGCACAGGAGGCCCTCGGCATGGCGAAGGTCCAGTACGATATCGGCGTGGGGACCAACCTCGAGTACCTCGACTCCCAGACCTCGCTGGAGCTCGCGAAGCTCAATAACCTGAGCGCCACCTACCGCGAGCTCCTGAGCCAGCTTCAACTGAAGCAGACCCTCGGGACGAGGCTGTGGGAAAAGGGCTAGCGGGACCGAGGCCGGCGCTTGTGAACGGGCCGGATGCGTGCTAGCTTCTTCGCCATGGAAAGCCGGGCGTCCCTACTCAGGCGAGCCTCGGTCATCGCCCTAGTCGGCAATGCCCTGCTCGCGTCGTCCAAGCTGGTGGCCGGCTTCCTCGCGGGCTCCCTGGCCGTCGTCGGCGACGGCATAGACTCTTCCGCCGACGTCGTGATAGCCCTCGTCGCCCTGTTCACGGCGCGCATCGTGGACAAGCCGGGCGATCGCGAGCATCCCTACGGCCACTCGAGGGCCGAGACGGTCGCCACGACGGTCCTGTCCTTCATCGTTTTCTTCGCGGGATCGCAGCTCCTCGTGCGCAGCGTTACGGCCCTGATCACCCGTGAGGCGGCCACGCTTCCCTCGACGCTGGCGATCCTCGTCACCCTCGTCTCCATCGCGGGCAAGCTCCTCCTCGCGTGGAGCCAGTTCCATTACGGCAGGAAGGCCAATAGCTCCATGCTGATCGCCAACGGCAAGAACCTGCGCAGCGACGTCCTCGTGTCCTGCTCGGTGCTGGCGGGCCTCGGCTTCACCTTCGTCCTCCGAATGCCGGTCCTCGACCGCGTCACCGCCCTCCTCGTCTCCCTCTGGATCATCAAGGTCGCGGCGGGCATCTTCCGCGAGGCCAACACCGAGCTCATGGACGGCACCGTGGGAGACGGCCCCTACGGGGAGATATTCGCGGCCGTCTCCTCCGTCCAGGGGGCCGGCAACCCGCATCGGACGAGGGTACGCCGGCTGGGCTCCCTCCTCATCGTCGACCTCGACATCGAAGTGGAGCCCGATCTTTCCGTCGCCGCGGCCCATGCCATCGCCGCCGAGGTCGAGACGGCCATCAAGCATACGCTGCCGGAAGTCTACGACGTCATCGTCCACGTCGAGCCGCGCGGCAACTCCGAGGAGGAGCGCTTCGGCCTCCGGCCATAGGCGGTTTGCGCCCGCGCGCCGTCTGCTGTATTATTCATACGGAGCAAGAAATGGAGCCGATAAAGGACCTCTCCTGGTTGCGGCAGCTCTCCCTCTCCTCGGTGGAGCGTTTCGCGCTTCACGGCTTCGGGATGGTCCTCGTATCCATGCCTCCCACGCCGGCGCATCACGATGAGCGCTTCCGCTACAGGCTCCTGGCCTTCGACCCCGGCCTCGGGAAGCCGGTGCTTTCCATCGATCTCGAAACCGATATCCTCGGGGATTTCTGCCTGTCCGTCCAGGCCGGAAGCGAGCATCGAGTCCTCGCGCGCTACGACCTCCCTCCCAGCCTGGCCGAGTTCCGCTCGAGAGCCGTCGCCGAAGCCGAGTCCGTTCTTCCCTCCTCGCCGCCCGATCCGCGGCCGCGAGGGCAGGCACGCAAGCGCAAGCGGCTCTAAGGGGCTTCATAGGCGGCCCGGCGAGGCCGATATTTAAATATGTTCCGACTTCGAACCTCGATCGTCATGGTTCTGGCCTCGCTGCTCGCGCTCGTCGCCTCGAGCCCGGCCGGGCCGGAGGAGCTCAAGTCCAAGCTGGGCTTCTTCGTCGACATGCCCTCGGGCTTTACGTTGAAGAGCGGCGACGGCGCCACGCGCTTCGCCTTCACCGACCCGAAAGGGGTGATGGAATACGACATCATCGCCTACGCGCCGGGTCGCTTCGCCGACGCGAGCGCCCTGGCCGGCCAAAGCCTCGGCAAGATAGGCTCGAGCGGAAACACGACTCCCTATACCTACGAAGGTCGCGAAGCCGTCCTCGCCGAGCTCGGCTTCGATCAGGACGGAGTCGGGCAGAAAGGCTACGCCCTCTTCATCCAAGGACGGGACGGCGGCGCCGTCAAGGAGGACAGCTACGCCCTCCTCGCCTACGCTCCCGAGCCTCGGTTCGAGGCCTACTCGGATTTCATCCTCTCCTGTCTCGACTGCTTTTCCGTCGACGCGGCGGCCAGGCGCTCTCCGGGCCCTTTAAGCCAGTTCACCCTCGATTGGCCTCCTAAGCGCGACAAGCAGAAGACCGTAGCCGTCATCGGCGGCGCTTCGGTCAGCCTGCCCTGGTCCGACGACGAAGCCGCCCAGGAGTCCCAGACGGACCAAAGAGAATACAAGGTGCTGACCGCCTACGCAAACGAGGCTACGCTCTGGCAGGACGCGTGGGCGCGATATTACCGGATGGCCTACCGCGAATCGGCGGCGCGACTGGACCGCCTCTCCCTCGAAATGACCAGACTCGTCCCGCCCGACGACGCCACCGAGACCGCCAGGCGGGTACTTGCCTGGGTGCAGGGCTTCAATTACGAGCGCGACAAGGCCGAGGAAAGCGGCTTCACGCCTCCGCTCGCCGCGGCCTACGAGGCGACCGGCGATTGCGATTCGCGGGCCGTCGTCGCCGCCATCGTCCTCGAGCGGCTCGGCATAGACTCGATACTCATGGTCTCGCGGGAGTATTCGCACGCGATGCTCGGCGTGGACGTATCCGGGGGAGGCCAGCGCTTCGCCTTCAACGGGAAGAATTACCTGGTCGGCGAGACTACGACCAAGATAGGGATAGGCATGATAGCCGCGAGCATGGCCGATTGGAGCAAATGGATGGGCATCGACCTGGCGCATTGAAGCCTCGTTGACCAGCGCCGTCGCCCTCGCTAGAATGCCGCATCCTATGAAAGCCGCGAAGCTGGCCGCGCTCGCCCTGGCATTCCAGCTATGCCTGATCCCTTCCCTTGCCGCCGAAGGCACGGTCATCATCCTCGACTACCATACCTTCCTGGGCAGCGGCAAATCGAGCATCGACTATACTGAGCAGGAGCTCGCCGACCAGCTCGACCAAATCAGGGCGATGGGTTACAGGTTCGTGAGCCTGGACGACGCGATCGCCGGGAGGATCGAGGGCAAGGCCAACATCGTCATCACGATCGACGACGGCAACCACAGCATCTATCCGGCCTTCAAGCGGGTCTTCGAGCCCCGAGGCATAAAGCCCTACCTCTTCGTCTATCCCGCGATCATCCTCGGCCACGTCCGCTACGCCCTGACGCCCGACAGGCTGCGCGCCCTCGCCCAGGCCGGCTGCGGCATAGGGGCGCACGGCTATCACCATAACCCGGTGACCGACAAGGCATGGGCCAGGAATCCCGCTGATTTCATGACCGAGATCGAGCGTCCCGGCCCCACCCTCGCCAGGATCCTCGGGACCGCCCCGACGATGTTCGCCTATCCCTTCGGCGTTTACTCCAGCCGCGCGGAGACAGCCTTGGCCGCTGCCGGCTATACCTGGGCCTTCGCCGCGGACGACAAGGTCAGATCCGTCCTCTTCGACGACCCGAGCCTCGACCATTTCGCGGTGCCGAGGACCATCACCTATCGCTACGCTCGCAGGAACCTCATGAAGGCCCTGCGCGACTATCTCGGCGACTCCGGCACGCCGCCCTTCGAGGCGCCGCTGCCCGCCGCTCCTTCGACCGAGGCCTTTCCGGCGCCTCCCTCGCCCGAGGCTCTTCCCGACCTCGCCGGGCCCGACGCGGTCGCCAAGTAGACGCCCCCGATGGCGACCGCTCCCCCCGCGAGACTGGCCGCGCCCAGCCTCTCTCCGAGGAGCGCGAAGGCGGCCCCCACCGATACCACGGGCACGAGGTTCAGGAAGACGCTCGTCGTCCCGGCCCCGAGACGGTCCATCGCCGAGACGTAAAGCCAATAGCCCGCTGCCGAGCAGAGCACGCCCAGGTACAGGACGTTGAGCGTTACCGTCAGGCCCACGCCCTTCCACGAGGACGATTCGGCGAGGGCGAAGGGAATGCAGCCCAGGAGACCGAAGAAGCTCTGCCAGAAGGTGATGCCGACGCGGCCGTACTTGCGGCCGAGGGGCTTCGTGAAGAGGGCGTAGATCACCCAGGCTACGGCCGCGCCTCCCATGTACAGGAAGCCCGGGAGCGAGGAAGCCCGTGCGCCGAGCGAGGGCAGGACGATGAGTCCGACGCCCGCGAAGGATAGGGCGGCCCCCAGGTAGGATCTCGCCCTCAGCCTGGCCCCGAAGGCGACGCGCTCGACGAGCATCGTGAGGACCGGGATCGTCGCGATGACCAGGGAGGATTCCGAGGCGGTGAGCAGGGCGATGCCGTTGTTCTCGCAGAGGAAGTAGATCGTGACGCCCATGAGGCCGCTCGCGGCCATGAGGGGCAGGTCGCGGAGATCGAGCCGCAGGTCCTCCCGCATCGCGAGGGCGAGGGCGAGGAGGAGGAGGACCGCCACCGCGAAGCGGGCGGCGGCGATGGTCATGGGCGGAAGGACCGCGATCGCGACCTTCGTGCTCAGGAAGGACAGCCCCCAGATCACGGAGACCGCGACGGCGTAGACGACGGCCGTGCTGCGCTTATCCATGCCCGCCATCGTAGCGATCGCCCGTATCGAGGTCTACGCCTTTACACCGGGCGAGGCTCGGGGCAATACTGAAATTCATGTCCCGCAAGGAGCTCGAGTTCATACTCGACTACATCCTCAACAAGGCCGAGGCCGCGGAATTCGAGGTCATCGCCAAGGCCTGCGAGAGGCGGGGGCGGGACATCAAGGCCTTCGAGAGCCTCGGCGGCGAGGGCCCGGCCGCAATGGCCAGGCGCATGGCCGGCGAGCTCCAGCAGAACGTGGGCGCCACGATGGAAAGCGTCCGCGGCACCGTGCGCGGCTTCGTCGAGGACATCGTGCGCAAGAACGCGCCCGAGATCAGCGAGGAGCAGCTCTCCGCCCTCCTCGAAGAGTACGCCCCGACGCACGGCGCATCGCCGAAGGGCGGAGCGGCAAAAGGCGAGCGGCGCGGCGCGGTCGGCGGAAAGGCCGGCTCGCCCCTGCCCCCCGAGGCCCTGCTCGGCATGGCGACGTCCTTCGTCGAATACTCGCGCGGCGCCATGCCTCCGAGCCGCCAACGCGAGCTCTGGGAGTCGAGCCCCCGCTGGCAGGACGAGTACTGGGCCGCCTTCCCCGCCGAGATCAAGTCCCTCATCAAGGCGTATATCGAGGAGAGGATCGACGCCGACAGCTTCGGCGCCGCGATCCTTTCCGTCTTGGGATTGTGAGCCTCGTCGCCTGGAGCAGCGCCCATGACCTATTGGCGCGGATGCCTGACATAGATAGAATAAATGTCATCAGAACCCCTGCGGAGGTCACATGCCCATCAAACGCGACTTCGGCCTGCGCCTCGATCGCCAGAGCCCCGCCGAGCACGAGAGGCTCATCGCCTATATAAATATAAAGCTGGCCAGCATGGGGCTGCCCATCTACGGCCGCGAGGGTACGGCCTTCGTCGAGCTCGCGAGCGACATGCTCGAGAACTTCCGCGAGAAGGACCTCCTCCTCGCGGACTACCTCCCCCCGGCGGACAGGCGCATCCAGGACTTCCTCGACTCCTACCTCGGCGGCCTCGGCCTTCCCTCCGTCCCGCGCCTCCCGTCGAGCACCCTCGTCCTCGACCGTTACGGGATGGCCCGCGAACTCTCCCTTCCGCCCGACCGGCATAAGTGCGTGTCGCCCACGCTGACCTCCTTCCGCATTCGCAACGGGGTGCTGCACAATCCCGCGAGCGACCGCCGCACGACGGAGGGAGTCTTCCACGTGGCCGAGGGCGGCCTGCCCATCCCTCCCGACAAGAAGGCAGTGCCCAGGCTGGCCTTCGCCCGCCTCCTCGGCTCCGCCCTCCACCCTCCCGCCGACCTCCTCGAGCTGCCCTTCACCGCCGGCGAGGAGCGCAGGGCGCGTAGCCTCCTCTCCCTCTACCTGCGGCCCACCGTCAGGCCCGGCGTCCACGGCTGGTGCGAGGAGCGGGCGATGGAGCTGCGCTTCTTCGCCCCCGGATCGCTGGCGGCCAACCTCGACTTCATCGAGTCTATCTTCGGCAACGCCGGCGACCCCTACGTCGCCGAGAACGACGCGGCCCTCGACCCGCTGCGCTGGACAGGCACGACGGGCTGCATCATCCTGGCTACCCACCTCACCGTCCTGGCCAAGAAGGACCTGGGCCTTCCCCGCTGGGACGAGGCCACCGAGCGGCAGAGGCGGGAGGGCATGGCCTGGAAGGATCCTGAAGAGCCCTACAACGACGGAAAGCCTTTCAAGATCTGCGCCCGCGACGAGAGGGGCGTCATCGTCTCCATCATCGCGGACAACTACTTCGGCTATTCCAAGAAGGAGGTCAAGGCCCAGATGTCCTACTCGGCCAACCTCCTCGGCCTCGCCGAGGAGGAGCACGCCGGCGGCGCCCTCGTCTTCCCCTCATACAACCTCGGCACCCTCTTCGTCCCCGACACCAACCTCCGCGCCTGCGGCCACAGCCTCGAGGGAGTGCTCGAGCTGATGGGAGGACGCGTCGCCTACAAGGACGGAGGCTACGCCGTCGACCTGAGCTTCCCCCAGGTGATCTACCTGCCCGAGGACGCGGTCATTTCCCTCGAGGACCAGACCGCGCGATGGACCAGCGAGGGCCGGCAAAGAAGCCTCCGCGTCCTGCCCGACAAAGTCTACGTGCATCCGACCGGCTACCGCGTCCACATGGAGCGCCACCCCGGCTCGGGCGCCTGGCGCCTCGTGGGCACGACGGCCGACGGCCTTCTATGCCACAAGCCCTGCACGGTCTCTGGCGGAGGCAAGTCCGAGATCGCCAAGTCCATACTCGACGCCATCTCCTATTCTCCCCTCATAATCGGCGACTACCGCGAGGACATGGCCTGGGTCAGGCGGATCATCGAGCGCGATTATTCCAAGCGCTTCCTCAAGAGCATGGTCGACACGCGCGACATCCTCTCCAAGCAGCGCTCCCTCGGCTCGGTCATCAAGCTCCTGTCTCCCTCCTCCCTGTACACCGAGGAATACAACGCCTGGCTCAAGACGATACCGGAGCGCATAAAGGCCCTCGTCTTCCTCGTCAAGCGCTTCTACCGCCCCGATTGGGGCGGGGACTGGATATCGCGCTTCACCGTCGACGCGGTCAACGGCACCACGGGCAACATCCTCAAGTTCGAGGGCAGGCCCGTCCTGGGCTCCTACCTCCGCGTCGGTCGCGACGAGACGGGGATGCGCCGGACCTTCAAGCTCAGGCAGGACTTCATGCCCGCGGTCAAGGTGCAATGGGAGGACGACATCACCGCGAGCGTCACAGTGCCCGCCTCCCGCGTCTCCGGCCTCCCCCACTGGGCGGACGCGAAGCTCAGCCTCAAGTTCTGCAAGAACGTCGAGGCGCGGTTCTTCCAGCGCCCCGACGACGCGATACACCGGGGATACGACAAGCAGGCCGAAAAGGACCTCTCCCGGCCCGACAACTTCATCTCCAATTTCGAGCCCCTGCCGCGTTCGGAGGCCGGCGAGATGGTCGAGCGCTGCGTCAGCATCACCAATTACTCCGAGCCTATGCGCACCTTCGTCGAGGCGACGGCCCAGGACCAGGCCTTCGAGTGGTTCGTCGCTTCGGACAGGCCGCGCATGGTCGACGGCGCCCCCTCCAAGAACCCGCGCTATCTGCAGCTCGATCCCTGCTACGTCGATCCCCTGTCGCGCTACCTGGCCGACATCGGCCCCGCCCTCTATCGCCGCGTGCGCGCCGACCGGCGCGTGATGCATCCCGTCGGCGCGACCCTCCCCGGCAGGCGCAACAACCCCGCCGATCCCGCCTCGGGCATCCGCCCCCTCGCCGTCTACGGCCCCATCCACTTCCAGGACTTGCCCGAGCTCTTCATGGACTTCGTGTGCAGCCTTACGGGCAAGAGCCCCTCCACCACCGGGGCGGGCAGCGAGGGCGCCCTCACCAAAGGCCCCTTCAACAGCCTCGTCCCGACCACCGACCTCAACAACGCCCTCCTGTCCTTCATACTGACAGGCTACGGCGGCTTCACGAGCGCGGCCGGCCACATCGGGCGCAGGTACGCGATGGAGCACGACCTCTCCCTCCTCGTGCCCGAGCTCTGGGCCAGGATGAGCTCCGACGAGCGGAACCCGGAGTTCCTCAAGCGCAACGGCTACCTCGAGAAGGTCGAGGACTTCGAGTACGAAGGCGAGAAGGTCCCCGCGAGCCGGCTCGGATGGCGCATAACGCCTCTCTTCGCGACCAACTTCCTGGGGAGGATCTTCGACACGCCCTCCGCGGTCTTCGCCGACGACATGCTGAGGCCCGAGCTGCAGTCCTTGCCGGACTTCGTCGACGGTATCCGCAACATAGCCGAGTCCCAGGCCAAATCCGCCTCGGCCTACTTCGAGGACGGCTCGATCGAGGCCGCCATCCCGCCGCTCAAGGCCATCCTCCACGTGATGGCCAAGGGGCATTACGAAGGCAGGGGCATCCAGGATCCCGAGCTGCGCGGCCTCTTCGACCGGGAGCGCGTGCTCGCGTCGGACTGGTACAACCGGCGCCTCGAGGCTTACCGCGACAAGGAGATCGCCTACGTCTCCGTCTCGCTGGAGCGGCTCAGGCGCTATCTCGCCGAAAGCGCGGAGGCGGGTTCCGTCGCGGCGCGACGCGCCCGATCGGAGCTCGCGCGGACCGAAGAGCGCATGTCCGCTCTTTCCAAGCCGGGTTACCTCGACCTCATCAGGGGATCCATCGGGTTGGACCCTCTGTTCAGGGGGAAGGAGCAATAATTCTTAGATCCCGATCGAAGCTTTCTTTGTATTTTAAGAAAATTTCGATCATACTCGAATGATGCCAGGAATTCTGGTAGATCGTCCTCTTTATATCGAATCGGTTCGTCCGCTCTTCGGGCGTAGCCGAGAACGAGATTCTATCGATCGATATGGAATCGCTGGCGAACGAAGGGCTACGCAGCTATCGGCCTTTTTACGACAGCGTCAAGGCTAAACTCGGCGGACGCAGAGGCAAGCTATTCGTGGACGAAGTGCAGGAGATCGAAGGTTGGGAGAAGGCCCTGTCCTCGCTCCTCCCGGAAGACGCAGCGGATATCTACGTCACAGGCTCCAACGCGAAGCTCCTGGCGCGCTCGGGCGCGCGCGATCCGGCGCTCCTGGACCGGGTCGCGGCCTATGCCTTCGACAAGGTCGGCTCCATACTATCGTCCAAGCGCGTATCGGATTCCCTGCGCTCCGACACTTTGATGGTTCATCCCTTGGTTGGCGAGCATTACTATGCCTATTCTCATTCCTTCCGGATCATCTTGTTTGCAGGCATAAGATGATAGAGGCCCTCAGTAAAGCCGTACATAGCCGCCTGGTTCTTTAATTACATAAGCTAGGTGTCCCATATAGCCAATCGATTCTGCCTTTCACAGGTGAGTATTCCGAGCCATATTTGCCACCCAATCCGGCGGAAGGATATAGGCAGCAGAACATCAATAATAGTCATACTTCTTGAGCCAGGTTTGCGAAAGTCCGTAACATTCTTCCCCAGAAATCGCCATCCCTCCCCAGACTCCAAGGTTAAACCTCCCTCATTTGTATTGACAAAAGGCGACAGATCTATGATAGTTTACCTGTGGGATTTGAGTGGTCCGAAGAAAAGAACGACCTCATTAAGATGACACGGGGAATCTGCTTCGAAGATGTGGTCGCTGCCATCGGGACCGAGGACGACCTAGACGTCATCCCAAATATGAATCATCCGGACCAGCTGATACTTGTGGTTAGGATTCGGGGCTATATTTGTAAGTGCCCCGCTGTGCCGACTGCCGATGGGTTCTTCCTGAAAACACTCTACCCAAGCCGAAAGGCCAACAAGGAATGGGGAGGTACTGAAGAATGAATAAGTCGCCCGTTTACCCGGACGAGCCCGGTTTTATTTATCACGACGACGAGGAGCGAGAGCTCATCGATGGGATTGAATCCGCTGACTGGAAGCCTCTTAAAGGAGATGCCCTCGATGATGTGCGTGCCCGGCTAAGGGAGGCCGCTCGCACGACAAGAGAGGAGCTCGCGACCAAAACCGAACGCATGAATATTCGCATGACCCCAGGGGACATGGATGCCCTCAAGGGCGTCGCCGCCCGCGAGGGATTGCCCTATCAGTCTCTTGTCTCGAGCATTCTGCATAAGTTCATCAGCGGTCGCCTCGTCGACATCGAGGAGGCTCGGAAGCTGCTAAAAGACGCTTAATCGCGAACGCTTTCATGTGCAGCTATTACTGATTGGATAGTGGTTCAAAGTGCGGGCTGGCGTTGCGGGGGCCTCTCTGTAGCCTCAATCTGCCCGCTTTGGGAGGACGCGTAGGCATTGCACAAACGTTCGTTTGCGCAATAGACTTCGTCTTCAAAAAGATGCAGACTTGTAGCTCCAGCAGCGTCAGCCCCCGCCTTGGTTCGCTATCGATGGAATCAAGGAGTGGAACAAACCGGGGGCTGGACCCCCTGCGGCGCACACCGGCTGCTCCATCCCCGTCCTAGAGTCCGGAACTACGATCTGCGGAGCGTCTACTACTAATGGTTTCCTTGGATGAAAACGGATGAGCAAACGGCGCAAAAGGCAGCGGTATAAAAGCTAGCCCCCGGTTTGGACCACTCTCCATTTTACTTTCGCGGGGGTTGGACAATAATAGCCTTAACGTTCGAAAAAATCCAACTCTTGAGGTGACCCCAAAAAGCCACGGGCGGGGAACAGGATTGCGGGGGGATAACTTATTGGGTAAGACACTCCTTCTTGTGGAGGACGAAGTCATCATCGCGGTGGCAGAATCCAGAGAACTCAATAAGGCGGGGTACACCGTCCATCTCAACGGCCCGTAAGCATGGATTGCGAGCATTGGATGCAATACTGATTGCGCCAAACGGTAACCCCTTCGTCCCAAAACCATCGAAGGCCTGATATTACCCCATCACGCGATCGATAACATAATCTTAGCATTTCTGAAAACCAATATTCCGACCTGAATAGTAACAAAAAATAAAATATGAGAAAACTACATGGCAGAGTTGAGAAACTGAAGGATACCGCAAGGATAGTTCATAGATTCCGTCAGATTGGCTCATAGATTCCGTCAGATTGGCTCATAGATTCCGTCAGATTGGCTCATAGATTCCGTCAGATTGGCTCATAGATTCCGTCAGATTGGCTCATAGATTCCGTCAGATTGGCTCATGGATTCCGTCAGATTGGCTCACAGATTCCGTCAGATTGGCTCATGGATTCCTTCAGATTGGCTCATGGATTCCTTCAGATTGGCTCATAAATATTATCATTGTCTACTTAATGAATTAGATCATAGTCTACTTTTAATGCCCAATAGTTAATACATAGTTATAATCTAAGAAATCTCAGATGTACATGCCCACGCCTCGCCCTCCAGGCGTTCGGCGAGCAAATGATATGGAATGCAAATTATACAGCGCCTAACAAGCCCACCCGCGCTCCTCGCTTTGAATCCTTGAGCTCGTCGGGCTTCGCTTCGCGCTTTGCGCGCTCCGCTTCATCCAGGTTTTGGCTCGCCGATGGCCGACCGATGGGCGAGCTCGAGATCGACTTCGTGGCCGAAGGCCCACGAGGACGGGCCTATATCCAAGTCGCCTATCTTCTGGAATCCCCTGCCACGATCGCGCGAGAGCTCGCTCCCTTCGCCCTCCTCGAGGACAAATATCCCTGCGTTCTCCTGAGCCTCGACCGGCATTTCGGCGGCGACATCAAGGGGGTCCACAGGATGAGCGTCATCGATTTCCTGATGGGCGCGGCCCTCCCCGCGTGAGCGCGTAGAGCGCGACTGCCCCTATTACCGCCACGAAGGCCGCGATCATGGGAGGGCTGACGCCCTCCCCGAAGGCGAAGACGCCGAGGGCGAACTGCAGCGTGGGCGACACGTACTGGATGAAGCCCATGCGCGTGAGGGTTATGCGGTTCGCGGCGGCGGCGAAGAAGAGCAGCGGCACGGCGGTCACGATGCCCGCGAGGAGGAGCATGACCGTCGCGACCGTATCGGGGCCGCCGAAGGAGCCGGCCCCTGCCGCGCCCCGCGCGAACAGGAAGGCGAGGGCGAAGGGCGAGGCGATGAGGGTCTCGGCCGCCAGGCCCGCCAAGGGCTCGAGACCGGCCTTCTTCTTGACGAGGCCGTAGAGGCCGAAGCTCGTCGCCAGGGCCAGGGATATCCAGGGAAGCCGCCCCATGATGATCGAGGCGACCGCGACGCCCGTCGCCGCTATCCCGACCGCCCAGGAGGTCCACCTGTCCATCTTCTCGCGGAAGAAGATCGCGCCCAGGGCCACGGAAACAAGGGGATTGATGTAGTAGCCCAGGGCCGACTCCGTCACGTGGTCAGAATTGACCGCCCAGATGTAGGTGCCCCAGTTTATCGTGATGAGGACAGAGGCAGAGGCCGCGTAAAGGGCCCGCCTCCTGTCCTTGAACAGGGCCCCGAGCGAGCCGAGTCTCCTCGTCGCGAGAAGGGCGGCCAAGGTGAAGGCCGCCGCCCAGATGATGCGATGGCCGAGGATCTGCAGGCTCTCGACGCCCGACAGGCGCTTCCAATAGAGCGGGAAGAGGCCCCACATGAAGTAAGAGGCGAAAGCCGCTATGGTGCCGATGCGCAACTCGCGAGAAGATGTTTCGGACATGGCGCATTCTATCAACGGTCTTTGGCAATGACTATAAACATTTTGAATCCAAGCCGAGAACAAAATATATCCCACTGGAAACATTCCATTTCCAATTCAATACGTTTCATTCTCCGCCTGGGAAAGTCCTAAAAAGAAGCTTCATAATCCGGGAAACCTGCAGGGTTTGCAAATCGGAATTGACACTCCCGTTTGGTATATTTCATACTTGCACTATGAAATATATTCATCGAACCATCGAAAACTGCTTTCTTCGGTACCTGGAGCTCTTCCCATGCGTCGCCGTTACCGGTCCGCGGCAGTCGGGCAAGACGACGATGATCAGGCAAGTCCTGCGCGAGATTCCCTATCTATCCTTCGACGATCCGGATGAGGAATCGTCCTTCCGCCGCGATCCCAGGGCCCTTTTGAGCCGGTTCCCGGACAAGATCATTCTTGACGAAGTCCAGAGAGTGCCCGATCTGTTCCGTTACCTGAAAATCGCCATCGACGCCGATCCCGGTCGAAAAGGACGCTTCATACTGACCGGCTCCAATCAGTTTTCGTTCCATAACGGGATCAGCGAAAGTCTTGCCGGACGCGTGGGTCTACTGCGGCTTCTTCCATTCGAAACCAGGGAGATACCGCAGGAGCGGAGGGTCGATCAAATCCTTTTAGGAAGCTATCCCGCCCTGGTAACGAGCGGCTTCGAAGGAGCGAGGGAATGGTACTCCTCGTACTTCGGAAGCTACCTGGAGAAAGACGTACGACTCGTATTCGATATAGGGAAGCTCACGGACTTCCAGCTGGTAGTCCGATTGCTGGCGGCCCGGACCGGACAGGAACAGAACTCGGCGTCGATATCGCGCGAAATCGGGGTCAGCGCGAAGACGGTCGAAAGCTGGATATCGGTCCTCGAGGCCGGCTATATCGTCTTCAGGTTGGAACCGTTCCACGGGAACATAGGCAAGAGGTTGATCAAGAGACCTAAGCTTTATTTCTGGGACACGGGACTCGTCTGCCACCTGACCGGACTGCGGGACAGGGATGCCCTGGAAGGCGGCCCACTGGCAGGGCCCGTGCTCGAGACCTTGATGGTAGCCGAGCTCAAGAAGCGCTCCTTCCACCAGGGTTCGGATCGTGATTTCTGGTTTTATCGGGACAACGCGGGCCGAGAAATCGACCTGATCGTCCACGATCGAGACCAGAATGCCGTGTCGTGCATCGAGATAAAGTCAGGGAAAACGCCCAAAGCCGAATGGGCATACCAGGCCGATGCGATCATCGAACGCATCTCCCCATCCTTCGTCGGCGCCGACATCCGGACGATAATCGCGTATCGCGGCGAGACTATGAGAAACTGGCCGAAGGCGGGCGTCGATTACGTCAACTGGCAGGAGATGCTCGGCGATCCCCCCGACCGTTAGCCCCGGATTGAAACCTGCGGATCGCCAATCAGGGACGCGTGATGTAAGCGAGAAAGAGGTCGGCGAATTTTTCGACCTCTTTGACCGCTTCCGGATTAAGACGATCACCTGATTTTACGGACGTTTCCAGGTACGCAACCGCGATCTCGAGGGCCTTCGCACGAACTTCCTGTTTTTCGGTCATTTTTCCCACCTCTTAGCCGTATTATACCGCATTTCCCCCTCCACTGTCGGCCGGAGTGCGACGATTTCTCGAAGCGGAGGGCTTTCGGCGAAGTCGACGACCCTACTTCGCCTCGCGAACGAGCATCCTCCTCGTCTTGAAGAAGAAGGGCAGCGACCCGAGCTGGGCCGCGAGGGAAAATACGACGAGACCGGCGAGGGACTTGTCGTAGAGGACTCCCATCGCCCAGCTCCCCAGGAACCAGAAGGCGCCGAAGCCCGTGTAGAAGACGCCGTAGGCCGTGCCGCGCCTTTCCCGCGGGACCAGCTTGGCGACGACGGCCTTGAGAATAGACTCCTGCGCGCCCATCCCGATGCCCCAAAGGACGATGCCCGCGACCGCGAAGGCCGGGGCCTTGAACAGGAAGACCAGGGGCGCGAAAAAGGCGGAGACGATCGAGGATAGGATGATGGCGCCCATCCCCTTCCTATCGTACATCCTGCCGAACACGAAGGCCGATCCCGCGTCGATCCCCATGGCCACTGCGTACAGGATCGGCACCAGGTTATCGGGGAGTATCTGCCGCTTCGTGAGGTGATAGGCCATGAGGGGGAAATCGGCGAAACCCGCCGCGAGCAGGGCGATGCCGACGAGATAGAACCAATAGGCCCTGCTGAAGCCCTTCCCCGCGCCGGCCGGAGCGGAAGTCTCGAGCTCGTGCGGCCTCGGGTAGCGCAGCTTGGCGACGACGAGGAGGAGCATGACGATGAGTCCGGGGATGCCGAGGAGGAGGAATCCGAGCGCATAGGCCGAGAGCTTGGCCTCGGTCCCCTCCTTGATCGTAAGGACGGCGAAGAGCATGACGGGTCCGAGGAAGGCGCCTATCTGGTCCAGTACCTGCTGCAGGGCGAAGCCCTTTCCCGCTCCTACCTCGTTTGCGGCGAAGGACACGAGTGTGGTCTTGGCGGGATGCCTGATCGCCTTTCCGAAACGCTCAAGGACGATGAGGCTGCAGGCGAAGACCCAGCCGTAGCCGGGAGCCAGGGCCAAGGCGGGTACGGCGAAGAGATTGATGGCGTAGCCTACGATGGTCAAGAGCCAGTAGCGATGCGTCTTATCGCTGATAAAGCCCGTGGCGAGGCGGAGCGTGTAGCCGATCAGCTCTCCGAGGCCGGAGACGAAGCCCACGGTCGCGGCCGAGGCTCCCAATAGCAGAAGATACGGCCCCAGGATGCTTCGGGCCCCTTCGTAGGTCAGGTCCGAGAAGAGACTGATCACGCCGAGGAGGACGAGAAAGGAGTAGGCGGCCTTGCGCTTGTCGGTCATCGAGCCTCGCTGAATCCGGATGCGATGTCCATTATTCTATCGATACTTCCCCGGATGGACAACGTGCGCCGATATCCTTGAACGACATGATTTCGCAGTATCCATGTTGCCTGCGGCAATGGCGAAGTGAAATTCTGGCTTGATCCCATAGAGCCGGAAACTCGGCATATAGCTCGCAGAAAACAGGGAGCCAGGGCTTGTCTTTCCAGTAGCGTAAAAACGAACCCCGGAGCTGAGCTCCGAAGTACCGTTCGTTCTGCAAGGAAATTGATTAATGGGGTATCCAGATAAATGTTTAATGTATGCGCTGTCTACTATATGATATTGGCCGCGGCATCGTTGGATGCGACGGCCGAATTATCCGTATGGACCGACCCGTTGCCATGCCCCCAGGCCGACCCTTCTGTCGAGATGCGCTCAGAATCCGTCGAAGAAGGACTTCTGGACCAGATCTATGGCCTTCTGCTTGTCGGGAGTCGGCGCAGTCTCGGCGGCCGCGGTGCCCTTAAGGATGGAATCGATCTGGTTTTGCAAGGAATCCCTGTCGATGCCCCAAATCTGGATAACGCGATAGACCTGGGTGTCGGGCTTGCCCTTGGGAGTAAAGTTCTGGAGCTTGACCCACCAGTCGTTTAGCATAGTAAATCCGGTAAAGGTCGCCTCGGAGACGCTCTTGACCGCTCTTTCCATGTAGGTTTCGATCTTGTCCTTGTCACCGACCTGGGCTCCCGCGAAGGTGTCCTTGACTCGGGTGGAAAGTAGCGACGCTATCGTGGTCTGCGCATCGAGCTTCGAGGCGGCGAGCTGGGCGCCGCCGAGATCCGCGCCGTCCTGTTGAACGACGACTATGTACTGATTGGCAAAATCGGGCAGCTTCTCGACCGCTTTAGCCCCGTCGAGGGCCGAATCCATCCATTTCGGATAATCCTTGCCGAACGCGGTCCCCTTATGCTCGATGATTTGGGGCGGATAGGTCTTGATGGTCGGGGCTGGCGGATGGATGCCGCCCGCAGGCTTGGGGCTGCTGGAGCACCCTATGACCAGAGCGAGTGAAAGAAGAACGACGAAAATCACGAGAATCCTTTTCATGATACCCTCCTGAAATTTATCCGCTCATCATCCTAGCGCGGGATTCCGTCGCTTTCAAGAAATGCCGCCTATTTCTCTTCGTTCTAGCGAGCCGGCACGATTACGTAGGTCGCCAATGCTTCGGCATAGAGGGCATCGGCGCCGTCGCCTGTCCGAAGTCCGCTGATCAGTACGCCCTTCGCATCGCCTTCCAAGTCCGTGAAATCCTTGTCGTCCGGCGAGAATGGTTTCGTCGAGGCGACTACCTTGATAAACTCCGTGCCGAATGGCGGTCCCATCCTGAAGGTGAACGGGTCCGACGTACCGGGAATGCGAACAATTGCCCCCGAAGCGATGAACCCATCGCCTCCGCCGAATCGATTGGGGTAGATTCGCTGAATCTTCTTGTCCACGCCAATATGGTAGATTCGGACATACGCAGGCATATTGACCGTTGCCAGAACGACGAGATTCTCTCCCTCCTTGTAGACCGCTCCGGTGCCCCTGTCGGTCGAGGCCGAAACGGTGAGCTTCTGAGCTTGCGTATTCGCGCTTTTATCAGTCGCCGGGAGAACTCCGGAAAGGCTGGAGGCAAGCTCCTGTACTTTGGGCGAAGGCCGTATTTGGAGTCCTGCAGGCAACGAGGATACCGGGACGATAATTTCGGTAGTTCCGATGAGGGTCCCGTTAGACAGTCCCGTCAGTTCGAGATGAACCTTTACGGCATCCCCCCCCAAGTCGAAGTGTCCTGCAAGGAGTGCATCGACTCCGGTTTTCGTGAAGAAATCGCCGTATACGGACTTGAAGCTCGGGTCCATCGCCGCCGCCGCGGAACGATTGAAGAGCTTGAGCTTCCCGCTTTTCGAGATCGCCGTCCCGAGCTCGTCCTCGAGCCAGCGGGAAAATGGGCTCGGCAGATCGCTGTAACCGTAGGTGAAGGTTCCGAAAGCGGCCGTTACAGTGGGCTGATAATAGTCTTTGACAAGATCGTCGAGCGTCCCAGGGAGACTGACCATGAGGGATTGCGCACAGAGAGCTAGAGAAGGAACAAGGGCGATAAGAATGGCAAGTATTCTAGATTTCATTATCGACTCCGTTATAGCCCCATGATCTTTCCGCGTGGAATTCGAAGGCCTCGCCACCCAATATTGTGGATTAGAATACTCCCGCCGTTACGAGGACTCAATAGCTCCTTGCTTTTATTGTCGTGATCGTAATGCAGGGGGAGATTCCGGAAACGCTCTTGCCAAAACCCAAACCATCCTGCTAATATGTAAGAAATATCCTGAATTGGGGAGGCCGGTATAATGTGGTTCTCTCGGCTTTTCCTGCGAATAAGTTGCCTAACTGTAACGACTTGTATCTTGTGTTTCGGCCTAGTTGCCCAAAGCCAGAGCGCTCGCTTCGCCCTCGTGATCGGGAACGGCAACTATGCCGAGCTCGGCCATCTTGCGAACCCTGCAAACGATGCGACCGATATGGCCGCGGCCTTGAAGAACCTGGGATTCGATACCGACCTCCTCGTCGATGCGGACCTCGATTCCATGGAGGGCGCCGTTGTTCGACTGGGTAATAAACTCGGATCGATCTCGGGCTCCACCGGGTTTTTCTACTATGCCGGACACGGGGTTCAGTCGGGAGGAATAAACTATCTCATTCCCTCCGATGCTCGATCCCGAGCGAATCATTTCCGAGAACCAAGGCGCTCGCGGCGCAGGAAGTCCTCGACACCATGCAGAACTCCAAAAACGGCCTTAACATCGTCGTGCTCGACGCCTGTCGCGACAATCCATTCAGCTGGTCGCGTTCGGGGACCCGTGGGCTCACGGTGATCGGAACCCAACCCACCGGCTCGATCATCGTCTACGCGACAAGCGCTGGTTCGGTGGCCCAGGACGGCACGGGGCGGAATGGGGTTTTCACCCAGGAGCTCCTGAAGAACTTGGCGAATCCCGATCTTGAGATAAAAGAAGTGTTCAACCGAACGGGCGCAGACGTTCAATCGGTCACGGATGGCAAGCAGGTCCCCGTCGTCTACAACCAGTTCTACGACAAGGTCTACCTCTCGCGTGGCAGTGGTAAAACCGCCGATCTGATGGTCAAGGCATCCGAGCCCGGGGCGGAGATCTTCGTAGATGGGATTGACAAAGGTCAGGCACCGCTTCGTCCAGGGGCTTCCCTGCGACCAGGACCTCAAGATCGAGGCGCGGACCGACTCTCAAGAGGGCAGCCTCAAGTTGAACCTGAAGGCCGGAAAGCAGCGCGTGGTAAGCATCTCCATGCTTCCGATGACGGGCAGCCTCGTCATCGGGTCGAGCAAGTCCGCGGTCCGTGTGCTTCTGGACGGCGCGGACAAGGGAGAGCAAGACGCCGAGTCGAGCTACATAACCAGGTATTGCTTCCATGAGTTCACGGCCGGCGCACGCTTCTGCCGTTTCGCCGGGTCCACCTTGCCGGCGGTATCGAGGGTTTCACACCCGATCGCATACCGCCTATCATGCTGCATCCATCAGGATGTGATCCCTGTCCGGGAACGCCAGCATCGCCGAAGCTTCCGGATGGTCTATCTTGATCCGGTTCAGTCAGCTCGCCGGTCCTGAGCCTCACTGCGTCGAGTCTGGCACTGAAATGCTTTGCCTTGAGACAATCAAGCGTTCTGATCGTTTCTTCCATTAGGATTTGAGTCCCGCTCAAATATTGGTGTGTCTAATTCAATTCGAGATTGATGATTATACTCCAGAAAGATGAAAATCTAAAACTCATCCTT
>CAVZVX010000038.1:0-25740 GCA_963778775.1 uncultured Spirochaetota bacterium | reverse complement strand
GTCATCGACTGCGATGAATCTGGCATGTCGATTCGGGGAAAGCGCCATTGGGTCCACGTCGTGGCGACACCGAAGGTCACCCTGTTTATGGCACATCCTAAGCGCGGTTTCGAGGCTGCCACCGACATGGGGATACTGGGGGAATTCCATGGTCGAATGATTCATGATTTCTGGAAACCGTATTACCTCTGGAAGTGCGCCCATGCGCTGTGTAATGCCCATCACCTGCGGGAGCTGATCTTTGTGTTTGAGTTCTTTGGCCAAGCTTGGGCACAGCTCATGATCGACTTTCTTCTCGATGCGAAGGCGAAGGTAGACAAGGCCAAACAGGATGGCCGGACCTCCCTATCCACCTACATCATAAAAAAGCTCGAGGCTAGTTTCGTCGAGATCATCGCGATGGGTGAAACTGATAATCCCCAACCGTCTCGGGTGCCCGGACAGAAAGGAAGACCCGCAGACACGAAAGCGGGAAACCTCGTGCGAAGGCTCAAGGATCACCAGGCTGAAGCCCTTGCCTTCATCCATGATTTTCATGTCGTATTTGATAACAATTTGGCCGAACGAGATATCCGCATGATCAAGCTGCGGCAAAAGATATCGGGAACCTTCCGGAGCCTTGGCGGTGCGCATGCATTCTGCAAGACCCGCAGCTACATCTCAACGGCCCGTAAGCATGGATTGCGAGCATTCGATGCAATACTGATTGCGCTAAACGGTAACCCCTTCGTCCCAAAACCATCGAAGGCCTGAATATTCCGACCTGAATAGTAACAATATTTGATGACATTTGGGCAGAACTGGTCATCCGCATGCTTATTTATCTCGAAAAATCCATATTCATAACTGCTGGCAGGCCTATAGGTCCTATCGGAGATAATCGCATCGAAAGAATCAGCGACCGCGATAATACGAGACTCTATCGGGATTGTCTTTCTTTTTATTATTCGGATAGCCCTGACCATCATATCTTTCATGATGATGCAAGACGATTACTTCGATTTCCTTGAATATATCGATTTTATGGAGGATATTATAGCCGATTAGAGAATGGGACTGCAAATGAATGATTTCTTCTTTCGTTAGTCTTCCCTCTTTATTCAAGACGCTATCAGGCACACCTATCTTCCCGATATCGAGGAGATGGGCCGCAATATGAATCTTTTCTATTTCTTCTTCGGAAAAATCCATGAGAGCTTGCAATAAGGACCGAGAGAGCCGCGACTCGCTCTGAATGGGAATAAGTATAGGGGTCTCGGGCATCAAGAGTGATGATGATCGTATTTATGATGTCGTCAAGTTTCACGCTCAAGTCTTTGTAGCTCATGGTTATCGTGCCTCGCTCGACTTGATTCGGAGGAGGGTCTCATACCCTGCAGCCTCGCTGCAAGGTCGTTCATAGTTGACCATTATCATATCTTATTCTTCTCGATATACCTAGCCTTTTTTTCAATTCCCTCATCCTCGTAACTCGATTGCATTGCGGAGAAGAAGCTCTTTTTTCGGAGGGACTCATCCTCCTCAGCCCTTTAAGTTATTGCGTTGGAAGGTAATATTTGAAGCACCGATAGGGGGGCGAATAAGCGTCTACTGATATAATTAACTTGACGAGAGATATGGAAAGAGTAAAATGGAATTAGAACAACAATAATAGTAAATCATCATTGCTTTATTACCGCCAAGATACCGTTTGCCGCTATAGATTCTGTTTTTTAGGCATTCAAGTATTTCAAGACAGGAGGCAGTCCATGAAGCGTAATCGAATCATTGCCGGATTTCTTTCTTTGGTCATTCCGGGTTTGGGGCAGATATACGCGGGCGAGAATGCTAAAGGAGGGGCAATAATCTTCGGCGCTATCGTTATTGCCAATCTGAATATAATTATCCTCCCTCTAATATCGGTGGCAAACCCGAGTATTCCAGTCGGAACTCCCGATTCCAGGACTCTTTGGGCATATTTCATACCGAGAATAGTCCACGATGTAGCCTCCTTTTGGAGTATAGCATTTTGGATTTGGGCGATTGTTGACGCAATTAGAACGCAGATAAGACAGGGGAAGAAAATCGGCTTTCGTTGAGAGCGAAATATGACCGATTTTTATCGATGTCCTTCTATATCTCCGCCTTCGCGTTCGTCTATGGATGAGGCTAAGGCCGCGCGTGCCACGGCTCGTAGACGCCGAGCTTCCCGCCTCCGGGCAGGGTCAACTGCGTGAGGAGGCCCCAGCTTTCTTCCTGCGCTTCGCTGCATGGGACCCCGCGATTTCTCATCCGGGCGATAAAGTCCCGGATATCGTCGCAGATCAGATAGAGCTCATGGACGTCGTTCTTCTCGAATGGATGCAGGGCCAGCTCGGCGGGCGGCAACTTGAAGATGAGCCATCCATCTCCTGTGTCGACATTCGACAGCTCGAGCAGGTCGCGGAAAAATGCGCGATCGGCTTCGGGATTTTCGCTGTAAATAATCGCATGCGCACCGGTGATCACGATACTCTCCTTTGGCGTCGCCGCTCGCCCACGGCCCCTCCGTTGGAGGGTTTAAGTTGAGCAATTTTCTCAGGAGATATTTCATCAGTGGTAAAAGGAGGAATTTACCACTGGTCAAGCCGGCCGCGACCAGTGGTGAATTCCTCCACGACCAGTGGTCCACTACACCCTGGACCAGTGGTAAATTCCTCCGCGACCACTGGGAAATTCCTCCGCGAGCTTTGGAAGCTTCCTCCGCGACCAGATAGGGAGTGGATTCTCTAATCTCTCCAGTAGCGAAGCCCTCAGCCCGACCATTTTGTTCCGCGCAGATCCTTCCATGGACCCCCGTCCGCGTAGCGCTCGGGATGCAGCACCTTGGGCCTCGGGTCTTCGGCGGTGTCGAGTTGGAGAACCATCCACTTCGGATAGGGCACTGCCCGGGTCGGAGGCATCGTCGAGCAGCCTGATATCGTCTTCCGAGAGGACCAGATCCACGGCCGCGATGTTGTCCTCGAGATTCTCCGCTTTGCGCGCGGCGATTATCGCGCTCGAGACGGCGGGCCTGGACAGGACCCAGGCGAGGGCGACCCTCGCGCAGCTCACGCCGTGGCGTCCGGCCACTACCCTCAGCGCGTCCACCGCGCGGTAGCCGAGCTCCTTGTCGAAGGGGACGAACTGGCCGGCCTCGGCGAAGCGCGTGCCCGCTCGGCGGCGCCTCGTTCCGTCCATATTTACCCGCCAAGAAACCGCCGGCGAGAGGGCTCCACACGAGGATGCCCAGGCGAGCGTACTCGGCGAAGGACAGGAACTCGTGCTCGAGGCCCCGGCCCACGAGGCTGTAGTACATCTGGGCGGTGGCGTATTTCTCGAGCCCCATCCGCTCCTGGAGCGAGAGAGCCGTGGCCGCCTGCCAGGAGAGGTAATTGCTCAGCCCGATGTAGCGCACCTTCCCCTGCCGGACCAGATCGTCCAGGCTGCGCAGCGTCTCCTCGAGCGGCGTATTGCTGTCCCATCCGTGTATCTGGTACAGGTCGATGTGATCGGTCTGCAGCCGCTTCAGGCTCGACTCCGCGCCGCGCATGATGTTCACGCGCGTCGCCCCGCTGCGGTTGAAGTTCTCGCTCATAGGGAGCCGGACCTTGGTGGCCAGGACGATCTCCTCCCGGATGCCTTTTAGGGCGTTGCCCAGGAGGGTCTCGCTCTGGCCCCGGCTGTAGACGTCGGCGGTGTCGATGAAATTGATGCCCCGGTCCAGGGCGAGCTTGACCATCTTCGTCGTGGCGTCCTGGTCCAGGTTCCCCATGTTCATCGCCCCGCCGAACTGCATCGTCCCCAGGGCGACCTCGCTCACTATCGCGCCAGTATTGCCGAGTCGACGGTATTTCATTCTCGCGCCTCCTATTGCCGACTATAGAACGCGCGGAGGGGGCAGGCAATACGGGAATCGAATAATAAATTTAGCGCCGCGGGAACGATCGAGTTCGATGGTACCGGATATCTGGGCCGTCAGCGAGACTACCAAGTTCATCCCCAGGGATTGCATGGTACGGAAATCGATATCCTCGGGGAACCCGATGCCATCGTCGCCGACGCTCAGCGTAACCGATCCTCCTTCGGATCGCCGAACCTCGATCTCGATGCTTCCGCCCGCGCCCGCGGGGAATGCGTGCTTAAAGGCGTTTACGACCAGCTCATTCGCGATCAAGCCGCATGATACGGAGATGCCCAGATCGAGGAAGACCTCCCCCATCCTCCTGGTGAGGGTAATCTCCGGGCGATTGTACATTTGCGCGATATCATCCAGAAGAAGGTCGAGGTTCTCCCCTAAATTGATCGCCGTGAGGTTTTCGGAGAAGCAAAGCTGGTTGTGTATGCTCGCGATGGCGTAAATTCTGTTCCGGCTCATCATGATGGCATCGTGGGCTTCCCCTTCGGCGAGGGAGGACGCCTGGAGGCTCAGGATGGAGATGACCATCTGCAGGTTGTTCTTCACGCGGTGATGAGTTTCCTTGAGCAGGATCTCCTTTTCCGCTACCAGGGTCCGCAGCCTCTCGAGGCTTTGATGCAGCTCCTCGGTCATTACGTTGAAGGTATCGGAGAGCACGCCTATCTCATCGGCGGTCCCCACTTTCACCTTCGCGCTCATATCTCCCTGCGCGACCCGCCTCGCCACCGCGGTCAGGCCGACGATGGGAATGGTCAGGAGCCTTACGATCCCCGCCGATACGCAGGCCACGGCGACGGCGATCGCGAGCGCGAGGACCACGGCGTCGCGGATCTGGGCCCGGAGGGGCGACAGGGCGACGGATTGTGGCTGAACGAAGATGACGAGCCAAGGTTGGCCGGACAGAGCCGCGGCGGCGGCCGAATAGGACGCGCCTCCCGCCTCGTCCGGCGGAATCGTGAAGCATGCGCGCGCGCGGGCGCCGAGAAGAGCCTTATTGAACGCGGCGGAATAGGCGGAGGGCCTCTCGCCGGGCATGTTCGGCCGGCGCCGCATGGCTTTCAATTCCTTTCCCCGCACCGGGTCGATCGGCACCAGCGATTTGAAGATCGCATCGGGATTATTGCCGTCGGCCAGGCAAAGATGGTTATCATCGAGCAGGATCGCGTAGGATCGCCCTCCCGCGAGCCCGTCATCGTGGACGGCGATCTGCTCCAGGATTCCGGCGCTGAAGCGCATGCATAGTACGCCGATGATGTCTCCCGCGGCGGTATCCCGCACGGGAGCGGAAAATACGATAAATGCCTTATCCCCGTCGAAGAATTCGACGGGAGAAGCGAAGGGCGCGCCGGTCTCGAGGGGAGTCATGAAGAAATCCTCCTTGGACGCGTCAATCCCCATATCCGGCGTGTACGTGTCGAGCAGGATGCGACCTCGGTCGTCCAGCAGGGCATACGAGAAGATATCCGCCTGATCCTTGCGGGCGAGAGTGAAGAGGACGGAAGCGGCTTCGATTTTCTCGGGGCCGCCTTCGCGCGACCCCTGAGGCAGGCTCAGGTACTCGATAAAGTCCGGCAGCTGAGCCTCGGCTCCGATGGCATCGAGGTTGCCGTCGATGAACGAGCCGATTCCGTCGGCGGTCTGCGAAGCCGCCGAAAGGAGAGCCTGATCCGCGTTCCCCGTGAGGGTTGCCCTGGCTCGGCGCACGTCCAGGCAGAAGAGCAGGACGATGGGAATCAAGGCCACGGCGAGGAAGGCGGCCATGAGCTTTACGTTCAAAGTGAAAGGCCCGAGCGCGCGCACTGCCGGAAGCGATGAACCTTCGGCGGCCGGGGGATCACGGGTCCTCATGATCGCGGTCTCGCGGCCGAGTCCTCGACGGCCGTCAATCGGCCTCGCTCGATTATCCCCACGCGGGCTCGGGAGATGCCTTCTCCGTTATTCTGGAAGGTAAAGGCGCCCTGCAAGCCCTGATAGCCTCTCGTCGCGTGCAGCTGCCTCGCGATCTCATCGCGCGTCAGGGCGCCTACGGATCGCTTGATGGCCTCTATTACCATCATCATGCCGTCGTAGGCTTCCACTCCATGGCTTTCAGGCTCCTCGCCCCATTTCGCCTTATATCTCCGGGAGAAATCCCGCTCCATGGCGCTCTCGCCGTCGATGTACGCGCTCGCGAAGATCGCCTCGGCCGCCGCCGCTCCCGCGACCTTGATGAACTCCTGCGTACCGATGGATACGCCGCCGGCGATCTGCCCCTTGTACCCGAGGCGCCTGGCCTGCAGGGCGATCAGGCCCGAATCCACCGCGAGGCCTCCGAGCAGGATCGCGTCCGGGTTCAGCGCGAGGATATCCTCGAGCTGCCTCGAGTAATCCGCGTCGCCGGCGACGTACGACTCGCGGATAAGGCTGTCGACTCCATCCCTTCTGAGCGCCGCCTGCTGGTAGTCCGCCTCTCCCTTGCCGTAAGCGGTCATATCGCTGATGAGCGCGAATCTGCGGAATCCTTTCTTGAACAGATAGTCGACCAGAGTCGTTTCATAGATCGGTCCGGCGCTGCAATCCCGGAATATATAGGCGCTGCGCCTGGAGGTGATGTCGGCGTTCAGTACGCTCGTCACTTGCGCCATTCTCGCTTTCGTGAATACGGGCAAGTCGGCCAACGCCGTATGGCTGTTGTTCGTGGCGAAGGCGAGCAGCGCATCGTCTCGGACCACGAGCTTCAGCGCGAGGATTATCGACTTTGTAGAATCGGCCCCGTCGTCATACTTGATCAATCCCAGCTTCCGCCCGCCCCGCAACCCTCCCCGTTCATTCGCCTCGTCGATGGCGAGCTCTAATCCCTGAACCTCGCTTCGCCCGACGGCGGCGCTTATTCCGGACAGCGCGCCTATATAGCCGATGAGGATCGGCGCTTTGCCTTCGGTATCCGCGCGGCAGGAAGCGAAGAGGAGGACGCATCCCATCGCGAACGATACGAAAGCCCTTCCCCTGCCCGAAGCTATCACGGCTCCTCCACTGCGAGACCACGCTCGCTTGGGAGTATAGTGCTTGGTTCGCGAGCGGGCCACTGCCTCTGAGCGCGGACGCGCGATCGAGGCGGAGGGTTATCTGGCCGAATACGGACTCGGGGAATCCGGGAAGACGATTCGGCGTAAAAAAACCAGTATATTATTTTGGTGAGATCCGATGATGGCTCCTTTGGCGTATTGAAGAAGGCGATCGACTCAGGCTCGGCGGAAAGGAACGATAGGCCGCTCGCGCGGCAGGCGGCCGTGAGCAAAGGGGCCGTGCTTTTCGTGACGGCGACGGCCTCCTTCCTGACCCCCTTCATGTCTTCCTCGATCAATATCGCGCTCCCTTCCATCGGGAGCGAGTTCTCCGCGGGCGCCTATAGCCTGAGTTGGATTTCCACCGCATATCTCCTCGCGGCGGCCGTATTCCTGGTCCCGGTCGGGAGGCTGGCCGACATCCACGGGAGGAAGAAGATATTCCTCTCGGGCATGATAGGCTACACGATCGTGTCCCTGCTCTGCGGCCTGGCGACGTCGGTAACGATGCTGATAGCCTTGCGCGCGCTGCAGGGCGCTGCCGACGCGCTCATGTTCGCCACCGCGACCGCCCTGGTGACGTCGGTCTACCCGCCGAGCGAAAGGGGTCGCGCGATAGGCGTGAACGTGGCCTCGGTCTACGGCGGACTGGCGCTGGGACCTTTCATCGGCGGCCTCATTACGCAGTATCTCGGATGGCGGAGCATATTCTTCGTCACGACGGGAATGGGCCTCCTGGTCATCGCCCTCACCATCTGGAAAATGAGGGCCGAATGGGCGGAAGCGGCCGACCAAAAAATGGACGTCATCGGCTCATTGCTCTACGCCTTCACCCTCCTGGCGGTGATGAACGGCTTCCGACTGCTGCCGGGTCTCGCAGGGCTCGCCTTGATGGTCGCGGGGGCGATGTGCCTGGGGGCCTTCGTCCTCCGGGAAAGCCGCGTGGCCAATCCCGTGCTCGACATGGGCCTATTCCGCCGCAACCGCGTCTTCGCGCTCTCCAATCTCTCGGCCCTCGTCAATTACGCGGCGACATTCGCGCTGATCTTCCTCCTGAGCCTCTACCTCCAGTACATCAAAGGAATGGATCCGCGTACGGCCGGATTGGTCCTGCTCTCCCAGCCCATCATCATGGCCGTCTTTTCGCCGTTGGCGGGTCGGCTCTCGGATCGCGTCGAGCCCCGCGTCGTCGCCTCCATCGGCATGTCGATAAGCGCCGCGGGACTCCTTCTCACTTCCTTTCTCGA
Organism: uncultured Spirochaetota bacterium; assembly: GCA_963778775.1. Classification (GTDB taxonomy): domain Bacteria; phylum Spirochaetota; class Spirochaetia; order Treponematales; family Rectinemataceae; genus UBA1306. The sequence goes on along the minus strand of CAVZVX010000038.1, from coordinate 17,533 downwards.
CGTCGGCTCGACCGTGGCGCGCATCGTCGTCCTCCTGATGACCTGCGGCCTGGGTTTTGCCCTCTTCTCGTCGCCCAACACGAGCGCCATCATGGGCTCCGTGGAACGCCGGCACTACGGCGTCGCCTCGGCCACCACCGGGGCCATGCGGCTGATCGGACAGATGCTGAGCATGGCGATTTCCGGCATGCTCATCGCGCTGTTCGTGGGCAAGGGGCAGATCACCCCTCGAGCCCATGCGGCTTTCCTGAGCGGCTTTCGTGTCGCCTTTCTCCTCTTCGCCGGCCTCTGCGCGGCGGGCATCTTCGCGTCGATGGCTCGGGGCAGGCTCCGCAAGTAGGGGAATTCCCGATATCGGAGCCGCCGCCGGGAGATAATGCGGGAAATGTCTGTCGGATAGCGTACATACGCCGTCAAAAAATAGTAGCGAAACGGCTAGTCGAATTCGCCCCCTTCCAGCCTTGAAATGGAGTATGCTTAATGTCGATCGATCGTCGATCGCAAGGGGCTTATATGACAAACCTGCTGATAGTCGTCGCGGTGATCTTCCTGTTCGTCTTCTTCATGGGCATACGGATCATCCGTCCAACCCATCGCGGCCTCATCGAGGTATTCGGCAAGTATAGGCGCTTCGCGAATCCAGGCTTCCATTGGGTTTTTCCGGTGATTACGAGGATGTTCCAGATAAATACGACGGAACAGATGGTCAACGCCGAACCGCAGGAAATCATCACCAACGACAACCTCAACGCCAGCGTGGACGCCCAAGTTTACTTCAGGGTGCTGCCCGACGAGTCGAGCGTCAAGGCTTCCCAGTACAATGTCAACAACTACCAGTGGCAGATCGTAAACCTGGCCCGTACGACCCTGCGCAACATCATCGGAACGATGACTCTCAAGAGCGCCAATAGCGAACGGTCCAAGATCAATACCGAGCTGCTCCAGACTCTTCTCAACGAGACCAAGAGCTGGGGCATCGCCGTCGTCCGAACCGAGCTCAAGGAGATAGATCCGCCGAAAGACGTCCAGGAGACCATGAACAAGGTCGTCAAGGCCGAGAACGAGAAGATAGCCGCGATCGACTTCGCGACGGCGACCGAGACGATGGCCGACGGCCAGAAGCGAGCGGAAATCAAGAAGGCCGAGGGCATCAGGCAGGCCGAGATCCTCAAGGCCGAGGGAGAGGCTCAGGCCATCCAGCTCGTCAACGAGGCGGCCGATCGCTACTTCGTCGGCAACGCCCAGCTGCTCAGGCGCTTGCAGACGGTGGAAGAATCACTGCGGAACAACTCGAAGATAGTTCTACCGGCCAACGGCGAGCTCGTCAACGTCATCGGCGACCTCGCGGGCCTCCTGCCCATAAAGGGCAAATAGACGCCCATGCGCCTCGGCCTCCCTCCTTTGGCGTAGTGAAGAAGGCGATCGACTCAGGCTCGGCGGAACGGAACGATAATCCGCTCGTGCGGCAGCCGGTCGTGAGCAAAGGGACCGTGCTTTTCGTGACCGCGATGGCCTCCTTCCTGACCCCTTCGTGTCCTCATCGATCAATATCGCTCTCCCTTCCATCGGGAGCGAGTTCGCCGCGGGGCTCCTTCTCGCCTCGTTCCTCGATACCGACTCGTCGGTGGCGCGCATCGTCGTCCTCCTAATGACCTGCGGCCTGGGATTCGCCCTCTTCTCGTCGCCCAACACGAGCGCCATCATGGGTTCCGTGGAGCGCCGGCGCTACGGCGTCGCCTCGGCCACCACCGGGGCCATGCGGCTGATCGGACAGATGCTGAGCATGGCGATTTCCGGCATGATCATCGCGCTGTTCGTGGGCAAGGGGCAAATCACCCCTCAAGCTCACGCGGTCTTCCTCGGGGGCTTTCGCGTCGCCTTTCTCCTCTTCTCCGGCCTCTGCGCGGCGGGCAGCTTCGCGTCGATGGCCCGTGGCAGGCTACGAAAATAGGGAAATAATTCGAAGCGATGCGCATGCGCCGATAGCTGAACGCTTGACCGCAATCGTCGCTCGCTTTATCCTACAACTCGCTTCGGATAAAATTATGTGATTGTCGTAAATGGGATCCTAGGGGGAGAAAGGATGGGAGATCGTAGCCCCGCTGAAAAAGAGTGGTTCGAACAGGCAGACTATGATCTCGATACGGCAAGCGCGATGTTCGATACGGGTCGCTATATCTATGTCGTATTCATGTGCCACCTCGCTCTAGAAAAGGCATTGAAAGGAATAATTCAAGGTAAGTCGGCGGGCGCTCCGCCACGCACGCACAATCTGGTAGCTTTAGCCGCCGAAGCCGTTCCTGAGCTGAGCGATGAGCGAATGTTTTTTATCGCGAGGATTTCCCAGACGAGCGTCCCGACTCGCTATCCGGAGCGACTCTCCGAGCTACAGTCAATATTTGACCGCTCGAGCGTAGAGACGATACTTCAAACGACGAAGGAGACGATCCGATGGCTCAAATCGCAGACGTGAAAGCGGTCGTCGACGGATTCTGCCGCGCTCTTGCATTGCGAGGCATTAGAAGCGGACGAGTCTTCCTATTCGGCTCCTGGTCGCGGGGAGAACAACGCGAAGACAGCGATATCGACCTAGCCATCGTCTCCCCGGACTTCGCGCCCATGGACTATTGGGCGCGCATAGAAACCCTCGCCGGCGCCGTCGCAACCGTGCGCGCTCCGATAGAGGCCGTGGCCTTTACCCCCGACGAGTTTCAGGATACCGATAGGCCCATCGCTGCCTTCGCAAGAACCGGAATCGAAATCGATTCGAGCACGATTTTTACTGCGGTATAAAGAAGCTGAATCGGCGAGAATCGAGGCAGCCGACTGTCCGGGGAGTTAGCGCCGCCGCGAAGAAAATAAAAAAGAGCTTAAGGAAGAGGTGCGTTGCGGTGTGGAAATATCAGAACGACGCGCATGATTTCCAATGGCTCCCTCTACCATATAGCATGGCCCGGGAACGCAGCCGTATATAAAGGCTGACTACCGAGCCGCTTCAGTTCGCGGCCGTGGGCATCTCGTCCCAAAGCCGACCCTCCAGCATTCTGCCCCGCTTCTTCTTGCGAACGCCGCCCCATTGCTTGAAGAAGAAGGGGATACTCAGCCTTTGGGCCTGAGCCCTGATCTCGAAGACCCAGGCTTCCTCCATGGGACGCGCACCGGGACCGGACTCGCCGCCTACTATGACCCAATCGATGCCTCTTAGGTCGACCTTGCCGATAGGGCCGATCAACGGCTCGAAGGATACGAACTTGCAGGGCGCCTTGGTCGACCGCAGGGCGTCGAGACGTTCATGGGTGTCGCGATGCTCGACGGTGACGCCGAGCATCGTATTCGACGGCCACTCAAGAAGGCGATCGATCGATTCGAGACGGGAGGCGCGCTTTGTCAGGAGTTGGAAGCGGTGCCACTCGGCCTTTCGCATGGTTTCGACGATTGACGCGATGAATGAGTCGGGCACTTTTTCGTGGAAAAGATCGCTCATGGAATTGACGAAGATCGACTTGGGCTTGCGCCACCGCAAAGGGAGCTCGACGATATCGGGATGGAGGGCGACGTCGAAGCCTTTCGCATATCGCGCCTGGCCCATCGCGCAGAGTCGCCTGGCCATTCGATAGTCGTAGATGCCATGGCTAATCCTTCATGAGGTCCGATATGACCGACTCATTATCCGAGTACGATCGTCCTCGCTTCGAGGCGAATACCCGCAAGGTATAAGCGCCTCAGCTGAGCCGACTGCACAGGAATCCTGTTTTTGCCCGTCGCAAGCCAATACCAACGAGATTCCGGGAATTTGATCCCGACCAATAGACCTTTGAGCCATCGCTGCTTTTTGAGTACGAGATCGACTTCTCCCGAATCAGCCTTATGCGCTTCCACGTAGGCGATCTTAGGCTTTGTGCCGCCCAGCCATATGCCGTAATCCCAACGCGGTTCTTGCGGGAACGCTACGCGCATCGACGAGTCGATATCGACGGAAGACACTGTGGAATCGAGGTTGCCTCTTCTCTCGATGGATATGCGGATCCTGTAATCGCTCTCTGCAATAGCCTTGAGCCCGTGCTTTACATCGTTCTCGAAGGGCGATCCTTCGAAAGGCTTCACGATAGATCGCCCCGTTTCGCCTTCGCGCTGTAGGACTGCGCGCTCTCCGCCACGATCTCGCCGATACGCGAGCTCTGCTCGGTCAAACCGCCCCAGTCAGCCTCCTCCGCGATGCCAGCCGGATCCATTCCGGATATGTCGATCGAAATTGTCTTCCCCTCCTCTGCCGGCTTGAAGTAATGGACTCGGATACTCTTTTTAAGTATGGAAGAGGCCATGGCTTCCAGCGTCTTTCTTTTCTTCTCGCCGAATAGCCTGCAGAAGGAGGATAACGGATCGGAACCTTCGCCGATCAGGCTGAGCGCCCATGCAATCTCCAGTATCGCGGACGAGTGGGTCGAGAGGACTACGGAATAGCCCCGATAGAGAAGCTCCATGACGATGTACATCAGCGAAGTGATGGCACGAGGGTGGAGCCCCATCTCGGGCTCCTCGATGATGACTTGATTGATCCTCTCGTCCTTGCCCTTCGCCGCCGAAGGCAGGAGGCGGTAGAGCCCGAGCATGAGGGGCGTGAACTCCCTCTGCCCCGCCGACCAGGTCGCCATGGGCAGGGACACGCCCGGAGATGGCTCGAGGACGAGGCGCTTGCGCGAGTGCTCCTTGTCGAGGCTCAGGGTCGCGCTCCTATACACGCTCTGCGCCAGCGAGTCCTTGAGCGATTTCCGCAGGCTCTTCGGGTGAGGGAAGAGCTTCCCCGAAGAATCGCTCGCGTAGGCTCTATCCAGATACTTGAAGAGCTCCTCGCTGAATTCGCGAACCACATAAGGAAAGGAAGCATCATAGGTCTGGAAACGACGCGGCCACCCATTTTCAAATGTCGTAACTCGCTGGGCGGGGACATAAAATACCGAATGCTCGCGTTTCGTGATCGTCGTGGCCTTTATATTCTCATAGCTCAGCTTCCTATTGCCCACCTTGATGACCGTATCGTCCGTCCAGATGGAGGACATGCCTTCGCCCAGATAATCGGCAACGAACTCTTCGCGTCCGCGCGAGGGATTGTAGGCGAAATCGAGCATCGTCCGCTTGATCGCGGGATACTCCTGCGCGAGCTTAAGCATTTGAAGCGCGATGCTCTTGCCCGTAGCCTGCGGTCCGACGAGTATCGAGAGGTCTCCGAGCTCCATATCGGCTTGGTCGATAGGGCCGCAGTTTTCAAGCAAAAAACGCATTATGGTCGCCTCCTGAAAAACTATCCCTGCTCAAATCGCAAGCTGGTGTACAGCATCTCGCTCAAAGACCTTATGCCACGACACCGAAGCATCGCCAATTGCACCCTGGACGCCACAAGATATCAACCTAAGCGCTTGGGTTATCAACCATAACCCGACGATAAAATAAATATCGATATACTAATAGATTACGCTTATTTCAACCGCTATTTTGCTCTTTTCAACCACTCTATCCCACGCGCTTCCCGGCAAATAAACTCGGCCCCTTATCTCCCCTTGCTTCATTACGAGGCAATACTCTTCAAGCCGATCGTCCTCACATCCCATTCTCCGGCATTTTATTGGTATCACTTCTCGATCGCATTCCTTTGACTTGTACTCAATCATTTGCCAACATCCTTACTCCGTTACTGCAGAGAGAGAGAGAGAGAGAGAGAGAGAAATATGTTTACCAATTTGTTCGGCAAGTCTGACAGGGACCGCATTCCCGATCTGTTTTGCAATGTGTTTGTTGGAACCGAAAAACACATAACCGTCGGGGAAAGTCTGAATGGCAGCAGCTTCGCGTAGAGAAATAGCTCTATCCTGTTCAGGATGCCCATACCTGCCATTCGATATGCTATGGCAACGCCCCGTAAGGGCCGGTGAAGGGCTGTCCCATGACATCCGCCCATAGACATCGGTATGCCCCTTATAATTACCCATATGACACTCCAACCTCAAGCGTTCAGGCCACGATCTTCGATCTCCACCGTCATGCGGTGTGAGGCGTAATCGCTCGAGATTCAGTTCCGTAATAGATGTGGCAACGTGATTCGGAACATTTGCATGACACTCTCCGGCTGCAATTGGCGGGAAGTGGGATATGGCTTGTCGAACCGTCCTGACCGGATATAGGTGACTTCCGTATCTCGGTTTGGGCAACGAAGGCTCCTGTTGCCTCGCTGCAAACAATACGAGACGCCGTCGGTTCTGAGGGACCCCGTAGTATTTTGCATCAAGAATATCGTAAACGTATTTGTAGTCGTTTGCATCCAGCAACCGCAGGAATCGTTGGAAAGTGCTGAAACCGCGTACCCTGGCGATACCTGGAACGTTTTCTATCACTACATATCCTGGGAGAGCAACTTCTACAAGGCGCCCGAATTCACCAAGCAATGTTGCATCATGACGCTGTCCCCCCCCCTTACGTTGCGAGCTGAAGGGTTGGCAAGGAGCACATCCAGCGAAAAGAACATTGTTAAACCTCCGCAGCCGACACTTCCCAAGCAAATCATTTAGTCCGATCGCCTTTATATCCGCTTGAATGAACTTAACCCCTGGATTATTATATTCATACGTGGACCGGCAACATTCGTCACTGTCAAACCCAGCGACGACGTTTATGCCCGCATCCAACAACCCACGGGTCAAGCCTCCAGCTCCGCAGAAAAAATCAACAGCCTTCATGTTCGTTCGTCACTACTTGTATTTTTAAGTATCACGATTATCTCATCCTTCCATGTGCTAAAATCTCTGTCTGGAAGCCCTGGCCGACAGGCGGTGTTCATGTATGCCCACGAAACTAACTCGCGGAAAGGACTATCTATTGATGCAATTCTTAAGAAGGATTTATTCGGTTCACCTATATCGGAGATCGGGATGAACTCTAGTTTTTTAAGATTTGCTGCCATTGATGGGATTTTGCCCTTCAGGCAAGGGAATGGAATTATCGCTTGATAATATCCTTGGGTTAAAACATCCTTTTTCAATCTATCCCCGAAGGCAGTTACATCCTTCTCGCTTGTAAGCGTTTTCTGACTTGGTTTCATCTGTATCCGGTCAAGTGCATCTTCTATAGAAGTACAACAGGCGGCTAAAACATTGGTAACCTTCGGCACACGGCCGTTTGACGCAACAAGGTCACATGAAGGTGTGAGCACTAAGCGAAATGATGATGGATTATCGTATTTCCCGTCCGCTTTTCTCAGAACATCCCCGAGCTTGACATCAGGGGATACAGGTGGGAATAGGTATTGCTCCCAACTTGCGAGTTCGGATGGATCTTCTGTAAGTCCATCCATAAATGCTGCGAGACGGCGTCTGCCCGAACGTTTGATAGAATCCGTTCTCTGCGTAACATTCGTGAAGGTTTCAAAAGCATACGGGGCTACATCTCGCATAGCAATAGAAAATGATTGCCCAATGTGATCTTCAGCCTCTTTCAGCGCATCGACGTGCTGGCGAAACTCCCTTAACGCCTCCAATACAAGGACTGGACTACCGCTGCCCTTCTGAATGCTTTTCACGAATGGATGGTTTGGATACATCTCATCATGAACATCCGGCCTGGCCGAGTAGATGACTATCGGGCAGAAGTGCCGCTTCCAGATAAAATTACGGGTCTTCAACCCTTCTGCCTCAGGTTCTGGCGAAGATCCACCAGATAGCAGATCTAGTATTACGATATCGGGGCGATCTATGGCGATTCGGGCTTCTGCGTCGGCGAAGCCCGAAACGGTGAACGGCATGTCCGTTTGTTCCCGCCTGAGCAGATTCAGCACGGGCTCGATAGCCTCCGGTTGATCCTCGATGAAAAGAAGATTTAACATGTGATCACCTCCTGCTTTTAGTTCTATCTTCGCAATGGCAGATCGAAGGCAAATGAAGCCCCGCCCTTCGTGCCGGGGTGTTTCGTGGACATACGGCCCCCATATGCAGCAACCAATTCCGATGCTACTGTGAGACCCATTCCGATCCCATCCGGCTTCCGAGTCACGCCGGGCCAAAACACTTTCTCCACATCCTCGGCATTGAGACCAGGCCCTGTATCGTGAACCCATACGCGCACGCGCTGCCCATCACTTATTGAAACGAATCGGAATTCGAGTTTTCTCCCATCTTTCGGCACGTCACCAAGCCAATAGAGAGAATTTATCACCAGATTCAGAATGATAGCATCCAGTTCACCTGGGTCCACTGCTACAAGTGTCTCGGAATCGGGCACGGTGCAGATGACCTGCTTCTTTTCGATTTCACGGCGATTCAGCGCCAGACATTCCCTTATCTGCTCTTCAAGAACGGATTGACGCCTTCGGCGTTTAAATCCACGACTCGCCAAAGGAGCGAATGTATCCGCAAGACGCTCCAGCGCGGTCACTGAGTTGTCGGCACAACGGTACTCCTCTTCGATATCCTTATCCTTGAATGGCCCGAACCGGGTCTTGATGAACTCCAAGAAACTACCGAAGGCCGTGGTGCGATTCCGTATTTCATGAACAAGCATCTGAGCAATGGTTCCCATTGTCGCCATTCGGCTGTAATAGACGAATCGTTCCTGAATCGTCTTGCGCGCCAAGTCCAGCGAATTGCTGAACGCGCGAAGTAGAGGCACAGCTTCCGATATTTCGGCCCCTTCCTCGGAGAGCGCGATGACTTCTGCGACAAGCTCGTCCGCAGACAACCTATTGAACAGGTCGTCCATCGGTTTTTCACGGTCGGGTTTGCCGCGATCTTCATCCCGTTCATTTTCGAGAAGAGCGATGACTGCCTTTCAGAATCTCTTCAAACTCCGCCACCTCGATATTAGAAGCAAGACGTTCACGATCACTGGTATCCTCTATTTGCGGATTATGCTCGGCTGATATTGAAACGTAACCAACAACCTGATTGGTGCTCAGGCGCGTCCCAACTTTACTGACGCGTCTGAGATCGAGCCCCAGCCAATCACGTCCATTATCTGATTTCGGAAGCACGAGAATTCCATCGCGGTATATCGAGATTCCCTTATGCGCCCGGATAGTTTTCCGGACCTGAGTCCTCGGGAACTCGAAATGTTCAGCGATTTCCTGCGTATCGTCTGTAGCGATATCCCATGCTCTTATCTCGAAGGCGAAAGGTCCACAATGAGCGCCATCGGTCGAATAAAGGAACCGAGGAGGATTCTCTCGATTTAAAATGTCGTTGTGAATTCTTTCCCCAAGTATACCTCACGTCCTTTCCGCGAGTAGTGTTGTCCGTAATAGCCGAGTACCGGTATTTGCCGGTAATATTGCCTTCCCCGTCCACATCCCCTCGTATACTGTATTTCGGCTTCGACAAAAATTCGGGAGATTCAATCTTCACTTCATCTGTCTGTGACTGCCCAAATCCAGATAAAAAGACATTGAAATCGCCTAGGGCCGAAAATGGGGAGATCAAGCGCCCGAGATTTTCCTCAAGATCAAAAATGTGGTTATCGTCCCACCGTACTTTCAGACCGTGAATACGGATGCGAGTTCCAGACATTTTGAAGGGCGATTTCTCTGGATATTCTCTGCAGCCGGCAAAGCTCTTCGAAAGGTCGTCTCCATCCGAAAAATCGGCCCAGTTGACATTTACCTCCCAACAGGGTTCCCCTGGGGCCTGCGTCAGCATATGGAGGTATCCACCTAGACGTGCTACGGAAAAACGCCCGAGACCTTTTTCCCCAGCAACACGACGTTCTTTTATTCCATTCCTAACGACAGGATTCTTTTCTTTATAGGGGGTCGCAACCAGACACCAGACATTCTCGATGATGTCTCTTGTCATTCCTTTCCCATCATCCTGAATTTCCAATAATCTGCCATTGGATGGATCATCGCGAAACCGCAGCCAGACATTCTGCGCGAATGCATCGTATGAGTTCTTAACTAATTCGATTACTGCGACAACGTCATTGGTGACAAGATCTGCGCCCAGGGCCGCAAACACCCGGGGGTGCATGCGAAACGGTATCCGGTCGAACCCATCCTTCTCCATATTAGGTGTTTTCGTCATTTGACCCGCCTTCTCCCGTTTCCGGTTTCTATTATACCATCAGGCAATCGTGGAATTTCCAGTAATCTCCGATTCGACTTAAGGAAATTTGCTGCACGAGAGGCGACTTTATCTAAGGCTTTCATACGGTTAATGTTCGGTCTTCGGTAGCCGCATTCCCAAATTACCAGAACCCGCCAGTCCAATTCCTGTAATGCGGACATTGCTTTCGAATCACGATTTGCATTTCCCTTGAGCTTCTTCTTCCACCAAGACCGACGAGTCACGGGTAAAGAGGAAAGATGGCATCCGTGATAGTGCCAGAAGCACCCATTTACGAATACTACTGACCGATACTTCGGGAACACAACATCGGGCGTTCCGGGAAGGCCTTTCACATGCAGGCGATAGCGGAATCCCATAGCGAAAAGACGACGACGTATATCCAATTCGGGCTTCGTGTTCTTGGCCCGAACCGCAGACATCATTCGACTTCTAGTCTCTCTACTTACGGTATCCGTCATCCTTTCATCCCACGCTTCCCCAGCAATACTAGCATTCCGAGTATCACCACGGAATGGCCTCGATAGTTCCGAAGATCTGCTCTGTAGCCCGATTATTGACCTTGGATTTCTGAGGTCTACCTCGCTTCATTACACTACCTTATATCTTTGTCCACATAATCACTATCGCATCGAATTGACCCATCAATTCCCTTTGTTCCATTCATATTCCACTCCCTCACCCCAGACCCGCGCAAGCGTCGCTTGGATCTTTTTCTCGAACCTATCGACCAGGCCCCGATTGGCAGCAACCAACGTCTGCTCGGCTTTAATCTCATCAACGATAGATTGCTGGATGACAAGAGGCGGGAGAGCAATCCTAAACTCACGAATTTGATCCGTTGTGAGATTCTTGAAAACAGCCCCAACCGATTTAGAGCCATGAAGGACGTGAAGATCAACTAAGGCATAGTAGAGATATTCAGGAAGCACTTTTTTGTTCAGGTCACGCAGTCCGACGAAACCGTCATGAATACATGAATCGATTGCCAAAATTGTCGGTAATCCAGGATTCCCACTTACTGTAATGATTACATCGCCCTTCTTCATTGGACGACTCTTTGTTGCGCCGACCTTGGTGAGAGAATCGATTCGCGGAATTGAATACATCCCATCACGTGTAATATCTGCCACCATAAGCCGAGGTACAGGGCCTCCAAAAAATTTAGGATCACCCTGCGGACGAGGCGAGCTTCCTCGGACAATTGTACCTAGCGAATCCAGCTCCACCGTCGGCCACTCCGGCCGTATAGGAATATGCGGCTGATAGTTGTCAATAACCACCCGCGCCCCATCGATGACTTTCTGGTAGCCCTCGATCTCCGCCACGATCACCTTTTGAACATCCAACGGCGGCAAGGGAATTTGGAACTCAGATAAGGATTTGGTATTGATACCTGCTTGTCCGACCCACCTTGTTGCACGCTCCGTAAACTGGCCTTTTCGCCATGCACTATGTAATAGCAGGGCAAGATAGCGTGGTACGCAGAGATGCGGGTTCACACGAATCCGTGTCATATGATTTGAGAACCCGCCACGTATCGGGGCTTTGATGAGGCAGGTCTTCCCTACTAGCTCAACACTATTGGTATTATTGAAAAGCACGTCCCCGGCATCGAGGGAATAATCTTCGCGGCCCTTAAACTCATCCTCAGAAATGCATTTCATTCCTCCAGGAACGAATTCCCCGTCCTCGTTAATATTCATTGGGCGAACATGCGGCACACCCATGGTTTCTACATTTGAATTGCCGCTTGCGAATCCAGCACGTACTTCAACCGCAAATTCTTTAATTGCGCGAAAAGGGAATACTGTAGACTCCAATCCATTGTTCCTATACCTTTCCCCACTAAGGCTATACTCCCCCTTCACCGCAACCTTATCTTTCTCCACTATAAGCCCCAGCGTCGGCCGCAAGTCCTCAACCGCTTCCCCCGCACGCGAGCGCCCCAGGTATTCGCCGATTTCGGCCTTGGCCTGCGGAAGATCGTTCTTTTCGATCTCCCGCCGCTGCGCCCCGAGACCGAAACCGTCATTCTCGACCTTGAAGAAGGCGATTGTACTCGCCTTTTTGGCCAGGGCCTTGTCGAGGAAAAGTATCGATGTCTTGACGCCGGAATAGGGATTGAAAACACCGGCGGGCAGGGAGACGACAGCGACGAGGCAGTCCTCGACGAGCATCCTGCGCAGCTGCACGTAGGCGCCCTGGCTCTGGAAAATGATGCCTTCGGGCACGATGACGGCGGCGCGGCCGGAGGGAAGGAGGTGCTCGGCTATGTAGTCGACGAAGAGGACTTCGCTACGGCTTGAAGCGACGGAGAACTTGCGGTGGGGCCTGATGCCGCCTTTGGGCGACATGAAGGGTGGATTGGCCATTATGACGTCGAAGTGCTCGTCCCAGTATGCTGTGCTGGTTAGACTGTCATACTCGTAGATCTTGGGCCGCGCGAAGCCGTGGAGATAGAGGTTGACGAGGGAGAGCCTGACCATGTCGGGCGATATGTCGTAGCCGACGACGTTGTCCATGAGCCGGGTCTTGTCGGCGGGCTTGAGAGCGTCGCCGGGTCGCTTTTTGGTGTTGGCCGCGCGGATGTGCTTCCAGGCAGAGATGAGGAAGCCCGCTGTGCCGCAGGCGGGATCGAGAATGGTCTCGTTCTTCTTGGGATCGACAACCTCGACCATGAAGTCGATGATGTGCCGCGGCGTGCGGAACTGCCCCGCGTCGCCCTGGCTCCCGAGTACCGACAGGAGATACTCGAAGGCATCGCCCAGGCGCTCGGAGTGGTCGTATTCGAACTCGCCTATGGTCTTCAGGAACAGGCGCAAGGTCTCGGGGTCGCGGTAGGGCAGGTAGGCGTTCTTGAATATCTCGCGGAAGAGCTCCGGCAGGGCCTCGTTGAGAGAAAGCTTTTCCAGGGCCTCGGAGTAGGTCTTCAGCTGCTCCGCGCCAGAGAGCTTCGGCGCGAAGATGCGCCGCCAGGAATATTTCGCGTAGCCCTTCACGAAGAAGGAAGCCTTGCCACCCATGGCCTCGGATTCGCGGTCCATGTCGTCCATGAATTTGTAGATGAGGGCTATGGTGATCTGCTCCACCTGACTCTTGGGGTCGGGCACTTTGCCCACGAGGATCTGCCTCGCGTCGTCGATTCGCTTCTTGGTCGGGCTGTCCAGCATGCTGCCTATGCTCCTATGCGCTCAAATCGCCGGGGTCTATACGGTCATTGATGAAGGCCGGTATCGCGCTCCGCAGCTCGGGCCCCAGGCGGAAGAAGGACTCGCCGTGCTCGTCGCCGTTGAGGGAGGCGAAGTCCCTCGCGTCGACCCGGGCGCGGAACTCGGGGTAGAGGAGGTAGCTGCGGGCGAAGTCGCGGGCGTCGTCGAAGGCGAGCTCGTCCACGGGATGCTCGGCGTCGTAGCGGTCGAAAACCTCGTCGGCGACCTCCTCGCGGCTCTTCAAGTAGGGTATGTCGCCGAACACCAGCTCGAGGAGCTCGCGCAGGGAGACCCTGCGGTCGGCGCGCAGGGCCTTGCGCAGGCGCTCCAGGTCGAAGAACTCCTTGGGCCTTGCCGAAGAGGTTCCGCGTGACGTAGTCGACGAGGCCTTCCCAGTCCCCCGCCTCGTAGCGTCTCCGGGCTTCGGGATCGAGCCTGACCCTGTCCTCGAAGCCCCGGAAGTACATGCGGTCGATCTTCATGCCGCCGGGGCCGATCACGGTGGTCTCGAGACTCGCGAGGGCGTCGGGGCCCTCGTGCGTGAAGGCTCCCTCAGGCGGGAACTTTTTTTTCGCTTCCTCGGGCGAGGTTGAAGCCGCCTCCGCGTCGCGGGGCAGGGCTATGACCTCGTCGTAGTCGAACTCTTCCTCGAAGTACTCGCAGTTGGCGAAGAAGTCGAAGAGCTTGTAGCCCGCCTTGGGCCGAGTCCCTGCGGCCTCTCGCCGGCTCCTCTCGATTATCCCCGACGCGAAATCGTGTCTGCGCGTCCCACGGCCCTTGATCTGCACGAAGTCCTGGGGCGAGAAGATAGGACGCATGAGGGCGATATTGAGAAGGTCCTCACAGTCGTAACCCGTGGTCATCATGCCCACGGTGCAGCAGATCCGCGCGCGCGATGTCTTGTACCAGGGGTCCAGCCCCGAGTGCCCGCGCAGCTGGTTCTCGGCGAACTGAGCGGCGAAGCCCTGAGCGCCGGGAACATTGGAAGTCACCTGGAGGGCGAAGTCCGAATGGTAGCGTCCCGGCCAGAGCTCCTGGGCGAGTTCGTTGAGTATCTGGGCGACTTCGGCAGCGTGATTCTGGCTTACGCAGAAGACCAGGCTCTTGCCGAACTCGCCCGTCACCGGGTCCGCGAGCCCGTGCTCGAGGAGGGCACGGCAGAAGGAAGAGTTGGTCCGGGGCGAAAAGAAGCGGCGCTCGAAGTCGCCCTGCTTGAAGACGGTCTCCACCGAATCGTCGCCGTCCTCGCTCGCGGGCACTTCGACCGCATAGCCCTCCTTGGAGAGAAGCTGGGCGGTGATGGTCGTGCGCGCGTCCACCACCGTGGGCCCGACGAGGTAGCCTTCGCGGACTCCGTCCACGAGGGAATAGCGGAAGGTGGGCTCGCCCGACTCGCAGCCGAAGGTGCGGTAGCTGTCCAGGAGCATGCGCCGCTCGAGCTCGCGGGGGTCGTTCTTTCCCAGCCTCGCGGGATCGATGTTCTTGAGGTAGTCCTTGGGCGTGGCCGTGAGGCCCAGCTTGCAGCCGCCGAAGTACTCGAAAACCGCCCGGCTCGAGCCGCCCAGGGAGCGGTGCGCCTCATCCGATATCACGAGATCGAAGTCGTCGGGCCTGAAGACTCGGCGATAGCGGTTGCCCGCGAGGAGGGTCTGCACCGTGCTGACCACGATATCGGCCTTGCGCCAATCGTCGCGGCTGCGTTTGTAGATGACGCTCGAGTAGTCCTTGGCGAGGTAGGGAATGAAGGCCCGCTCAAGGGCCTGAGTTTCGAGCTCGAGACGATCGACGAGGAAGAGCACTCGGCGGGCGTTGCCCGAGCGCAGAAAGAGCTTGATGACCGCGGCCGAAAGGAGGGTCTTGCCCGTGCCCGTGGCCATCTCGAAGAGGAAACGGTCCTTGCCCCCGGCGACCGCCTTTTGCAGCGCGCCCAGCGCGGCCAGCTGGTAGGGCCGCAGGAAGCGCAGGCCCTGGCGCTCGATATAGTCGGCGCGCTTCGTTTTGTCGCGCCAGTCCGGATCGGCGTCGTAGTCGGCCTTCTGCGTGCGGGCGACGTAGTCTGACGCTATCTCCTCGGCGACGAGGGCGCGGGGATCGGGTTCGAAGTGGCGATAGCGGCCCAGCTCCTCGGGACCGGGAAAGGACTCGATCCTTCGGGGATTGCCGCGGCGCAGGTCCCAGAAGTAATGCGCTTCGCCGTTCGAGAGTATGACGAAGGGAGCCTTGAGCGCAGCGGCGTAGGTCCTCGCCTGCTCCTTCCCCGACAGGGGAGTCTTGGAACTCGACTTGGCCTCGAGGACGACGATGGGGAAGCCTTTGCCATCCAATAGGAGGAAGTCGACGAAGCCTCGCTTGGCCTTCTCGAAGTCCAGGCCGAGGGACTCGAGGACCGCCACTCTAAGTTTGACGCCGCTCTCCAGCGTGATATTGGCGCGAGCGCCATCCTCGTCGAAGAATCGCCAGCCCGCCGCCTCGAGCAGACGGTTGATGCGAATCCTGGCTTGAGCTTCCTTGGCCACCCTCGGCACCTTTTAATGAAGATGCACCAGTATATGCCGGCCGCCGCCGCATGTCACGGTCAAATGCGAACAATACTATGGTATAGTACCGTGCGGGAGGGCTAATCCATGCTCGATTATTTAAAGACTGGCGGGGTCGGTCCCGCCCGCACTTTGAGCCTGGACTTCGCCGAACGCTTCAACGTCATCACGGGCGACAACGGGCTCGGTAAAAGCTTTCTCCTCGACCTTTCCTGGTGGGTCCTGACGAGGACTTGGGCGGGGTCGATGGTCCTCCCGGAGCCGGGAGTCAAGGCTCAGATCGAGTATAGGATTAAAGGCAAGACCGGTCCCGCCGATCCCGTCCTGTCGGTGTTCCGGCCCGAGGAAAGCGCATGGCCCCTCGACGCGAAGCGACCACCCATGCCGGGCATCGTCATCTATATCCGCATAGACGGCGGCTTCTCCGTATGGGACCCCGCGCGTAATTATTGGCGAAAGGATCCCGAAAGACCCGCAGCCTATAATTTCGATTCCGACGATGTCTGGTACGGTCAGGGCCCGAAGGACAAGCCCGTATCCGAGGGGCTCGAGCGGGATTGGGTCAGTTGGCAGCTCGGGAAATCCGAGCAGTTCGAAGCTCTCGACAAGGTCTTGGAAGTCCTTTCGCCCGAGGGAGAGAGAATCCGCGCGGGTAAACCGCGGAGGATCCTCCTCGGGGAGGGCCGGGATAGACCCACGCTGAGGATCGGGTCCGAAGAAGTCCCGGTCGCTTTCGCCTCCGCGGGCATGCGGCGCGTGCTCGCCCTGGCCTACTTCCTCGTATGGTCGTGGACCGAGCACCGGGCAGCGGCGACGCTGTTGGGGAAGAAGGCGGAAAACAGATTCGTGATCATCTTCGACGAGCCGGAGACGCATCTGCATCCCCGCTGGCAACGGAGCATCCTCCCGAGCCTCGCCGCAGCCATAGACGTCCTCATTACGGCTGGCAGCACCGCCAGCACGCTGGCTCCGCCCTCTGACTCGATCTCCTGGTTTCACCTGGACGTTGCCATCGCAATCGAAAACCACATCCACACGCGATCCGAACTTGATCAGGCCAACGCGCTGCCCGCGCGCAATCGTGTCGCCCACCTTGAGGTTGAACACAATGCGGCGCGCGATCAGGCCCGCAATCTGTTTGAAGATCACGGTGCGGCCTTCGCCTTCCACAGTCACAATGTTCTGCTCATTTTCATCAGCCGAGTTCGCTGCCATTGCGTTGAGAAACTTCCCCCGTTGGTAGCGTACATCGCGAATCACTCCAGCAATCGGCGAGCGATTCACGTGCACATTGAAAACGCTGAGAAAGATGCTGATCCGCGTTTGTCGTATGCCGCCGGAATCGATAGTCGAAACGTCCGTCACTTTGCCGTCGCCCGGCGAAACAATAGCGCCCGGCGTGTTTGGGATCTGGCGCTCCGGGTCGCGGAAAACCACAAGCAGAAAGCTCCGATCAAAACCACCGGTATCGGCATACGGCCACGCCGCCAGCCAGACGATCAAGCCCGCCGCGCCCGCGCAACCCATACCGTAAAAATAGCCGTCTCGAACCATAACGATGATCTCTCGATTATAGGACCTACCTGAATTTGGAAGCCGTATACGACTCGGCTCATCTCATTCCGGGCAAAGCTAGCTGCGTATTGGTCGATCCAACGCCGCTGTTCTGGCGTCTCGGGAATCA
>CAVZVX010000037.1:0-23739 GCA_963778775.1 uncultured Spirochaetota bacterium | reverse complement strand
GTTCTGTCGCCTTGACTAAGTTAGTATTGCTCTCAGTTCCGCAATGGAGGCCAGGCCGGCAGCTTCGAGGTCGCGATAGACGGAAGAGCCGTAGGTAAAGACCTCGAAGCGATCGCCGGCTGGCGCGAAGGGAAGCACGAGATAGTAGTGCGACAAAAGCGAATGCTCGGCGAACTCGAGCTTTATAGACAGAGCGCTACTCTGGTCGAGGGCAAGACTTTCGAGGTCGACTTTTCGGTGCCCCTCATCACCGACGAGGAGAAGGCGAAGGTCGATGGTCTCGAGTCGAGCATTCGTGCGAGCTGGGACAGGCCGGAGGCAGCGAGCGACGTAGACGCCCTCATAGCTCAGTATGGCGACCTTTTCAAGAACTTGGACTACTGTCCCGCCTTGTCGAGCTATCGCGACAAGGCGACGAAGCTCGCAATGGACTGGGCCGCGCAAAAGCAGAAGCTCGTCGACAGCGCCGAGCAGGAACGCGAGGCGAAGCTGAAAACCGGTTTGATTCAAGATCAGCCCGACGTGGCGAAACTCCAGGCAACGATAGTCCAGCTCGAGGGGATCGTACGGGAGGAGGCGAAAGAACGTGCGATTGCCGAGGCCAAGACGCGCGCCGCTCTGGATAGCCTCACCCAAAATCTACGCGACGGCTTCGCGGCGGAGCAGGCCAAGGCTCGAGGCGACCTCAAGCTGCGTGGCGCTCTGGATGCGGCGGGCTGGATCTCCTTCGCCGCCTGCATCGTCGGCGCTGCGGGTGCGGGCGCCTGTTATTACTTCGGCGATCGGGCCTACAATGCCTACAACAACGCCACGACGAACGCGGCCGCGAACGGCGCTCGCCTGAGCCTGCAAATCTGCACGATCGGCGTTTATGCTGGAGCAGGCGTCGGAGGCCTTGGTCTGATATGCACGCCGATTTTCTTCGCGGTCGGGCCGAGCAGAACGGCGGCCATGACGGAAAAAGGCGAGTCGGAGACTATGCTCAAGGTTTTGGGGTCGGAATAGGGGTCAAGCGATGCGTCCTATAGCGTTGTGCGTTTCGATCGAAGTCTTCCTCGTTCTCTTTATTATTGGCGGTATTAACTCGTTCTTCGGCCAAAACGAGGGCAAGGCCAAGGTGACGGTCGTCCAATTCTCGAACGCGACTGGCTCCGCTTCCTATGACGCGGCCTGCAAGACGGCGACCGAGACCCTCGTTTCTACCCTGGAGCAGCTGGGACGATATCGGGTGCAGTCGGCGGATAGGCTTGGCACTGGGAAAGATGCCCTTAAGGACATGGCGGACGATGAGCAGGTCGATTTCATCATGTACGGAAAGCTAGCCAATGTGGAATCGGGGGGCATCGATTGCGTGCTATCGGTCTTCGATCGGGCGAAGGGAAAGACGATGCTGTCGCAATCGATGAAGGCCGTTGGCTTGCCGGATATATTCGAGGTGACGGACAATGTGGTGGCATCTATGTTGGAGTCGATGATGAGCTCGCACATGGGTTTCGGTTCCACAAAGATCACGGTTAAGGGCAAGAAGGGAAGCTGCCGCGTGTTGGTGGACGGGTAGCCCGAATCATGAGCTTTCGGTCATACGGGAGTTAGGCCTTGCGTCCGCTCGCTCGTCGGGTTTCCTTCGGATTTTTCCTCTTATCCCTCGCGGCTGCCGAGACGAGCCCCCTCTTCGGCCAGGACGCGGGCAAGGCCCACGTGGCGGTCGTCCAATTCTCCAACGCGACGGGCTCCGATTCCTACGACGTGGCCTGCTCTGCGGCAACCGATACTCTGGTCCTTACGCTGCGCGAGCTCGGACGCTATATCGTCGAGCCGGGGGAGACGCTCGCGCCGGGTGGCGGCGACGAGGGACTGCACGACGTCGCCGAGGAGAGGAATCTAGACTTCGTTCTCTACGGGAGGATGTCGACGCCAGAATCGGGCGGGATACGCTGCAGCCTTTCGGTCTACGACCGCGCGAAGGGTAAGACGACCTTGACACGCTCGCAGAAGGCGACGGGAGTCCTGGACATTTTCGACGCGACTGACAGGCTCGTCGTCTCCGTGCTGGAGTCGATGACCGGCGGACATATCGGATTCGGGACTGTCTCGCTCGAGAACGCCGGGGAGGAGGGCAGCTACGAAGTCCTCGTCGACGGCTCTTCTATCGGGAGGGATCTGAAGAGCCTCGACAGGATGCCGATGGGACAGCACCTGGTGGTCATTGCGCAGAAGCGGATGTTGGGCGATCGCGAGATCGCGTCATCGAGCGTCGAGGTGAAGGAAGGGGAGACGACGGAGCTCGGCTTCTCGATTCCCTACCTGATGGACGACGAGAAGCGGAAGGCGGAGGATCTGAGGGCCGCGATACAAGCCGGCTGGGACGACGCGAGCGCGGCGGGCGACGTCGACGCGAAGATCGCGGAGTTCGCGTCCCTCTTCGGCGACGTATCCTACAGTCCGAAGCTGTCGGCGTACAGGGACGAGGCGAGGCAGCTCGGCGGGGAGTGGGCCTTGCAGAAGAATCGCCTCGATATCGAAGGCTCGGCCTGGGCGCCGAAGGCGGAGCTTCTCGACGCGGCGGGGACGATCTACGCGGACGCGAAAAGTTATCCCGACGAGGGAATGATCAGGGCTGCCTTCGAGGAGAATGCCCGGCTCCTAACGACGTTGTTAGGGCTCGCCGCCGGCAATTCCTTGGGCGATGGCGACCTCGGGAGGGGACTCACGTATTTGCAGGACGCGTTCCGGCTTTCGACGCGATACCCGGAAGGCGGGCAGGCGAACGACTATGCTTACGCAGCCGCGACGCTGAAGGATATCCAGGATAAGGTCAGTCGACAGGGCGCGTCGGGAAAGGACGACCGGAACGTAGAAACGGTGTTCGGCGCATTGATGCGGGCGGGGAAGCGCTTCTTCGATCTCCGGACCCAAGTCGAGGCCGGAAAGGTCTGCGCCCTTGTCGCCAGCGATTGGGCGACCATGGTCAGCGTGGATGGGAGCGGGTTCGCGGACGTCCCCATGGCCCTTCCCCCGATCCAAGGACAGCGGAGCATGAGTGTCCAAGTCAAGACGGCGGCATCGCCCGTCTCCCTCGCGGCGGGGCTCGGGACGAGACTTCTCTTCGTCCAGGATGGCTTCGCGGCCTTCGGCAAAGTCGAACCCGAGGTCGTTGCCGCCGCGGCTTCGGTCAGCGGCGGACGAATCGTCTTGCCCTGGGTTCCCTCGGGCGCCAAGGTCATCCTCGGGCGATATCCTTCTCTCGAGTTGGCTAATGAGTCGAAGTCCGGATTTCGCTCGTCCCTCGTCGCCCCCGGCGAATATGCCATCGCGGTTGGAACCTATTATGATGGAAGCGTGACCGTGACTCCGGGTGGCGAGGTTGAGCCGGCCGATTACAGGAGCGCCATGGAAGCCAGGCTCGACGCCGCTTCCGAGGCACTCACCAACAAACTTGTTTCGAAGCGGAAGAGGACCAGGGCCGGCTGGATCAGCCTCGCGACCGGGATCTTAGGCGGCGCAGGCGCCGGGGTAGTCTATTATCTCGGCCAGCAAGCCATGGATTCCTATAATGCGCAGACTACGACGGCGAGCGCCGGGTCGGCGTGGAACACCGTGTCCCTATATGAAACGCTTTTCGCGGCGGCCGCCTTGGTAGGGGGTGTCGGCCTCGGATTGAGTCCGATATTGCTGGCTACGGGTCCCGATCCGAGGACGCTGCAACGCTCGATCGAGGATCTCGACGAGGGCATTCGGGCCCTCCAGAAGCAAGAATGAGCATGAAGGTATCGACCGTCGTAAAGGCGACACCGCGACTGATATTTCTCTTCGGCGTCGCCCTCTGCTTTGCGGGCTGCGAGATATGGGGGCCGCGCGGCAATCCGGTGGACGCGGGAGCGACCGATTACATCGGGTATCCGATCGCGGGGACGACCGACGAGATCACCACGGCCAGCCCTCCCAATGGCGGGACGCTCTCCGGAAGCGTCGTCGTGGTGGCGAAGGTCCTCGATGCGCAGGCCTATGGCATTAGGATAGCCGTCACGGCGGCGGAGCTCGATTCGACGCCGCTCGTTTCCATGGACGACTGTCCGGACAACCAGATAGACCTCGGATCCGCCGCTTCGCGGCTCGCCTCCGCTACCTACTACTGGGAGGCGCATGCCCTCGGGGCCGACGGTACCTGGGGAGGATGGAGTCCCATATCGACATTCAAGGTGACGGTGCCTCCGACCAGCGGAACCGTGACCGTAACCGCGCAATAAGGAGACGGCAATGAAAAACACCCGATCTATTCCGGTAAAATCGACGCTGAGGCCGCGCATACCTTCGGGATCCCTCCTTTGCGCGCTCCTAATGTGCGCATGCATGAATCCCGCCTCTCATACCGCGGGGCCGGTACCTGCGACGAGCCAAATCACCGGAAATCTGAAGCTTTCCATTTCCCCCATCGCGACCTGGATCACGGCTTCGACAGGCTCCGGAGCGCTGAAGGGCCTAACCGCATCCCGAGCCATGGGGATTGCCAATTCGGTTAAAATCCAGGTGCAAACCGCGGCGGGGGCGGACGTCATTTCTCCGTTAACGCAAAATACCTATGTCACCGGCCCAGCGATGAATGGATACCCCACCCCGCCGATCGCCGTTCAGCTGATCCCGGTGGGTACGAATTATACCGTCAAATTGAGCGTGTACAACAATAGCGTTTCCGCAACAATGCCGACGGTGACCGGTCAGGCGAGCGGGGTAAACGTTACTCAAGGGGCCAATACTACTGTCTCCATAACCTGCATCCCGGCTAATCCTATCTCGATTACTCCCAGTGTGGTAGCTCGAACCACCTCTTTGGCGGCTCAGGCCGAACAGTGGTATTCGCTGCAGGTAGCCAGCGGAACGACTTATTATTTTCTGCAGACTACGCCGAATGTCGCGATGGGTATCTTCGATAATACGGGCAAGCTCATTTCCTCCTCGAGTTATATTGCCTATGCGGCGACCTATACCGGGACCTTGAATCTAGGTGTGGTCAATAATACTGGTAGCAGCGCCACAGCCGCCTTGATGGTTTCCACTACCATGCCGATCATGAATGAGGGGTCGGTCGCCTCCCCGGTTAACCTATCTCTGAACCAGAACCATTCTTTCCAAATTGGTCCCTACAATAACCAGGGGACCAGTTATTATAGCTTCACCACGGATGGTTCCGGAACCTTCGTGCTAAATACCAGTTCCGGCGGTTATAACGCGGCTCTGTATTCCGATTCCGGCTTCGCCAATGTCGTTTCCATCTCGGGAAATCTCAACTATGGCTGCCAATTCGCAGGGCTATCGGCCTTCACGCCCTACTATCTCGAGTTGACCAATAATTGGGGCAGCTTCTCAAGCTTTACAGGTCAAATCATGGATCCCGCGGCCGTTGCCGCCGCCGGCACCCATGATCAAGGCAGCGTGGCATCCCCGGTATCCCTGACTCTCGGATCAGCCATCGCCGCCCAAGTAGGCTGCCATAGCTACGATATGACTAGCTATTATCGCTTCTCTACCGGATCAGGTGTCGACTACGCTATCTCCGCGAACAATATAAGCCCCGGAAGCAATGTACAGTTCCAGGTCTATAGCGATGCCGGATTCCAAAATTCAATTTTCAACAACAGTTTTAACGATGCCAGCTACAGTCTCCCGCCTATATCGCCCAGTACTACCTACTATGTAACTGCCAGTAATGGTAACGGCAACAGCTATCCGACTACCTTCTCGCTCGAGGTGTCGGCATTGCCGGTTCCGACTTTCATCGCCTTGCCGACCGACGGTACCTGGACGCCGGGGAACTTGAGTTCGTTGGGTAACATCGCCTGGTACCTGGCTACAGTCACCGGCGGACAAAGCTATACGCTCAACTGGGACAATATGAACCAAGGAAGCGGAAGCTATACCGCCTGGACCTACGTCGGCGCCTATCAGTCGGATCGAAAAACGGCATATTTCACGAATATGTGGCAGGGATTTACGACGCCCCAGGTGATAAATGTTCCGACGGGGCAAACACAAGTCTATGTCTGCGTTGGCAATGGACCCGGGACCTTCGCCCTCAAAATGGCCGAGGCCGCGTCCAGCGGCACCGTGACCGTGACGGCGCAATAGGGGGTCGCATCGAGACGGCATCGTTGAATTCGCGGCTCCCTCCCTTTGCCTTGGAGGACCGCCTTCGTATATTTCACCTGGGAGGCAGTCATGGCCGATCCGACTCAGAAGAATGCCCTCAATGTCGCGGGAGCTTGGTACGTAGATAGCGCATGCATATCCTGCGGAGTATGCGCGAGCATGGCTCCATCCAGTTTCAAGATAGCCGAGGACGGATCCACCGCCTTCGTCTTCAAGCAGCCGTCGGCCGGGGCCGAAGCGGACGAGGCCGCCTCCGCCATGGCGGATTGCCCCGTCGAGGCCATCGGCAACGACGGCTGATACCCGTCCCTGCCGAGGCCCTCGGTCGGAAATATCAAGTTTCCTTGTTTTTTGAGATAGGTTCCGCAATACTCATACCATCGTGTTTGCGGGTTTTCGCATGCCGTCGTCCACATCGACAAACCGACTGAACCGCATGGCGCGGATCGCTCGGATTTCGTTATATTCTTGCCTCTATGCCGTTCTCCTCGCGAATCTCTGCTGCCCCGCGGAAGAGCGGGCAGCCGCGCGGAGCTCGGGCGCGAGAATTCTCCGGATAGGCGTCGGCCGAAGCAATCCGCCCTATTCCTTCGTGAAAAACGGACAGGTGCTCGGTTTTTGGGTCGATCTCGTCGAGGAAACGGCGAGGGCGCTCGGCTACGAACCCGAGATCCGCGCGGATGTCTGGGGTAGCGTGCGAGACGATCTGGCGGCCGGCAGGCTCGACGTGGCGGCGGCGATGGCGGATACGCCCGAGCGGAGGCCGTACTTCGCTTTTTCGGTTCCCGTATCCGCCATGGCCTACGCGATTTGGGTCCGGAACGACTCGCCCGTCTCCTCGCTCGCGGCCCTCGAGGGCAAGACCATCGTGATCCAGCAGGGCTCCATGATGGCCGATCGCCTGGCCTCGAAGCCTCCCTCCATGGATCTCGTCCTCGTGCGCGACGACGCGGACTGCCTGGTCCTGCTCGCCTCAGGCCGCTACGACGCCGCCATCCTGCCCTTGGATCTGGGCTATTACTTCGAGCGCGAGCTCAAGCTCGAGAACCTGCGGCCCGTCCCCGGCGAAGTATACTCGGTGGGGAATTGCTTCGCCGTCGCGAAGAGCGACCAGAAGCTCGCCCTCGAGCTCGACGAAGGACTCAAGATCCTCAAGGAGAACGGAAGGTACCAGGCCATCTATAGGAAGTGGCTGGGCGTCTACGATAAGCCGCCGTCCGACCGCGTCGTCGCCAATCTTTTCATCGGGCTGGGGACGATCGCCTTCTTCCTCCTCCTCGCCCTGGCCTTTCTCGTGGTCCTCAAACGCGCGGTCGGCCAGCGTACGGCCGACTTGGCCGCCAACGAGCGCAGGTACCGGACCCTGACGGAGAGCCTGCCGCAGATGATCTTCGTCAAGGACCGGGAATCGAAGTACCTGTCCTGCAACGAGCGCTACGCCGTCACCGTGGGACTGAGGCCCGACGAAATCCTCGGCAAGGACGATTATGATTTTTACCCGCGCGAGCTCGCCGATAAGTACCGCGACGACGATAGATCGGTGATGCGATCCGGTTCGGCGCTGGACCTCGTCGAGAAATGGGCCAGTCCGGGCGGCGAGACCTGGGTCAATACCTTGAAGAGTCCGATCCGGGACGAGAAGGGGGAAGTCTCGGGCGTCATCGGGATATTCTGGGATATCTCCGAGAGGATGCGGCTGGACGAGGAGCGCGAGCGCTCGCTCCGGGAGAAGGAGATCCTCCTCCAGGAAGTCAATCACCGCGTGAAGAACAACCTGCAGCTGATCAGCGCCATGCTGAGGCTCGAGTCGGACGGATCGACCAGCGCCGAGGTCGGGAAATTCGTCAAGGATACGATATCGCGCATCTCCTCCATCGCCGTCATCCACGAGATGCTGTACATCAAGGACAACGTGGCGGAGATCCGCG
The DNA here is from genome assembly GCA_963778775.1 of uncultured Spirochaetota bacterium. Classification (GTDB taxonomy): domain Bacteria; phylum Spirochaetota; class Spirochaetia; order Treponematales; family Rectinemataceae; genus UBA1306. The sequence continues at coordinate 15,667 of CAVZVX010000037.1, read as the reverse complement.
TCGCGGAATACCTGGGCGAAATCGGCCGCAATCTGACCGAAATGTATTCGAGGCCCGACTGCGCGGTAAGGATCGATATCGACGCTCTGGAACTTCGTCTCGATCTCAACCGGATGGTGCCGCTGGGCCTCCTGACGAACGAGATGATCACCAATTCGCTCAAGTATGCTTTTCCGGAAAGGGACTCGGGCAGGATCTCGATCGCCATGGCTCGCGAGGAAGCGTCGGGCGAATGTTCTTCGGGCGCGGAGGCTCCCGCATCCTACGTCTACCGTTTCAAGGACGACGGCGTCGGGCTCCCCTCGGGCTTCGACGCGACGAAATCCAAGAGTCTCGGCCTCGTCTTCATTCAAGGCCTGGCCAAGCAGCTCGGCGGCGCGCTGTCGATGAAGAGCGGGCAGGGTCTCGAATACGAGCTGCGTTTCCCCGTTTCCATCCTCCAGTGAAGTTCCGCTTGCTTTCCGGATATAAGTGATCTAGCATTGCCTCGTGAGAACGCGCCGAGCCCTGTCTCTCACCGCCAAGATAAATCTCATAATCGTCATCGCGCTCGCCGTCGGCATCGGAGCGGCCCTCGGCGCCCTGGCAAGCTCGCTGATCTCCGCCTACAACCGGAAGACGCAGCAGGGCGTCTTCGAGAACGCCAACATCCTCTTCACCGCGATCGAGAGCGTGATGCTCCCGGGCCAGGCACCCCTGGCCGTTACGACGCTGGCCAACGTCTCGATCCGCACGCCGGGGACCTTCATCTCGCTCTATCGCCGCGACGGCGTCCTCGCTTTCTCGGACAACAAGACGATCGAGACGGTCGATGCGAATCTCGGAGAACGGAGGTTCCAACCTCAGGACCGTCCCCTCTCGGCTCCGGCTACGCCGCCCAAGCGCTTCATGGAAGCCGCCGCGACTCCGCCGAACGAGCTCTTCTTTCGCGACGACGTCGGCGGGCGGGCCTTCTTTCACGCGTATCGGCCTCTCATCAATCTTCCCAAGTGCACGGTCTGCCACGGCTCCGACCACACGGTACGGGGCGTGATCGATATCCGGACCGACATATCCGACGACGTCCGGACGACGAGCCTCGCGCTCGCGGGCACGGGAGCGGGCTTCGTGGTCGTGGTGGGCCTCCTCGCCCTCGTGATCGGCTCCTTCCTGCGCAACGTCGTCCTGAACCCCGTCCAATCGATAGGAAAGCTCTGTATGGACGTCACCGCAGGCCATTTCGAGGGGAGGGTGAGCCTGCGGAGCGGCGACGAGATCGGCGATCTCGCCCGCACGGTCAATTCGATGGTCGAGGGGCTCCACGAGCGCTTCGAGCTCACGAAGTACGTCTCCGCGGGGACTATCGGCTCCCTGCGGGCGGGGCAGGAACCGCGTAGAGTCGAGCGCGTCCTCTTCTTCTCCGACGTCCGGGGCTTTACCTCCTACACGGAGAAGCACGGCGCCGATCAGGTGGTCGTGGTGCTCAACCGCATCCTGGACGAGCAGTCCCGTGTCATCCACGAGTGCGGCGGCGACATCGACAAATTCGTCGGCGACGAGATCTTCGCCGTCTTCACTGGTGACGACGGGGCGCGGCGAGCCTGCAAGGCGGCCCTCGCCATCGTAGGCCTCTGCGCGAGCAGGGCCGAGGAGTTCGACGGGCTGTCCGTGGGCATCGGCATCACGGAGGGTATGGTCATCCACGGCATGGTGGGATCGGCGCGCAGGGCGGATTTCACGATGATCGGGGATCCGGTCAACACTGCGAGCCGACTCTGCTCCCTGGCTAAAGGCGGCCAGATCCTCGTCAGCACGGAGATGCGCAACGCGGCGGTGCCGGCGTTCGCCTTCGCGGGGCCCTATAAAGCGAAGCTTAAAGGCAAGACCGATCCGCAGACAGTCTGGTTCCTGCGGGCCGAATCCGGGGGGAGTCATGATGCGTAAGGATCCAGGCTCGAGAGTCCTCGTCGGCTATGGTATCGCCGTCCTCGCCCTATCCTCGATCCTCCTCGGGGCCTGCGCGAGGAGGGCGGAAAAAGTGTACGCGACCCCGGACTATCCCACCTGGAGGAAGACCACCGATATCGTCCTCGACTATCCCATTCCCGGCCACATGGACCGCCTCCGGGTTCCCCGCATGAACGCCATCGGCTTCTCGGTCGTGCCGACCCGTGTCGAAGGGAAGTTCCATTGGGATTTCCCCGAGAATACGGTGATCGTGAAGGAAGTCTACGCGACGCCCAAGCCTGCCCCCGGCGAAGGTCCCGTCCAGCTCACGATAATGGTAAAGGCCCCCGAGGATCCGCGCTCGCAGGGGGGCTGGCTCTGGCTGACGAAGGATCTTCCCGACGGGAAAGAGAAGGTCTTCACGGGCAACTTTTGCGTCACCTGCCACACGAACGCCAACGAGGGTCATCCCTATTTCGACAAGAACAAGAACCTGGAGTTCAGGGACTACGTCTATTTCGTGCCTCTGGAAGCCGAGGCCAGGGCCAGGTAGGATCGTTCCGGGAAGGGCCCTAGATCCTCCCGACCAGCTCCTCGGCCGAGAAGGGGCCCTCCGCGGCCACGAGCTCGCGAGCCGCCTCGACGCGCTTGGGCGCGTTCCATAGGAGGACGCCGCGAACCCTTCCCCCGCCGAGGTAATAGGCCACCGCCTTCTCGTCGGGGATCTTCCAATCGACGACGGTCTCCATCCCCGGATCCAACTCGCCGACGGCTTCGTAGCCGAGCTCGAAGAGGTCGGAGTAGAAGTAGGGGATCCGGTCGTAGGATTCCGTCGCGCCGGCCATGTTGCGGCCGGCGGCGAGGCCCATCGCGAGGGCGTTGTCCTCGTGCTCGGGCCGGATGCGCTTTCCGAGGGCGGCGCAGTAGAAGGATGCGACGTCCCCCGCCGCGAAGACGTCGGGATGGCTCGTCTCGAGCCTCGGCCCGACCACGATGCCGTCGTCTATTCGGAGGCCCGCCGAGGCGGCGAAGTCCAGCTTGGGCTCGAGACCCAGGCCGGCGACGACGGCCTGGGTCTCTATCTCCCTGCCCGAGCTCGTGCCGGCGATATATTCCCCTCCTCGGGCTTCGAGGGACGCGAGGCTTTCGCCGGGGAAGAGCTCGATGCCTTTCGAGCGGTAAAAATCGTTCAGGCGCAGGGAGAATTCTCGGGGCAGGAGGCGGCCGTCTATGCCCTCGCCCGGGAAGAGCATCGTCGCTTTTTTGCGGTTCATCGCGAGGGCGGCGGCTATCTCCGAGGCGACGAGCCCGCCTCCGACGACGAGGAAGCGGTCGGCCGTCTCGCAGCGCCTCCGCAGCTCGCGATAGTCGCCGAGGTTCCTGAGATAGATGATCGCTCCGCCGGCGAAGCCCAGGCGCCTCGGGCTGCCCCCTGTGGCGATGAGGAGCTTGCCGTATCCGATCTCTTCGCCGTCGTCGCGGAGGAGGCTATGGCTCGCGGGTCGGAGAGCCGCGACGGTGCGGCCCAGCGCGAGCTCCGCGCCCGCGGTATCCATCCAGACGGCGTCGAGGGGTTTTCCCTTCCACAGGCTCTTCGACAGGGGCGGCCTGTCGTAGGGTGGGTCGGGCTCCTCGCAGACGACGGCGATGGAGCCGTCGGGATCGAGCTCGCGTATGCCCTTGACGGCCGCCGCGGCCGCCATGCCGCCGCCCGCGATCAAATACTCGTAGCTCTTCATTTCGGCGCCTCTTCCTTCAAGCTCCCGGCCGGGAACTTCTCGGCGAGTCTCGTTTCGAGGCTCGACATCCAGGCGGCCCTTTCCATCGGCCGCCTCCGCCTAAGATCGCCCAACACCAGGCACTCGCAGTCCATGCCGCACTTTCCGAGCACCGTCCCCGCCCACAGCGCCTCGATCGCCGAGGCCGATTCGAGCCCGCCGTCGTCGCTCGTGACGAGGACGAGGGCCTTCTTTCCGCCGAGGAGGGGGGCCCAGTCCTTCTCGGAAAAGTCGCCGCCGTCCAGATCGTAGGCGACACCCTGGCGGAGGACGCGGTCCATCCACCCCTTCAGCATGGCAGGGGGACCGCCCCACCACAAGGGGTGGAAGATCAAGAGGCCATCGGCCGCTTCCAGTTCCGCGCAATGCCTCTGGACCAAGGGGTCGAGGCTGTAGCCCCGCGTCAACTCCGCCGAGTCCAGGATGGGATCGAAGTCTTCCTCGTAGAGATCGTGGAAGAGGACTTCATGCCCCGCTTCCGCGAGGCATGAGCGCGAGCGAAAGGCCAGCGCGCGATTGAAGGAGGCCTGTCTGGGATTGCAGAGAACTTCCAGTATTCTCATATATATTACTTGACTAATATAATGATTTATATCAAGGTTCAAGACAGGAGGAAAGCTTGCTTTCCAATGAAGAGATCCTCGAAGCCTTGAAGACCGTGGACGATCCCGAGCTCAACTGGAATATCGTCGATCTCGGTCTCGTATACCGCGCGGAATCGACGGAAGGCATCATCGAGGTGGATTTCAGTCTCACCTACCCGGGTTGTCCGGCCGGGGACTACATCCGCGACGAGATCGTGTTCTGTCTCAGGCGTTTTTTCGGTCTCGAGGCCAAGGTGCAAACGGTATGGAGCCCCCTATGGGGGCCGGAACGGATGAGCGAGTCCGCGAAGGTCTCGCTCGGATATCCCATATAGAGAGGAAACAATGGCTAGCAATTTGGCGGTACGGGGGCTCGAGGCGGGAATAGGGGAGAAAGGCATCCTCATGGGGGTGGACCTCGATATACGGGCCGGGGAGATACACGCGCTGATGGGGCCCAACGGATCGGGCAAGAGCACCCTGGCCAGCGTCCTGATGGGCAGCCCGACCTACGAGCTCCGCGGGGGTACGGTGACGCTCGACGGCGAGGACGTCCTGGCCCTGAGCCCGAGCGAGAGGGCCCTCCGCGGCCTCTTCCTCGCCTTCCAGTATCCCGTGGAGATACCCGGCGTGACCGTGGGCAAGTTCTTGAAGCGCGCGATCGAGCTTCGCTCGGGCGGCGGGGGAATGAGCGTGTCGGCCTACATCAAGGAGCTGCGCGAGGCCATGGACTTCATGGGCATGGATCAGGCCTTCATCAACCGCTACCTGAACCAGGGCTTCTCGGGCGGCGAGAAGAAGCGGATGGAGGTCCTCCAGATGCTCATGCTCAAGCCCTCCATAGCGATCCTCGACGAGACCGACTCGGGCCTGGATATCGACGCCCTCAAGGTCGTAGCCGACGGCGTGAACCGCCTTCGCGGAGAGGGCTTCGGGGCGCTGGTCATAACCCACTATCGCCGCATCCTCGAGCGCATCGTCCCCGACTTCGTCCACGTCATGTACAGGGGACGGATCGTGCTGTCGGGCGGCAGGGATCTCGTCGAGAAGCTCGAGGAGAAAGGCTACGACTGGATCAGGGAGCAGTACGGAATCGAGGAGGAAGCCGATGAAGGCGTCGTCGCCAGCGCTTGAGATAGCCGAGTACTCGCACGGCTACCATTTCCCCGACGAGTCCGTTTTCAGGACCCGGGTCGGCCTCGACGAAAGCGTCGTGAACGCCATCTCCGAGCGCAAGGGCGAGCCCGAATGGATGCGCCGGTACAGGCTCCGCGCCCTCGGCGCCTTCCGCAAGAAAAGCATGCCCTCCTGGGGAGCCGACCTGTCCTCCATCGACTTCGACGCGTTGTGCTACTACGCGCGACCGCAGGAAGCGCAGTCGCGGTCCTGGGAAGACGTGCCCGCCTCGATCAAGGAGACCTTCGAGCGGATAGGCATCCCCGAGGCCGAGCGCAAGTTCCTCGCGGGGGTCGGGGCCCAATACGACTCCGAGATGGTCTATCACAGCATCAAGGAGGACCTGAGCAAGCTCGGCGTGATCTTCACCGATCCGGAGACGGCCGTCCGCGAGCATCCCGACCTGGTGCGCCGGTACTTCGGCACCGTCATCCCCTACCTAGACAATAAATTCGCCGCTCTCAACAGCGCGGTCTGGTCGGGCGGGAGCTTCGTCTACGTGCCGAAGGGCGTGCGCGTCGACGTACCGCTCCAGGCCTATTTCAGGATCAACGCGCGGAGCTTCGGGCAGTTCGAGCGGACCCTCATCATCGCGGACGAGGGGAGCTTCGTCCATTACATCGAGGGCTGTACGGCGCCCATCTACGCCACGGAGTCCCTGCACAGCGCCGTCGTCGAGATCATAGCCCTGCCGGGCTCGCGCGTCCGCTACACGACGATCCAGAACTGGTCGAGCGACGTGTACAACCTGGTCACCAAGCGGGCCGCGGTCCATCGGGACGCGGTCGTGGAATGGGTGGACGGCAACATCGGGTCCAAGCGCACGATGAAGTACCCTTCGGTCTACCTGATCGGCGAGGGGGCCCGCGGGGAGATCCTCTCGATCGCCTTCGCCGGCAAGGGCCAGGAGCAGGACACCGGGGGCAAGGCGGTCCACGCGGCCAGCCACACCTCCTCGGTCATCACCGCCAAGTCGATCAGCAAGTCGGGCGGGATCGCGAGCTATCGAGGCCTGGTGAAGGTCAACGAGGGTCTGCGCGACGTGCGATCGCGCGTCGTCTGCGACGCCCTCCTCCTCGACGAGGACTCGCGCACTAATACCTACCCCGTCATGGAGATCGAATCGGACGATGTCTCCATCGAGCACGAGGCCCGCGTCTCGAGGATCGGCGAGGACCAGCTCTTCTACCTGATGAGCCGGGGCATGAGCGAGGCCGAGGCCTCCTTCATGATCGTCTCGGGCTTCCTCGACCCCTTGGTCAAGCAGCTCCCCATGGAGTACGCCGTCGAGCTCAACCGGCTCATCGAGCTCGAGATGGAAGGATCGGTGGGATGATGGCGGGAAGCCCGTCCCCATGGCTCGGCGAGCTCCGCGCCGATGCGCAGGGCCGCTTCGAGTCCATGGCCTGGCCGACGCCGGAGGAGGAGGATTGGAGGAGGACCGATCTGGGCCGCCTGGATCTGGCGCCCTTCCTCGCCGACCGAGTCGGGAAGGCAGGAGAGCTCTGCCCCTGGGCCGGCGAGCCAGGCGCCTCGGCCGGCTACATCCGCTTCGAGTCGGGCGGCTGCGCGGAGCTCGCGATCTCCGAGCGCCTGCGGTCCCGGGGAGCGAGGCTCGAATCGATGGGAATGGGCTCGATCCAGGGCGAGAGCCTGAACTCCGCCCTCATGAGGGAGACTTTCGCCTCCGCGAGCGACAAGGTCGCGGTCTGGCACTTCGCCCGCCTCGAGTACGGAGCCTTTCTCTACCTGCCTCCCGGCTTGAAGGTCGAAGAACCCTTCTTCGTCGACATCCGGGAAAGGGGCGCCGGCCACCATGCGACTCCCCAGATCGCGATCGTCCTGGACGAAGGCGCGGCCGCGACGGTGATCGCCCGCACTAAGGAAGCCCTCGGCTCGAGCATCCTCTGCAATTCGCGCAGCGACATCTCCCTCGGACCTTCTTCCGCCCTGCGGCTCTTCGAAAGCAGCAATCTGGGGCCGGGCACGCTGTTCTTCCAGAGATCGCGGGCGAGGCTCGCCGAAGGCAGCTCTCTCGAGCGTCTCGAGGTCCAGCTCGGGAGCGGCCTTTCCATGACGCGCGTCGATTGCCTCCTCGAAGGGCGCGGCTCCGAAGCGCGGCTGGACGGCCTGTACTACAGTCAGGCGGGGCAGGAGGCCGACGTGGGCGTCTCCCTGCGCCACCTTTCCCCCGGCGCGACCAGCAAAGCCTACTACAAGGGCGCGGTCGCGAGCGGAGGACGCGCGGTGTTCCAGGGATCGATCGACGTCGGAACGGGCGCGTCCGGCACGGATGCCTATCTCTCGAACCGGAACCTCCTGCTCGGGGCCGCGGCCCGCGCCGATTCCATTCCCACGCTGAGGATCGGTAACAACGATGTCCGCTGCAGCCACGGCTCGGCGACGGGACGCCTGGGCGAGGAGGAGCTCTTCTACCTGAGGAGCCGGGGCCTGTCCGAGGCGGAAGCCCGCGAGATGCTCGTGCTCGGCTTCTTCGAGGAGCTGCTCGAGCGATCGCCCGAGGCTTTCCGCGAGGAGACCCTTGCGGACCTGCGGCGGCGCATGCCGGCCGCGGCCTAGGAGCATGGAGTGGCTGCGGGTCGTCGCGGAGACCGAGCTGGACGGCGCCCTCGCCGTCCTCGTCGATGAGTCTCCAGTGGCCCTCTTCAGGACCGACGAGGGCATCTTCGCCCTCGACGACATCTGCTCCCACGAGTATTCGCGGCTCTCGGAGGGGGAGGTCGAGGATGGCCAGGTCGCCTGCGCCAAGCACGGCTCGCGCTTTGACCTCAGGACGGGAGAAGTGACAGGCTTCCCGGCCACGAGGCCGGTGGGGACCTGGGCCGTCAAGGCCGAGGACGGATGGATATGGTTGGCCAGGCGATCCGAGTAAGCGATTTTCCCATCCTCTCGCGGCTGATGGGCGGCAAGCCGCTCGCCTACCTGGACAACGCCGCCACGTCGCAGAAGCCGCGCGCGGTGATCGAGGCGAGCTCCCGCTTCTACGAGCGCGGCAACGCCAACGTCCACCGCGCCATCCACGCCCTCGGCGAGGAGGCGACCGCGGCCTACGAGGAGGCCAGGGCCAAGGCGAGGCGATTCATCGGGGCCGAGAAGGACACGGAGATCGTCTTCACCCGGGGAACGACCGAATCGATCAACCTCGTCGCGGCCTCCTGGGGGGACGCGCGGCTGCGGGAAGGCGACGTCATCCTCCTTACCGAGATGGAGCACCACAGCGACATCGTGCCGTGGCAGCTGGTCGCGGCCCACCGCGGTTGCCGCCTCCGCGCGGTGCCTATCGCGGCGGACGGAAGCCTCGACCTCTCGCGGATGGAGCGCGACTGGGACCCGCGGACGCGCATCGTAGCCGTTACCCAGGCCTCGAACGTCCTCGGAACGATCAACGACGTCGGGACCATCGCCGACATCGCGCACGAGCGGGGGGCCCTCGTCCTCGTCGACGCCGCCCAATCGGCGCCGCATCTTCCGATCGACGTGCGCGATCTTGGCTGCGACTTCCTGGCCTTCTCGGGGCACAAGGCCTATGGCCCCATGGGTATCGGGGTCCTCTACGGCCGGGAGAGTCTGCTCGAGGACATGCCGCCCTGGATGGGTGGCGGCGACATGATCCGCTCGGTTTCCCTCGAGGCCTCGACCTGGAACGACCTGCCGTGGAAGTTCGAGGCGGGCACGCCCAACGTCGTCGGGGCCATCGGCCTGGGCGCGGCCCTCGACTACGTCTCGGCCCTGGGTTGGGACGCCATCGGCGAGCGCGAGGCGGCTCTGTCCGCCTACGCCATCGCCCGCCTCGGGGAAGTGGAGGGCCTGGCCTTGTACGGCACGGCGCCGCGCCGTTGCCCGGTCTTCTCCTTCAATCTCGGCGCGGTACACGCGCACGACGTCGCCCAGTACCTCGACCGCGAAGGCATAGCGGTCCGCGCAGGACACCACTGCGCCCAGCCCCTGATGCGCAGGCTGGGGATACCGGCCGCGGTCCGCGCCAGTCTCGCCTTCTACAACGGCGAAGAGGAGATCGATCGCCTCGTCCGGGGCCTGGCCGGGGCGGCGAGGTTCTACTCGTGAGCGACTTCGACGAACTCTACCAGGAAATCATACTCGACCATTATCGCAGGCCACGAGGCGCCGCGAGGCTGGACCACGTGCCCGATTCCGCGATCCTCGAGAACCCCACCTGCGGCGACTCCATCAAGGTCGAGGTCACGCTCTCCCCCGATGGCTCGTTCCTGGGCGCGCGCTTCGAAGCCAAAGGCTGCGCGATCAGCACCGCGTCGGCCTCCCTCATGACCCTCGCCGTAGCGGGACGCGGTCTCGAGGAGGTCCGGGATATCGCCTGGTCCTTCATTCGCGCCCTCCGAGGGGACGATTCCGTCGAGGCCCTCGACGCGATGGGCGATCTCGTCGCCTTCAAGGGCGTCGCGAAGTTCCCGGCCAGGGTCAAATGCGCCACCCTCGCCTGGCATGCGCTCCTGGAGGCTCTCCCTCCCTCGTAAAGCGGCGAGCTTTCGGGCGCGATGCGACAGCGCTACCATGATTCCCGAGGATGGCAATTAAACTCGCCGAAGTCACTCGAGTTTTTTTTAACGACTTCCCGTCTTGACGAATGACTCAATCCAAGTAAAATGGCGACCGAGGCTCAAATCATCGAAATGGTTGATATGGCCTTGTATTCCGCTAAAAGGAATGGCCGAAATCCCATAGAATTTACATCATGACTGTGGGAAAGCGTATTGATAAGCGGACATTTGGCCGTTAGTCTGGGCGGAATTATCGGCTTCGTGAACGGGATCTTGGTTGCCAAGCTAGGGAGATTCCCTGGACTGACTAGAACCGCAGGTTATTTGGGAAATATCAGTTAAGACTGTAATGAATCCTACAAATGTTGGGATTAAACCCCGTCGGTATCGGCGTTAGTGACCGACTATCACTCAGAACGCTCAGTCGGTCGTGAATTTCCCCGTCTCAGCCTTGAGCGAGTCCGTCTCCGCCGCCACTTTCTGCGACACGCCCTGCAAGTAGTTCGTGGCCGAGGCTATCTCGCCTACGCCGGTCGCTATCTCCGACATGCCGCGCGACACCTCGGTCGAAAGGTCGGACACATGGCGGGCTGAATCCGAGACTGTCCTTACTGTCTCGCGCATCTCGACGGTAGCGTTCTTCACGACGGCCGTGATTTCATTGAGTTGGGTCGTAGCCTTGATGATCTGCTCTCCGCCTTGCGACAATTCCTGAGTGCTGGAGTTGATCTCCTCCAGCGCTTTGATGGTCGAGGCGGTCTCAGCGCGCAGTACGCCGAAGGTTTTCTCGGATTCTATCGAGGCCGTCGCCGCCACCTCCACCTTCCTGAAGATGTCATTGACTAGCTTGGTGATCTCGGTGGAGGACCCACTGGCAGTTTCGGCGAGCTTCCTGATCTCGTCGGCAACCACCGCGAAACCGCGGCCCGCGTCACCGGCGTGGGCCGCCTCGATGGCGGCGTTCATGGAGAGTATGTTGGTCTGCGAGGAGATGCTATTGATGACGCTCGACATCTCGACGATGCCCTGGGCGAGGGCCGAAATCTCTTGCGAGGCCTTGGTAGCATTAGATATAGCCCCGCCCGATTTTTCGATCGTGCCGGCGAGGGTTTCCGCGGCCTGTTTTTTACTGTTGACAACATTGGCGACATTCTTGAGCTGCGCAATCATCTGCGTGACCGAGGCCATCGTTTCCTCTACCGTAGCGGCCTGCATGCCCGTCGACTCGTTCAAGCTGTTGACCGTCGCGGCAACTTGCACGAGGGCCGACGATACGGATTCGGTCTCGTGGTCGAGCTGCTCGATCCGGTTTTTGATGGAATCCACATTCGTCGTAATCTGCGTCGCCGCCGAGGCGGTCTCTTCAGTGTTGGCCACGAGGTCCTGCTTCTGTACCACAAGGTCGACCGTGGATTTCTTGACGCCGATTATGATCCCCTTCAGTTTTTCGATGAAGCCGTTGAAATAAGTCGCGACATCTCCGATCTCATCCTTGGTTTGCACTGGAATACGGACAGTGAGGTCCCCCTCGCCCTCGGCGAGTTCGCGCAGGATATTCGCGAGCGACCGGAGCATTCTTATCAGGGACCCAGTAACGCCGAGTAAGACGGCGACGATTGTCGCAAATAGGACCGCCCCGAGCAGGGACAACTGGAGCACGATTGCTGCGAGCTCAGAACGAGAGAAGAAGTCCGTGAAAACGAGCTTCGCTATCCCGATCTTATCCCCATCGTGAAGGATATCAGCCGACCTCAGCAATACGATGGTTGTTTTTTCCCAACAGCGGCAAGAACGTATTGCTCACATCACATCGCTGCTAGCTTCCTCCTCCTTCTTCTCCTCCTCCTGATCATCCTCATCATCATCCTCATCATCATCCCCTTCCTCCTCTGGAGCTTCTTCTTAGACGATCTAGTCCCTCTCCTGACTTCTTCTCGTATTGCCTCTCTGCATTCTGCTCAGTTGAACCTCTATGAGCTTCTTGGTTTCTTCATTTTGATGATGGGGCCACATTGGATTTCACCAGTGAAGAAAAACAAGGATGGAAGCAAGGAAGAGAGGAAGGATGGAAGGAAGGAAGCAGAGAAAGGATAGGGATTGATGAAAAGCAAGAAAGGCATGAATGAATGATGAAAGGAAGGAAGGAAGATTCCTCATATTTTTGATGATGGGGCCGCATGTGGATTACACCACTGGAGAAGAAGGATGGAAGGAAGCAGAGAAAGGATGAAGGAAGCAGGAGAGGAAGGAGAGAAAGGATGAAGGAAAGAAGAGGAGAACAAAGGAAGAGACGGAAGCAATGGAAAGGAGAAAGGATGAGGGAAGACTGGAAGGGCAGGAGGATTTTCCTTCCTCTAATTGCTATAATTCTGAGAACACAAAAGGTCGTTTTCGTTTTTTTTGCGATTCCTCTACCAAAATAGTATAGTATATATGTCATAGTGCGCCTGGAACGAAAAGCTCGGTTCAGGATAAACAAATATCTATGTATATTAGACTTTTGTTAAATGGACGCAAAGCAAAATTCGAAACAAAATTCAGAATCCATTCGAAAACTCTTTACGAGGGAAGGGACAAAAAACGAGCTTTTTGTATCGGAGTGACAAAAATAGATTTGCTATTGTGAGGCGGGACTTTTTCGGCAGAGTGATTGTTTTGCGCGAGCGATAGCGAGTGCAAACAAAGGAACGAATGCAATCGATCCCTCCAATCGCGACAGTCTTCTGTTACTAGCTGCAACAATTCGTTTTTGCACCTGCCCGTTACAAGATCTTCTTCAAAAACGTGGCCCGATCTCTGAAATTCATCTCTTCTTCCATCGTTGCAAAAAGTCGAGTCTCATCACTCATATCCATCTTATACTTTTCAACCCTTTTCGGCGCCTCGGTGGTTAAAAGAGTATCAGGCTATTCTTTTTGGGGAACAGACAGAAGATTGAGGAAAACAATTCCCTAGAAGTTAAGAGAGGATGCTGTCTATCAGAATCAATCTTGGTTGGAAAAAGATGAGCGAACAAGGACGGCTTATATTAATTAGATGGACCGTCTTCAATGCAAGAATGAGGAAAACAAGTCCCGAGAAGAGAAAGAGAGGATGCTGTTATCGGAATCAATCTTGGCTCGAAGAGACGAGAGTTTTCTGTGCCCTCTCACCTAAGAGTACAGAAATATTAAAACAGTGAACTGAAACGGAGAATGACAATGATCATCTACCCTTCCATGTTCTGTACGGTTGTCGACAGGCCGTACTTTTGGAAAGAATGAATAAATAAACAAATAATTGAACGCATGAGCTCAGAACAAGGACGGCCGATGTTAGATCGAAGCTCCTTGTACAAATTGTACCGGTTGCCTATCTCTTTCTTTCGTATTTCTTTGATCACCCAATCGTTCAGTGAACGAATCCATCAATCCATCCATCCATCCATCCATCTATCTATCCATCCATCCATCCATCCATCCATCCATCTATCCATCCATCCATCAATCCATCCATCCATCCATCTATCCATCCATCCATCCATCCATCCATCTATCCATCCATCCATCTATCCATCCATCTATCAATCCATCCATCATGCTTTTGTTCTTTTTACCTTCTTGTTGATTGATTTTTTTCTCTCAATTTTCGTGCAATGATCATTCTTGCCATTTTCATTTCATTCATTCATCATTCATTCCTTTCTTTCCTTTCTTTCTACGTATCTATCTATCTATCTATCTTCATTGATTCTTTCATTCCTTTCTTGTTTCTGTACCATCGATGATTTCAGTCTGCTGATCTGTCTTGTCCTGCTTTATCTCTCTCTATCTTCAATCCTTCAGTCATTCAATCATTGCTGTATTCATTCCTTTCTTGTTTCTGTTCCATCGATGATTCCAGTCTGTTTGAATATGAGGATCTGTCTTTTTCTTCTCTCCTTCTTTCTTTTCTTTCTTCCTTTCTTTCTTTCTTGTTCTTTTCCCTCTCTTCTCTTTGTTTCATGCTATAGATTCCTGTCAGCTTGAATCCCATGATCAGTCTTCGCCCTCATTTCCACACCAACCAACAGCAGCAGAATGTTCTTCATCTTCCTTCTCCTCCTCCTCTTCATCCTCTTGCTCCTCCTCTTGCTCCTCCTCCTGCTGCTTCCACGACTCAACTTGACAGTGTGCACGCCAATCTGCTGGGTGATTCTGCTCCTTCTCGCTCTCTTCCTTCATCTCCTCCTTCCTCTCTTCCTTCCTCTCTTCCTTCCTCTCTTCCTCCGTCATCATTTGTTCCAGATCTCGAAGCAGACCTTCAATCGTTTCGTCATTTTTTTATTCTGGGATTTTCTTCTTCGTTTCCTCCTGCTCCGTCACCACCACCATCAACAACAACAACATCATCATCATCATCCTTACCCTTCTCTCCTCATGGAAGTAATGAAAAACCGAAGGAAGAAGATGAACTCAACATTATTTATTATCTCAGAAACAATTGAAACAATTGCCGATAATTATGGCAAAAAACTAAGCAATCGATATACAGAAGCTGAGGGGCATTCTTGAAGAACAGAACGCAAAAGACATGCAGGATGAAGAAAATGAATGAATTGCCGAGATGAACCAGAAACACGAAGGCAAAGAAAACAAAGAACGGAACAAACGAGTGATTGCTAATCCATGCTGAAACAAAAATGAAAGAAAAAAGGTTGAGGACAGGAAGAAAGAGAATCAAGGAAGGTCATGAGAGCTCGATCGAGAAGAGAAGTCAAACAAAATAAACAATGGGGGAACAAAGAGAGAAGCTCATTGCCCCTCTTCCTGACGACGACGCCATAAAAACTGTTCCTCTGGTGTCAAAATCAAGATAAGGCGAGGAAATCGGGATTTCAAAGAGGAACGAAGAAGAATTAAGCTAGCTTCACCATAAGTAGAATAGGAGCAAGAGAGATCAAGAAAATGAAGGTCTTGCAGCTGCAAAAGAGTGGCAAGCAAAGGCTGAACATGGCTATCTGGGCGAAGCAAACCGTAAAGATCAAGATAGCGAAGAGAAGGCATACGAGGAAATGATTGAGCTCACCAGCTTAAAACAACAACCATAGAGATCGAGATGCCGCAAGCAAGGGAGAGAAGGAAGAAACGCGGATGCAAAAGAAGCATCAACCATATTGTCAGAGAGGGAAAGAGAAGATAATGAAGGCATCTGCAACAAAGCAGGAGAAATAACAGACACCTCTGAACCCAAAGGCAAAGTCTAATTGAGATCAAGAAGCTCAAGGTCTGGGAGCATGGAAAGAAAATGGAAAAGGGAGGAAGCTCTTGGACCAGGCTCAGCACAGATGCGAAGATTTCCAGCAAGACTGAGTGAGCGAAGATAAGGAAATGAAGAGAGAATGGGTAGACATATGTTGAACGAAGTGGCTGCAGCGGCAAGAAGATCACCCCCCGTTGGTGCGAACACCGTCGATGTCAAAACCGCCGCTGACGGCGACGAGCCTCATGCCGTCCGATGACGACACCACGTGCCCGCTGAACTGGCGGCGGCCCGAAGCAAGGCGCGGGAAGAGCGTCTCGCAGCAAACCGAGCGATGTCGTGCAATCAATGCATCGGTCAGCAAGCCACCCTGCTCGGTGTCGCAAATTTCTCCATGATTCCAGCCCTGTTGCTGTTGCGTACAGGATTGTATCGGAGGTCCTCG
>CAVZVX010000036.1:0-4733 GCA_963778775.1 uncultured Spirochaetota bacterium | reverse complement strand
GCCTCCTCAACGCCTTCGCCTACGGGACGTACTTCTTCCTTCCCCTCGGCAAGCGCATGGTCCAGGGCCGGTCCATACTGAAGGTTTTCGGCCTGGCCTGGTTCTGGCGCTTCGTCGCCGTCTGCCCCGCCATCGCGGCGCCCTTCTTCGTCGCGCGAGGCATGCCCGGCATCGGCTTCGCCCTCATCCTGGTCGGGATCGCACTTTTCAACATGCTGCGGGGGATCGGCCTCATAGGCAACAATCCCGTCCTCGCCCACCTCGCCTCCGGCGGCGCGAACGGCAAGCGGGCCGATCGCGGCGCCTTCCTGGTCAACGTGCAGATCACCGGATCGCTGGCCGGAATGGGCGCCAACCTCCTCGTGGCCCTCCTCATCGGCACCAAGGCACCGCCCTGGGACTTCGCGGCCGCGATGGGCATAGGCGTGGCGGTAGGGATCGTCGGCTCCCTCGTCCTCCTCAGGTACGTTCCCGAGCCCGAGGGCTACCGATCGGAGCGCTCCCTAGGCTTCGTCAGGAGCGCGCGCGAGGCCTTCGGGGAAAAACCCGTCCGAGCCTTCATGGAAGTCCTGTTCCTGCTCTCCGCGGTCGCGGGCATGGCGAGGACCTTCCTTCCGGTCTACGCGACCAGCGTGTTCTCCCAGGGAGACGATGCGGTCATGGCCTATTCCCTCGTCGCCAGCGTCGGCGCCCTCGCCATGGGCTTGCTCACGCGCCTCCTCGTCGATCGCCTCGGGGCCAAGCCACTCTACGTCGTCTTCGCGGCCGTCACCGCCCTGAGCATCGCGCCTCTGGCGATCCTTCCCGGCGCGACGGGAGCCCTCGCCGGCCCGATCGTCGCGATCCTCCTGCTCGGCTTCGTCAATTTCCTCTCGTCCTTCGGGCTGGCCGGAGAGGAGAACGCCGGGCAGACTTATTTCTTCTCCCTCGTCAGCCCGGCCAGGACCCTCGACCTCGGCGTAGTCTACTTTCTCGTGTACGGGCTGGGAGGGACCATAGGCGCGGGCGGGGGCGGCATGGCCCTCGACGCCTTGGGCTCCCTGGGCCTCGGCGCCGCGGCCTCCTTCCGCGTATTCTTCGCCTTCAACCTCCTCGTCCTCGCCTGGATCCTCGTCCGGATGGGCTCCCTCGTCCGCCTCGGCTCGGCCTCGGTCCGCGAGTCGCTCGGCGTCATGCTCTCCATACGCGACCTCCGCGCCTTCGACCTCCTGTCCCGCCTGGACCGGAGCGCCGATCCGCTCGAGGAGATCGAGCTCATCCGGGACATAGGAGCGGGCGCCTCCGGCGGCGCCTCCTGGGCCGCGCAGGCCGACCTCCTCGCCTACCTCGGCTCGCCCCGCTTCGATGTGCGCCTCGAGGCCCTGACGGCCCTCGAGAACATAGGCCGGCTGAGGAAGAGCGCCGTCGAGGCCCTCGCGGCCGAGGTGGAGCGCCAGCCCTTCACGACCGCCTACCTCGCCGCGCGCATACTCGGGAAGAGCCCTCCGGAGGACGCGGCGCGCCGAGCGCGAGTGCTGACGGCGCTGAGGCGGGCCGTAGGGGCCGCCGACTACATGCTCCAGGCCTCGGCTATGGTCGCCCTCGCGCGGATGCGCGACATGGCCAGCGTCGGCGCGATAGAGGACAGCCTCGCCTCGTCCAGGATCCCGAGGGTCCGCATCTCGGCCGCCTACGCCCTCGAGCTTCTTGGCTCGCGATCCTCGGTGCCCGTCCTCGTCTCCTGCCTGCGGAGCGAGCGCGACCCGGCCTTCGTGTCGGACGAGCTCCTCCTGTCGACGGCCGCTATAGCGGGCATAATGCCGAGATTCTACGGACTGTATCAGTCCTTCCTGGAAGACGAGGCCGCGGGCCTCGCGGCCTTGGGGGATATCGCCACCGAGACCCTCGGCGCGGCCGGCGCGCCGGAGCGGGCCGCCTACGACGACGCCCTCGCGGCCATCCTGGCCGCGAACTGCGACGGCTCCCTCTTGGGGCGCCTCATCCTGGCTCGCGGGCCCGACGCGGCGGGCGAGGATTGGACGACCGACATCGTGCTCTCGGAGGCCGCCCTCGATCCGGGGCCCGGGTACCGCGGCTTCAGGTTCCTCATCGCCGCCTATGCCCTGCTCCGCTGCCAGAAAGCGCCCCGATAGCCGGCGGCCGGTTCGGGCCCGGCCTTGAGACGATCGTCTATCGCGTTGTAGACGATCATCTATGCGTTTCGCCCCCCAAGTTTCTTGTGTTTCTACGAATAAGGGATATCATCTCGTGTGGATGTAAAAAAAGCCGCTCGCTGAGGCGGAGGTAAAAATAGGCCGGCCCGAGGGCCGGCCCGCTTTTTTCTTGGGCCCGTAACGACTTCGCGACGATTTGAGTATTGCCAAGCTTCGATTATCCGTTTAGCATGCCCTTGCACCATGGAACGCTACACCGACCCCGACAGGCCATTGAAATACTCGTACAAAAGCATCAACCACTCGCTCATAAACGCTTTCTACAAGCGGTATTGGCTGCCCTACGCCTTCAAGCTCGTGCCCGAGAGGACCTCCGCCAATCTCATCAGCATAATCGGCTTGCTGGGAGCCTGGCTGGCCTTTCTCCTGCTGTCGGGCCTCCTCGTCGGGCCGATGCGGATGCAGGGCAGGAGCTTTCCCTGGCTTTTCGGGCTGGCCGCGCTCTTCATATTCTTCTATCACACGATGGACAATCTCGACGGCATGCAGGCCCGCAGGACGGGATCGACCGGACCGCTGGGGGAATTCATCGATCATTGGTTCGATTCCTTCAATACTTTCCTCCTTCCCTTGGGCCTCGGTCTCGCCTTCCCGGTCATCCCGCCGGCTTTCGTCGCCGTTTCCATCCTCCTCTGCTGCCTGGCCGACTGGCTGAGCGCGCGGTCGGTCCGCAATTCCGGCGTCTTGAAATTCGGCCCGATCTCGAGCGAGGAGGCCCTGCTTTTCAGCTACCTCTTCTGTCTCGCGATCTGGGCCTTCGGCTACGATTTCTGGGCCGCTCCCGGCCCCTTCGGGATTCCGAGAGTGCTGTTCGTCTACTCCCTGGCGCCGATCGCCTTCCTCGCCTGCATAGCCACGACCTTCAAGCCCTCGGACAGGCCGGACCTTCCCGCCCTCATGCTGTCCAGCGTCATCCCGATCTTCGCCTGGACCATCCTTGCCATCTGGAAGTCCGTCCCCTACGCCCTCCTCTCCGGCTGCCTCCTCATGGGCTTCACAGCGGCCAGGTTCGCGGGCGACGTGCTGCGGGACCGACTGGTCGGGCTCGAGTATCGCGGATTCTACGTCGACATAGTCGCGATGGACCTGCTTCTCCTCGGCTGCCTGGTCCTGCGCGGCCTCCCGGCCTGGGCCCTCCCCGCTATGGTCGCCCTCGCCTTCGTCTGGACTTTCTGCGCGTTGGCCCTGCAGTTCTCCAGGACCGTCGCCCGCGTGCGAGAGGTCCTCGGGAAGGGGCTCTTCGGTCCCGTCCGCGAAGTCGAGATAGAGATCGGGAACGGCGAGGCCTAGCCCCGCCCCCTGCCCCGAACGATCCGGGCTGGCACGCCGACCGCCGTCGCGCCGTCGGGCACGTCCTCGAGCACGACCGCGTTCGCGCCTATCATCGCGTCGCTGCCTATGCGGATGGGCCCCAGGAGCTTGGCTCCCGCGCCCACGAACACGCGGTCGCCGAGGGTCGGATGTCGCTTCGCGCCCCCTCCCGGCCTCCTTCCCCCGCGGGCGCCGAGGGTCACCTGATGCAGGAGGGTCGCGTCCGCCCCGATCTCGGCCGTCTCGCCGATCACCGTCCCCATGCCGTGGTCGATGAAGAGGCCCGGACCGATGAGCGCTCCTGGATGGATATCGATGCCGGTCGCGAAGCGGGCGAACGCCTGCATGAATCGGGGCAGGACCGGGAGCCCGGCCGCGCGGAGGAAGTGGGAGATCCTGTACGAGAGCAGGGCCCAGAAGCCCGCGTAGCTCAGCGCCTCGAGGAAGGCCGCGGGGCCACCGTCGAGGGCGGGATCCCGTTCGAGCATGGCTCGGAAGTCGGCGCGGATATAGCCGAGCCGGGCGAAGGCCGCCGCCGGGCCGGTCCTCGACCGCTCGCGATCGGCCGTCCGGCCCGCCGGATTCGCGGACATGCAGCAGCCCGACGCGTTTCCATCGATACTCATGAGTCAATTCCTCCTTCGATTCCGATCAGGTCCAGGATGAAGCGCTCTACGCGGCGGTTCTTGCCCTCGGCCGGGAAGTCGTGGATATGGAGGGCGGGGTTGTAGTTGAGCTCGATGACCGTGTAGGGCGCCTTCCGCGGACCCGTCCGATACGTCGGGCACGATCATGTCGACGCCCGAGACTCGGGCGCCGACCGCCTCCGCGGCCCTCTCGGCGACGCGCTTGTAGGTCTCGGGCATCTCGTCGGTGAAGTCCGCCGAATCGCCTCCCGTCGAGATATTGGAATTCCTGCGGAGGAAGACCCGGCGTCCCGCCTCGACGACGGAGTCGGCCCCCATGCCGGCCTCGGCGAGGTAGGCGAGCTCGACCTCGCCGAGGCGAAGCCGCTCGAGGGGGCTGTGATCCCTTCACCCGGATGAGAAAATGCCTAACATCCACAACTGAACGACGACTACATGATGACGGTCCCAACTACATCGTTAACAGGAACACGTAAAGCACCACACTGATCTCCCCCCGTGACCAAGAAGCAACACCGGCCCAGCAAGGTGCATTTTAAGGGGATTGGTGACCAAGCATCAA
>CAVZVX010000035.1:0-5704 GCA_963778775.1 uncultured Spirochaetota bacterium | reverse complement strand
CAAAGCCTTCTTGAGACTCGGCCAATTTATCATCATCACGACGAGACGATACGAGGACATGTATTTTGCAGCTTCCTCGCCTTGGTGCTGCTCAAGGAACTCGAGGCCCGTCTCGATAAGCGCGATAAACGCTACGAGTGGGCGGTTATTAAGCAGGATTTGAAAGCTCTCCAAGAGGTCGAGGTAGAGATGGAGGGTCGAACCTGGTATCTCAGGACCGACGTCCATGGAGTCTGCGCCGATGTATTCAAGGCAGTAGGTGTAGCCGTGCCCCCAGCGGTACGAAATTGATAAGGCTCGTTTCCGAAGTGCCAACTCATGAAAATGTAGTGCCAATAAGTTATCCACAAGGTTTAAGTGGTTGTGGCGTATGAATAATGAAAATCAAAGTGTTCAAAATGAGTTAAGGAATACGCCATTCGAGAATGGAACGATACCATGATTCCCTAGATCGCACTCTCCTGATGCCCGTCCTTGCGGTCGATTTCGGCCTCTTTCCCGCGGCACGAATATCGGCCTAGAGCCCGTTTTCCAAGAATGTCTCTATTACATGTACATAGAATTCCGCGATTTTGTTTGATGCCTCCTTCTCATTTTCCAATTCGAAACTTGCGGGATCGCCCACATATCCCAAAGGATCATCGAAAGACGATTGAGGTTTTAGTTTTTTCGCCATCTCGACGTTCACCTTGTCAGGGTGATATGCCCATACTAAAGCGGTTTCGGTGGCCCCAGCATGATAATCAGGACGAAATGGTTCGTGACCCTCGATGAGCGCCTTTGATAAAACAGTTGACGTGAGCATCGAAAAAGGACCGCGTGGCTAATTCCTTTTTCGATGCGATTACGGCATTTCAATTGCCGGGGCAGTAGTCCGCGCCTTTCCCGTTTACATAGCGCAATGTCCTCGGACAATTCGCAATGCAAATCCCGCAAATGGTATGGCCGGCTCGAATCGCGTCGGAAAGCCGAGTCGCCATTGCCTTACAAGCATGCGCCTCGTAAATATCGTCCCTTTTCATCCCTCTCTTCCAATTCCTTCCGGTTATCGCTTTGGCCGGACAGAGAGTGTAGCAAGTTTTACATTCCCCGCACTTCGATTCAAGTACCGGATCACCGGCTTTGAGTGGGATATCCGTCAGGACAGTCCCAAGCCTAATCCCCGAGCCAAACTTTTCGGTAATGAGGAGGTTGCATTTTCCGATCCATCCGAGCCCGGAAAGTGTCGCCGAGGTTTTGTGAGGGAGAAGAGTCGTCAGGGATTTCGTGTCATATTTCCGATTATCGTCATCTACGGCGAGTGCAGAATATCCAATGGAAAGGATATATGATTCAAGTTCTTTGGCGGTTTTGGCGAGGAGGGCATTCAGCCTCTTGTATTCTTCGTAATATTCAGGAGTTGGCCCATGCTTGATCCGTTTTAGGATGTTTTTTTTGATTGGAAAGCCAAAAGAAATTGACCGTGGGAATCCATATTTATTCTCATCAGGAATCGGAGACAAATCGGCAAAGCCGAATGAGCTTATCGCTCGCTCTTCAAGGAAAGCGGTTAGCTCCGAATTGAATACTGCAATATCACTCATGAAAACTCCAAAGATGTTCAATACTCCTCGAGTCTTTCGTAATAGCTGTTCCCGGCAATCCAGCGGAGGACTTTTGAGTATCCCCAAGGGATATAGATGCCGACCGTAATGAGACAGAGTAGACCCTGTCCCCATATGAGGCCGAAGCCTTTTCCGATCTTGCCCTCGAATCCGAGCCTCCCGATCCTCTGCCCGGAGCGCT
This sequence comes from uncultured Spirochaetota bacterium, assembly GCA_963778775.1. Taxonomy (GTDB): domain Bacteria; phylum Spirochaetota; class Spirochaetia; order Treponematales; family Rectinemataceae; genus UBA1306. Next base: position 3,919 of record CAVZVX010000035.1, on the reverse strand, counting down.
CGAATACCGTCCGTCCCACGAAATATGCGTAGAGCCTCAAGGCCGCGGCGGGCCAGTAGATGCCGACCGTTATGAGCGTTAGGAGGCATTGCCCTAAAATATAGCCGCAGGCGGGCCAGAATTCCGTATTCCAGTGCAGGTTCAAGTCCTTCCATGAGAAGTCTACGTACCAGCGATAGGTAAGGTACATGAAGGGGATGAGGACAAGGAAGGTGAAGATCCCAAGCGTGAAGGACGCTATCCCGGAATGTCCTGTGGCCCCTGGCCTGGTCCCGAAGGCCAAAATATCGGCTGCGACGACGACGATGACAGGAAGGAGGAGGGCGAGGAACCAATATGCGACGAATTTTCCCGCCTTCCCGAGAAAGCGAGGCGCTTCGCCGTCGATGCCCGTCTCGGAAGCCAGATAAGAAACCGCCTTCCGCAAGAACCAGCCGAGGCAGATGCCGAGGGTGATGATCGAGAGGAACGTGCCGAGGAGAAGGATACCGAGGAATTTGCCGGTCCTTCCCCGGAAGGCGAACGAACGCTCCCCGGCTTTGAATTTCGGGATCATGATCCTTAGTGCGAAGATCGTGAAAATCGCCCATGTTGCGACGAAAATAAAGATGGCCACGACCTTGAGTAGGACAAAGCCTCCGGGATTGATCGTCGCCATATGGCTACGGGCCGAAAAAGCCAGGTTCTCCGTGACGTATGCGAGATAGACGATCCAGAAGGGGATGAATGGCTTCCACCAGTCCCTTCCCGAGAGGGAAAGCTCGAACGAAGTCTTCATGAAGTCCTCCTGAAGGTCGTATGGCGGCTCCCCAGCCGTGGCGAGGCGGAAACTATTCCCCGACCTGCGAAATTCTTGTCATGTAATCCGTGATGGCCTTCACGAAATCGGCGCGAACCATCTTGTCCACCGAGCGGAACGCAAAGGCCTTGGCCTCTTCGTCGGAGACTGCGTTCTCGCGATATTCCTTGAAGTAGGTAGCGATTGCGGTACCCGACTCATCGCTCAAAGCGAGCTTGAGCGTCCAGTGGAGAGATTTGAAAGCCGGATTGACGACGACCGGTTCAGTAGTCCAGCTACCCGTGATAGCGAGGGCGCCGTCCGACTGTCGTGCGAGCTTGAGTCCGCTCAGTGCGCCGTCGATTATCGCACCGATCTTGCCATCCTCGTCGCCATCGATCGAGAGCTTGTAGGTGATATTCTTGGCCGCGTCGTCACGTTTGGCCGCGAGGTCGGCGCTGTCGACCTGCATGGCGAGGAGCTTGGCCGCGGGAGCCGAGATTATCTGGAGCTGGCCGAGGAGAAGATCGGAATGGAGGCTGACTTGCACGGCGCTGTCCAAGAGGGCGAACTTGTAGAGAATGCCCTTTTCCTGCTCGGCCCTGGCCGAGAGCTTGTCCGTAAGGTCGATGTTCTTCCGGATGATTGTCCTGTAAAGAGCCGCTGTGGGATCTCGCTCAAGATAGGCGACGATCGAAACCTTTCCCTTCGGATCAGTGTAGGGGTCGGAAAAACGAAGATTCAGGAACTGGGCATTCGACTGGAGATCGACGTTTTGGACAATGGAGGTCTCGTTCTGGGAGAGTGTCTTGTTCTCCGAGACTATCTGCATATAACGCTTCTGTGCGTTGGAGTCTATCTTGACTGTCGCCTTGAAAATAAGGGCGAGGGAGCCCGAGGCGTCCGACTCGGCATCTCTCCTCGAATCACCGGAGCCGACCGCCGCGAGGTACCTGTTCTCGGGATAGGACTGCTTGAGATCAAACATCCAAGACGGGGCCGCCGGAGCCGCAGTGAGGCAGGAAAGAGAAAGCACTGCAAGGAATCCCATAGTCGCAATACGGCAAATGTGTGTGTTCATTTTCAGAATTACCTGCTGTTTAGAAAAGAGCATATGACGTAAGCAGATTGAGGCCGTCGTGGCCGACGTCCTTGCTGCCTAGGTTATCCACATAGAGTATAGCGCCGTTGCTATCCAAATACTGGACACTCACCGTATGACGGCCTGATTCGACTTCGAATTCACCAACCCAGGATTTGCCGGGAAAGTAGCTCGCACAGCGGAGATCGGCCTGTTCGCTCGCCTCGATCGCAGAAGTCGTAGCTGCCTTTCCTAAAATGCCGAGAAGCGCCCCAGCCACGCCCTGGTTTTGTGTCTGCTTGTCAATCTCCTCGTTGGCCTTGCCGGCTGCGATGCCCTTGACCGCGGTCCTAAGGACGGTCTTCGTGAAGATGAGGGGTTCCTTGACCTGGAAAGTAGCGAATGCCGCGTTCTCGAGGCTCTCGATGAGAGCGAGCTCACCCGCCCGCGCGCCATCCACCATGACGACGACCTTGGCTATCGCGGAGGGCTTGGCCACCATTTCGGGGAGCTGACACTTGAAATAGTAGCCTGACGTCGCGGAAGGGAAGGGTAGTACCACATCGGCCTTGTTCTGGAGCCTTCCGGACGAGTTCTCTTTGTCGTACGAGATCACGATTGCATTCTGAAGCGTCGCGATGCGGAGCGTGTCGGCCCTCTTGCCAGGAGACCTGCCCGTGAATCCGATGAGACTGATCCTCGCCTTATCGCTCGGCAGGAGCATCCCATCGAGCCTCGGGGCGGGAAAATCGTAAATATGGGGCTGGTCGACGAAGGCTTTCTTCAGTCGATCCATCTCGATACTGGCGTCGTCGAGTCTTCCGTCTGCCCTGTAGAGGAGGATGCTCATGAAATGGGCGAGGGCCGAGTCGCGGAACTCTGTCTTGCCCGCCTTGGCCTGGCCCTTCGCGTTCCCCGAGCCGTTCATGCTGGTGGCAAGCTTGCCATACTTGTCCTCGAGCAGGTCGAGCTTGGTCCCCATCCTGCGTATCTCCACGAAGGCCCCGTCGAAATCGTTCATCCGGGCGTAGTCGATGGCCTTGAACACGTTGAGATAGACATTCTCGAACTCCTCGCCGGAGTATTCGAGCATGTAGTCATTGATAAGGAAGGAAGCCGCTGCCTTGGAGACGCTCTTCGTGTAGTTGTCGTCAATAAGGCGCTCGGCCTCGCCGAGGCTCTGCGCGCTTTGATTATCGTGCCCGGCGTAATGCTGGAGCATGCCGACGTCGAGGTTGTAAAGGACACCGTCGCGACTGCTATAGAAGTCAGTTTTCCGAGGCCCGCTGAGCGTAGCTACGGCCTTATCGTACTGGCGCGCGGCAACCATATTGTCGACGGACTGGAAGACGTAATTTCGGGTTGTGACGCATCCGCCGAGGAAGAACACCCAAAGGGCGGCAGCCACGAGGCGGACGCCCTTATTTCTGTTCATGATCACAGGTCCTTTGCTTCCCGTGCTTTACATCGAAAGCGAGGACTGTTTGATGAATTTCTTTATCTGCTTGGCGCCGATCCAGACAGTCTCGTTCGTTTCGATGTTCACGAGGTTTAGGCGGCGCGTCAAAACAAGTTGACTATGATGCTAATTAATTATACTATGATGTATGCCGGATTCGGGACTGATCGAAGGCATTACTTCGAAGTATATTGCTCTTGCGCCTCTCATGGATGAGCGGATGCGTAGGCAGTGGGCAGCCGCCGAAGCGAATGCAATCGGACCAGGTGGACTGACAGCAGTATGTTCGGCAACCAGGATGTCTCCAACCACGGTCAGGAGGGGCAAGCGCGAACTTGCAGCTCGAAAGGCTCATCCTGAAGAAGCCCCAAGCACTCGTATAAGAAATCCCGGTGGCGGCCGAAAGCATTCGACCGACAACGATCCCGATCTGAAGAAACAGCTGCTCGACCTCGTTGACCCGGTGACACGGGGAGACCCTATGTCACCTTTGGTATGGACGTGCCTGAGCACCACCAATCTCTCGGAAGCTCTCACGGAACTTGGCCACGCCGTCAGTCCCCGAACTGTAGGGCGACTCTTGAATGAAGAAGGTTTCAGC
>CAVZVX010000034.1:0-3918 GCA_963778775.1 uncultured Spirochaetota bacterium | reverse complement strand
GTGCCCCGTCCTCGTGGAAAGGCTGAGGCTTTGGCTCGCGACCCTGCCCTTCCCGATTATCCCCTTGAGGAAAGCCCTGAAATCCTCCCCCAAGGAGAATAGATCGAGCCCGCGATCGGCCTCGAAAGTGGTAGCCGCCACCCTGCCGTCGCTTCCGATCAGATAGATGTCCTCGACCCCGAGGCGGGAGGCTTCGGCCGCGAGCCCATCATGCGTCGCGGCGGCGAGCGAGCCGGGCAACGAATAGCGCTTCCCGAGCTCGACGAGGGCGCGGGCCCCGATGGGCCTCGCCTTGGCCTCGAGATTACCGGCGATGCTATTGAAAAGGGCGATATCGTGGTTTTCCGTCGAAAAGGCGCTCGATCTCGCGCGGTCGTACAGGTACCCGAAAAGGATCTCCCCCACTATGTAGACGCCGACCGCCGAGATGAGGGAGCAGAGTATGATCGTGGAGATGAGCTGCGAATAGATATAGTACCTGAGGCTGCGCGCGGATTTTTTTATGCGTCCTCCCCGGGGAAAGCCCTAAGGGCATTCTATTATAGTCCACGAATAGTATCGAGATAGCCCCCGTTCTTGCCGCACCGGACCGCCGGCCGGACGAGGCCGGTACCCTCGTCGGGGAGGCTGGAAACCAGAAGCTCCGGTCTTGGCATCCACTTTGAACTCATGCCGGGTTCTTTCCGATGACGCAATCGGCCGTCCGCGCGTCAAGCTCCGCGATGCGTCATGATGAAACCGGCGATTCGCCCGAGCCTACCTTCGGGCATTCCGAACTTTACTCCTCCCGAGCAGCTCCCACACCGGTACTGACTTGGCGCTTCCCTTCTGCATACCCTGCGGCCTGAAGATTCGGGTCGAGCATGAGATCGCCCGCGTAGATGCGCAAGCTTCGCGAGTCCATCCTCGGGGGCGGTCGCGGAATTGCTATTGGAGGATGGCTTCAAGAAATTCACCATCGAAGGCGTCGCGGCCCGGGCCAAGGCCATCAAGGAGGTCGGCGCGCCGTGATGCGTACCATATCGACCTCCATCATGGGCCCCCGGCTCGAAGGACCGCGGGCGACGTGGAGCGCCAGGCCGCGGCCAGCCGGCTGCACGGCCTCGACAGCGATGAATGCGGGCCCCTTCGACAGTTCGAGAGCGTCGGCGACGGCTCGCTCCAGGGAGCGGAACAGCGAGAGCCGCGGGACGGCGAGGTCGAGCGCTCTCTCGTCCGCAACGACGCGATACGTCAGGCGGTCCTCGAAGCGGAGCGCCTGAAGGCCGAGATAGCGCTCCGCGAAGCGAAGCTCGTCCCTGAGCGCCGCGTAGCGGACCCTGCCCTCGGCGTAGTAGAAGATCCTGCTGAGCTCGACGAGGGCCGACTCGAACCGGGCGGGCCTGTCGTCGCGCTCATTGGAAAAGGCAGCGCCGCGGGAGCGGCCGAGAGCGGCGATGGCGACCAGCACGCCGCTTACGAAGCGCGAACCGAGGAGGCCTGGCTCATTGCTTCGCATCCGGCGCTTCGAGTTCTCCACGGTTTGCATACTACGATATCGCGCCGCTTCTCGCATTGTCCGCGCGGACAAACTGTTGGATAATACGGACATGCGGCTCGACGTCCCGCCCGCTCCGTTCTATCGCGGAAAAATCTTCTTCGAGGGACTCGGACTCCCCCTCAGGATCATCCACGTCGAGCGGAGTCCCGTCTTCCCCTCGCACCGCCACGACTTCACCGAGCTCGTCATCGTCTACGAGGGTTCGGGCATCCACGTCGCGGCGGGCGAAAAGCGCCGTATCGGGCCGGGCGACGTCCTCCTCATACCGCGCGGCTCCGAGCACGCCTACGCCGACACGCGCGACCTTTCGTACGTCAACGTCGTCTTCGACGCCGAGGCACTGCTCGACGATCCGCTCGCCGAGAGAATCGCGCTCGAGCCGCCGGGCAGGCGAGGCTCAGCCGGCAGCCCCTCGTCCTTCCGCCTATCGGCCTTCGGGACCCGAGAGGCGCTGGCCCTCGTCAATAGGATCGACCAGGAACTCTTCAGGAAGGAAGAGTGCTGCGAACTCATGGCGAAGGCGACCTTCCTTCTGCTCTGGGCCTTCCTTGCGCGAGCGCGAATCTGGGAAGGGTTGGACGGAGAGTCGTCGGAGGCGCGCGTAAGGAGGCTCGTCGACCGCATCGCTCGGAATTCCTCGCTGGCCCTCTCCGTCGAGGAGATGGCCGAGGAGGCCCGGACAGGCCCCCGCAACTTCCGCCGCGAGTTCAAGCGCGTGACCGGCGAGGCTCCTATTGCCTACGTGAGACGGCTCCGCATCGAGGAGGCCTGCGCCCTCCTCCGGGACACGGACAAGACGATCACCCAGATCGCCTTCCTCGTCGGCTTCGAGGACTCGGCCTACTTCACGCGCGCGTTCAAGCGCGTCGAAGGGTTGTCGCCGAAGGCCTACCGCGCGATGGTCAAAAAGATTCCTGGCGCGACTCGGGTCATCGCATGGTAGACGATATGATGACCTACCTCCAAACCGTGCGCAAATGCCGCATTCCACGGTAGCAAATTCAAAATGCTTCAGCATTTTGAAATTGCCTCGTCTGTAAAACATTTCGTGTCTTGAAGCGTTCCGGAAAAGCTGCCCCAGCCAAGAGGGGCCGGATCGACCCGAGAAGATCCTTTCGAATAGCTATTCCGCTCGCGGGGAGTCCTTTTGCATGAACTCGGGGACCAGGCAAGTGCCGGGTCAACTGGACCCGGCACCTGCCTGGTCGCTTCCGGCGGCTTCAGTTTTTGAGGAGGATTTCTTCAGTGGTCGCGGAGGAATTTACCACTGATCCAGTCGGCCGCGATCACTGGTAAAATCTCTCTCGACCACTGGTAAATTCCTCCACGACCAGTGGTAAATTCCTCCGTTTTCAACTGATCATTTTAATTCCGACAATGCTTGTAATATTTCAGTATCTATCCGGCCCCTTCCCGTGATAGAGGCTAGAACCCACAAGGACGGTTTACAGCGTATATATCTCGATTATATATACTCGCGCATAGCTAACCCTAGTCATAGATCGGGGAGAATCGCCATATATATGGAAGATGAGCAGCGCACATAAGCCGGAAAGATGGCGCTAGCCTCCTCAACACGGCTTTTCCAAGGCAAAAACAGGGGGCAACTCAGCTAAAAAGCCCGGTCGGGCATCGAAATACGCCTATTGAACAAGGAAAACCCGAGACCTTTTAACACCCTTGCTCGAGCATTCGCCAGGTAAACCTGTAACCCGATAATCCCCCACGGCCATTTCGTAGCCAGGCGAAAGCTCGGCCTTTCTCGGTACGCAAATACTTGCAAAAAAAACTTGAGATAGGCTTTGAAGAAGCGTACAATGCCACAAACAAAGGGCGGCATGCATCAAAGATCTTGTTTCGGCAGACTTTCCGCAACCGTTCCACATCTATCCCCCCGTTAAACCGCATACCGCACGGCTTTAGAAGAAAAATCTCCTTATCACTTAATCGCACATGCACTTTTCCCCAAAGATATCCTCCAAGGCTGGCAGGCAAATAATTATATTACTTTAACTATCTCTGGCTGATGCCACACTATGCGTAGTCTCAATTACTCCTTTGTGTTTTTTCGAATTATTTACACGTCATTAATGCGTACAAATGTTATAATACTGACCAGTCTAAACTGTGCTTAGAACGACGCCTTCGGCGCGAACGTAAAAAGAACTAAGCAACCTGCACGGATATAGATTGACATTTAAGAACTGACGAACTTGCCAAAGATGAAATAGCGAAGAAGTTTAATATTGAATAGAAAGATATAGGCAAATTCTCTGCTATCGTTTGACATTAGCGTGGAGCAATTAACTTTGCCATTGCTTTGGAACTGGCAAGCTTGCCGGAAGATAAATTGTTGAAGAGATTGGAACTGACTAACT
>CAVZVX010000033.1:0-10434 GCA_963778775.1 uncultured Spirochaetota bacterium | reverse complement strand
CGCCATCGCGCTCGAGGAGCGCAATCGCTCCGCTCGCGGGCCCTTCGCCTCGATCTAGGATTACCTCGCCGACCTCGCGGGCCGAACGGTCTGCCTCACCCTCCTCGCGGGCTCGGGCTCGCGCTGGGTCAAATCCCTCGCCCTCGCCGCGGCGCCTTTCGATCCGGCCCGGCCTCGCGCGGCTCTATCCCGTTCGCGATTTCCTCCATGGCTCGGGAAAGATCCCGATAGCGGCCTACGCCTTCGCGGCCACCGACGGGATCGGGCGGCATCTCCTCGCGGTGCGAGGATGGGAGGCCGAAATCGACGCCGAGATACTCTCTCCCCTCGGCATCGGGCCCGGAGCCAGGGACTTCGTTACGCAAGAGGCCCCCTACGGGAAACCTCTGGGCCATGGCGATGCCGCATGGCAGGCCAGGTCCCTCTGGCGGGGAGCGGATTACGTCGTCGCCAATTTCGGGGGCGACGCGAACTCGCGCCGGACCATACTCTCCTCGCTCCTGGCCCTCGACGCCTTGAGGGTTGCGGGAGTCGGGGTCGACATGCTCATGCCGGCGACGACCCTCGATTCGCCCGCCTATCCCATCAGCCTCGACGAGAGGGGCCGGCCCGTCTCCTTCGGTCACGCGAAGCTCCGGGGAAGCCCGACGTCGGCCGCGCGATCAGGCGCCGCGCCTTCGCCGCGGGGGCCGGGCTATACCAACGTGGGCGTCCGCGTATATTCCGCGCGGGCCCTCCTCGAGAAGACGGAAGGCTTTCGCGATCGCTGCTGGGTCGAGGGGACGGGCTACGCGATCCCCGGAAACGATCCCGAAGGCCACGAGTTCGCGCTGGACAACGTCGACGCCGCCCTGGCCGCGGAGGGCAGGGCCCTCATCCTCCCCATCGCGCGGCCCGAAGAGCTCACCCCGGCGAAGACCGTCGACGACGTGCCGGCCTTCGAGCGGGCCGCGGAGTCGGTCGTCGCGGAGGACGCGAGTCCTTGACAGCGCTCGCGGAGCGCGTTTAGGGTGGAGCGATGAACGCGCTTGCGGAAGAACTCAACGAAGCATTGGCCGGCACCGCCGCGGAGCGTCTCCTCTCCGACATGGGGAAGCGCATGTACTTCCCCAAGGGCATCGTCTCGCAGAGCGCGGAGGCCGACGAGAGGGCGCATAGGTTCAATGCGACCATCGGCATGGCCTACGAGGGGGGAGAGCCGATGATCCTCGACTCGATCCGCGCGGGCCTGCCCGGCCTTAGTCCCAAAGAAGCCGTCGCCTACGCGCCTACGGCCGGGATAGCCACCTTGCGCGCGCGCTGGCGCGTCGATCTCGAACGCAAGAATCCTTCGTTCCGCGGCAGGGACTGTTCCCTGCCCGTCGTCGTGCCCGGACTCACCGCCGCGATGTCGATCGTCGCCGATCTCTTCATCGACGCGGGCGACGAAGTGGTCCTGCCCGATCTCTCCTGGCCCAACTACCGCCTGATACTCGAGGAGCGCAAGGCCGCCAAATACGCGACCTACCCGACTTTCGCGGCGGGCGACGCCGGTCGAGGCTTCAACGTCCGAGGGCTCGAAGCCGCCCTGCGCTCCTCCGCCGGTCGCGCGGCGGCGGCCGGGAAGGGCGCGAAGGCCGCCTGCATCCTCAATTTCCCCAACAACCCGACGGGCTATACCCCCACCCTCTCGGAGGCCGAGTCCATAGCGGCCGCGCTCTCCCGCGTGGCTTCCGAAGGGATCGCCCTCCTCGTCATAGTCGACGACGCCTACTTCGGCCTCCAGTACGAGGAGGGACTCCTTCGCGAGTCGATCTTCGGCCGCATCGCCTGGGAGCACCCGAACATCCTCGCGATTAAGGTCGACGGGCCCACCAAGGAGGACTTCGTCTGGGGCTTCAGGCTGGGATTCATAACCTTCGGCTCCGCGTCGCTCGGGCCGAGATCCTACGATGCCCTCGTGAAGAAGCTCATGGGACTGGTACGGTCGTCGGTCTCAAGCTCCTCCGCGCCCGCTCAATACCTGATCTTGAAATCCTTCGACTTTCCCGGCGTCGACGAGCAAAAGACCGGGTGCCGAGCCCTGCTCGCGGCCCGGTACGCGCGGGCCAAGTACTACCTGGCGGCCCATCCCCTGCCGCGCTCCCTCAAGGCTCTGCCCTTCAACTCGGGCTACTTCATGAGCATAGCCTGCGAAGGCCTGTCGGCCGAAGCCCTGCGCAGGAAGCTCCTGGACGAGAAGGGCATCGGGACGGTATCGATCCAGGATCGCTATCTGCGAGTCGCCTTTTCCTGCGTCGAGACCGAGGACATCGACGAGCTCTTCGCCGCGATCGCGGACTCGGCCGCGGAAATAGCGGCCAGGCCGGCATGAGGCTCGCGCGAAGCCTGCCGATACTCGCCGCTTGCGTCGCTTTCGCTGCGAAAGCGACGCCGCAAGCGCCCGCGCCGTCCGGCGCGGTACCGGCGGTCGTCGCGCCGGCGGCCGGCGCGACGACGGCCCAAACGGGGACGGCTTCCTGGTACGGTCCGGACTTCAACGGAAGGCGAACCTCCTCGGGCGAGATCTACGACAAGGAGCGGCTCACCTGCGCGCATAGGACCCTGCCCTTCGGGACCTACCTCCTCGTACGCAACCTCGACAACGGCTCGAGCGTCGTCGTGCGCGTGAACGATCGGGGCCCCTTCGCGAAGGATCGCGTCATCGATCTGTCCGAGGCCGCCGCGCGCATCATCGGCATGATCCCCACGGGGACCGCGCAGGTGGCCTTCTCCGAGATACCGAAAGAGGAGGCCCTCGCCTGGAAGGGAGGGGGCTTGGACGGCCAGGCGACGGGAGCCGACGCCACGGACCCGCTCGACTCCGGGGCCGAAGCGCAGGCAGCGGATTCCGCGTCGTCCACCTCATCGGGCGCTCGCGTCCGCATACAAGTGGCTTCCTACGCGATCGAGGCCAATGCGAAGGCGACGGTGGAGCGCTTGGCCATGTCGGGCCTGACCGCGACGATCGAGCGCTCGGGCGGGCACTCCCGCGTCCTCTTCCCCGACCTCTCCCCCGACGACGCGCGGATCGTGAGCCGAAAATTGGACGTCCTCGGGTATCGCGGCTATTCGATCGCGACGATACGTCCCGAAGCCCGGCCCTGATCGGATCCGATCACCGATCCGCCTGGGGCCGGCGGACCTTGGCCAGGGCCGCATCCATCGCGTCGAGAATGTCCGGGGAGAACATCTGGGCGATGAGACCGTTGCGCCTCTGGGCGATCAGCTTGGCCCAGGTCGCGGCGGCGTCGGCGGGCTCGGGCGGGACCTTGATGCCGTCGAGGGAGGCTATGGCGTCGTCCTCGAGCTTCGCGCTCTCGAGGCCGATCTCGTCGGCTATGTCCTTGACCGCTTTTTGGAGCGGGGGCCTGAGCTCCGCGGGTACCTTTTCCCAGCTGGATTTGTTGAATATCATCGCGCCGATGAACGGGGCGACTTTGAAGGAAGTCATATAGGCGATCTTCCCTCTCAGCTGGAACCACAGGGTCGCTATATAGATGGGGCTTTGGCAGATGGCGTCGACGGTACCGGTATTGATTTGGAGGAGGAAATCCGAGATGGAGCCCGGGACCACCCTTGCGCCGACCGACTGCATGAGCCGAATCTCGTCGGGGTTGCCCTGGTCTATGGAGATGCGGAGTTTGGCGAAGTCGGATGGATACACGATGGGCGATTCGGAGAAGTATCGGACCCATCCGCCCTTCGAGACGGCCAGCACGACGTAGCGGTCCGCGAGCTTGGCTTCGATCAGGGGGACGACGGCCGCGAGTACGGCATCGAATTCCTCGTCGTTGTTGATGAAGCTGGGCATGGACAGTGCGAGGCTGTCGGGATAGAGTTGCGCGAGTCCTTGCGAGGATATCAGCGCCCCATCGATTCCGAACCGCATTTGCCGGAGTATGTCCCCTTCCGAGGCGACGTGGGCGCTCGGCGGGAAGATCATCCTCACCCTGCCGCCCGATACCCGATCGAACTCATGCGCGAGACGCTTCAAGCCGAGATCCCAGGGGCTGTTCGTCGGAACGTTCGCCGCTATCCTCAATGTGACGGTCTGCGCGGAGAGCCCCGCGATCGAGGCGATGAGCGACATGAGCAAGGCGATGCATGTGCGGCGAAGAGCCATGGCGCATTTCCTCCGGTCGAAGGGAATCTACTGCCTTTTCGAGCCGCGGGGCAATGCTTCCGGCCGAGCCCCATCTTACTTGAGAATATACGCCGCCAGCGGCGGGAATCCGTTGAAGCAGATGGAGCTATAGCTCTGCGTATAGGCCCCCGTCGTGAGGATGTAGACCCTGTCCCCGATGCGCGTGGTGTCGGGCATCGTGTAGGTCCACTTCTCGTAGAGGATGTCCATGCTGTCGCAGGTGGGGCCCGCGATGATGATCTCGCGGGCCTTGCCCGCGCGCTCGAAGCAGATCGGATACTTGATGGCCTCGTCGAGGGTCTCGATGAGGCCGCCGAACTTGCCGATGTCGAGGAAGACCCAGGGATAGCGCTCGTGAACCGATTTCTTGGCGATGTTCACGATCTCGGCGACGATGACGCCCGAGCCGCCGGCCATCGAGCGGCCGGGCTCGATGATGATCTCCTCGGGCCATTCGCCGTTGAAGCTGTTGTCGAGGAAGCGGCTGATGTCTTCCGCGTATTGCTGCAGGGTGTCGGTGGGCTCCATGTAGTCGGCGGGAAAGCCCCCGCCCATGTTGAGCATCTTGAGGTCGACTTTCGCCTCCTCGCGCGCCCAGCGGAACAGCTGGCCCACGGTGGTGAGGGCGGAGGACCAGGAGCCGACGTCGCGCTGCTGGGATCCCGGATGGAAGGATATCCCGTAGGGCACCAGGCCGAGGCGAACCGAGAGCTTGACGAGCTGGCGCGTGAGGTCGGGGTGCGACCCGAATTTCTTGGAGAGCGGCCAGTCCGCGCCCATGCCGTCGGTGAGGAGGCGGAAGAAGACCCGCGAGCCCGGAGCCGCGCGGGCTATCTTATCGAGGTCGAGGGGCGAATCGGTCACGAAGAGACGGACGCCCTTCTCGTAGAAGTAGGCGATGTCGCGTTCCTTCTTTATCGTGTTGCCGAAAGATAGCCGATCGGGGCTTACGCCGAGACGAAGGAGCTGGTCCAGCTCGTAGCGGGTGGCGATGTCGAAATTGGAGCCGAGGTCGCGCAGGGCGGCTATCACCTCGTCGTGGGGGTTCGCCTTGACCGCATAGTAGACCTTGGCATAAGGCATATTGGTCCTGAGCGCCGCGTAGTTGGCCTTGATCACGTCCAGATCGATGACGAGGAAGGGCGTTTCCCTGTCCTTGCCGAAGGCCTTGATGCGCTCGAAGCGCTCCTTGCTCATGAAGTTCTCGAGGGGAAAACTGTACGGGGTCTCTACCAACTCTCCGACCTCCTTTGCCACCGCCGCGCGCGGCGGAAGAGGCTAAACATAATTGCGCGCTTGCCATCGTGTCAAGAATAGGCTATACCGCATCCATGATCGGTTTCTTCATCAAGAAGGCCTTCTTCGACGGATGGGACCACCTCTTTTCCGTGATCCTCCTCAATTTGGGATTCCTCGTCGTCCTCGCGATCGGCGTCATGCTGCCGGGCGGCGTCCCCCTGCCAGCCTGGGCCGATATGTTCGTCCGCATCCTCGCCCTCGCGGCGGGCTCGGTGTGGTGGTCGACCTGCGTCTTCGCGACGAGGGGCATCTCGGACTTCGGAAGCTTCCGTTTCGGGGAGTTGCTGGCTCACGTCGAGCGGGGGCTCGTACCCGGCCTCCAGGTCGGGATCGTCCTCGTCGCGGGCTGGCTCGTCGTCTCAGTCGGCCTGCCCTTCTACCTTTCCCTGGGCGGCTTCCTCGGGACGCTCGCGGCCGGGGTGATCTTCTGGTGCGCCGTCATTATCCTCCTCGCGCTCCAGTATTACGTCCCGCTCCGGGCCAGGCTCGGCGGCGGCCTGCGCAAGAATCTGCGCAAGAGCTTCCTCATGTTCTTCGACAACCCCGGTTTTTCGATTTTCCTCTTCCTCTACTCCGCCGTCACCCTCGCTCTTTCGCTCTTCCTCGCCTTCCTCCTTCCGGGCTTCGCCGGCGTCGGCCTCGCGCAGAACGTCGGGCTCAGGCTGCGGATGCGTAAGTACGATTGGCTGGAGGCCAATCCCGAGGCGAACAGGCGGGCGGTTCCCTGGGACGAGCTGCTCGAGGAGGACAGGGAGCTGGTCGGCAAACGGAGCCTCAAGGGCATGTTCTTCCCCTGGAAGGAATGACCGGCGGGCCATCATTGTTGACCTGTGGGGCCGCGACGGCTATTATCGAGCTTGGATATGTCCGTAACCACCAGTCAACAGATAGGAAAATGGTTCGAGCTCTATAAAACCATAGATGTCACCTACACTAAAGAAATAATAAAAGCGACCGGCCTGGATATCCGGGGCGTCTTCCTCAAATGCGTGGGAGAGCAATGGCCCTGCGTCGTCTATTCGAGCTCGTTCCTCGGGGCGAAGGTCATCGTCAGCTCCAAGCAGGCCCTCACCGATCGCATCACCAAGGCCAACGGGGCCGTCAGTTTGCGTTTCAGCTTCAAGCTGTCGGACAAGCCCGATCCGGTCAGCTTCTTCATCGGCGCCAAGGTCCTCGGCTATTCGAGCTACCCCAGCGGCTCGGAAGAGCTGCAATACGCGAGCCTACAGTATACGCAGCGCCCTCCCGACGATTTCATCGACATCCTGGGCAGGCTCCTCGAGGCGAACATGAATTCGACCCGGAGGCGGGACGAGCGCATACTCCTCAATCCCGACGCGATGCGCCGCATGGGCCTGCGATCGAAGGAAAGCTTCGTCTTCGTCCAGGGCGTGCCTCGCAAGTGCATCCTCCGCGACCTCTCCTTCTCGGGAGCCAAGGCGATCATCGTCGGCCTGGCCAAGTTCCTCGTCGATAAGGAGTGTACGCTGCGCGTGGAGATGGACGATCCCCGCGAGAGCCTGGACGTCAAGGGAACCATCGTGCGCTACGAGGACGTCGAGGGCCGCAAGGACCTTACGGCCATAGCCATTCATTTCGACGAGCAGGCCGTTCCCATGACCTTCAAGATGCACGTCAACGACTACCTGGGGCAGGTGCGCCAGTCGCGGACCGACGATACCGGGCCGCACTCGCCGGCCGCCGAAGGCAAAGCCTGACAGGAGAGCGTAATGGACGAATCCCGAACCGCGGGCGAGGCCGCTCTCCGGCGCCTGGTCTTCATCGAGCTGCCGGCCGGCCTCGCCCGACCCATAGGCGATTTCACGCCAGATCCTTCCATACTCCTGCCCGTCGAGACGGGCAGGGAGGCCGAGCGAAACGACCTTCCCGGCCGCTTCGACGCGCGAGCCATCACGGCAGAGGCGATCGTCGCGGGCATGCTCAGGCTGCTCGCCTGGAGGCCCGACCACGATAAAGCCTGGTATTATCGCGCCTTCGTCAAGGCCGTCCGGCCCCAGATACTGCCCGAGCTCTCGGAGGCGGGAATCGCGAAGGCGCGGAACAAGGACTGGGAAATCGCCGAGGAGATATTCCGCGCCCTGGCGGGGCTCTATCCCGAGGCTCCCGAGCCCCTGCTCGACCTCGCGATCCTCTCCGAGGACAGGGCCGAGCTCTATTCCCAGTCGGGGCGCGAGGCCTTGGCTCAGGAGATGGACGAACGCGCCTTCGATACCTACAAGCGCCTCCTGGCCCTCGAGCCTCCCTTCCCGCCCGCCTTCTTCAACGCGGCCTTCTTCTTCCTGCGCAGTCGAAACTACGATCGCGCCGCCTCCCTCCTCGAGACCTACGTCAAGGTCGGCGAGGACGACGAGAAGAAGGACCGCGCCAAGGAAGTCCTCAAGAAGCTGAGGCAGCAGGGATACCTCGACAATCTCTTCAAGGAAGCCTTCGATTTCATCCGCCTGGGCGAGGAGGAGAAAGGCCTCGCCAAGGCGCGCGAGTTCATCGAAAGGCATCCGACGGTATGGAACGGCTGGTTCCTGGTCGGCTGGGCCCAGCGCAGGCTCGGCCGATGGGAAGAGGGACGGTCGGCCTTCGAGCGGGCCCTCGCCCTGGGGGCCGAAGACGTCGATTCCCTCAACGAGCTGTCGATCTGCCTTCTCGAGCTCGGAAGGATCCCGGAAGCCAGGCGAGCCCTCGAGCGCGCCCTCAGTTTGGAGGGCGAGAACGTCAAGGTCATCGTCAACCTGGGCGCCATCGCCGTCAGGCAGGACAGGCTCGGCGAGGCGGCGGGCTTCTTCCGAGCGGCCCTCGATATCGACCCGAGCGATCCTGCCGCCAAGAGCTGGCTCGAGCGGATCGAATCGGAGGCATAGGAATCCGGATGCGGGAGTCCGACCCGGTCCTTCCCGGCCTGGCCGAGCTGAGGGCCCTCGTCGACTCGGCCAAGGCGGCGCTCGAGGGAGAGGGCGCCGACCTCCGGCCGCGGGGCTTCGACGGCAGGCCGGGCGGCCTCGTGGAGCTGCCCGCCTTGCCTACCGTCCTGGTGCCCGACATCCATGCCCGGCCTCGTTTCATGGCGTCGGTGCTCGATTGGAGGCCGCCCCGCCTCGACCGGCGCCTCGACTCCCTTCTCGCCGCCGGAGAGGTCAATCTCCTCTGCCTGGGCGACGTCTTTCACTCGGAGTACGGCGGCGCACAGCGGCGCTGGGCCGCGGCTTACCGGGAATACGCCTTCGGCTGGGGCTCGCGCGAATCCATGGACGAGGAGATGGCCCTCAGCCTGACCGCGGCGCGCCTGGTCCTGGAAGCCAAGGTCGCCTTCCCCTCCCGATTCCATTACATCAAGGGCAACCACGACAACATCTCGGACGAGGAGGGGAGGGGAGACCACTCTTTCTATAAGTTCGCGGCGGAGGGGGAGATGGTCGCTTCCTGGTTCCGCGCCTCCTACGGCGAGGAACTCCTCGAGTCGTATCGCGAGATCGAGCTGGATCTGCCGATCCTCGCTCTCGGCCCCTATTTCGTCGCGAGCCATGGCGAGCCCGCCTTCCCGCTGTCGCGCGAGGACCTCATCGAGTACCGCTCGAGGCCGGAGGTGGTCGAGGCCCTCATCTGGACCGCCAACGGCGACGCCGAGCCCGGCTCGGTCGAGGAGAGCATGCTGGCCCTCATGGGCCGGAGAAGGGCCAGGCGCGCGCTCTGGTTCGCGGGCCATCGTCCCGTCGACGGGAGATATGCCCTGCGCGCAGGGGGTAGGTTCGTGCAATTCCACGATCCGGCGGCTTTCCGCGTCGTATTCCTCCTGCCCGGCCGAGCTCCCGACCCCGACCGCGACATCTTCGACATTCGCGCCGGGAATTGACCTGAAATATGCCGATCCATATCATGAGTCGATATGGCCGCGAGAAAGAGAAACGAAAAGCGCGCAGGATCCAACGCCGGTACCGTCTTTTGGCTCGCGGTGATCGTCATAGTTCTTTTCATATTCGCGCTCAACTGGGGCAAGGTACAGGAAACGCTGGCGCGCACCAATTTCCACGAGATAGTGAAGACTCAGTCGGGAGCCGAAAAGCCGCCCTCCGCGCCTGCGAAGCCGAAGGCCGAGACGCCTCAGGCGGAAATGCCTCAGGCGACGACGCCTCAGGCGGCAACGCCTCAGGCGGCAACGCCTAAGGCCGAGACGCCTCCCTCGGCGACCCAGCCTCAAGCCTGGCCTCGATTGCCCGAGCCGCCAATCGCGGCGACCCCCAAGCCCGAGGTCGCGGTCCCGGCGACGGGCGGCGAAGGCAGGACTCCCGTCGGGGCTCAAGCGGCGAGGCTCCGCTCGGCCTCCCTCTTCTTCGTCCGCGTCGACGACGACGGGACCATAGTGCGGCAGGAGGTGAAGCGATCCATAGCGGTCTCGGACTCGCCGCTCATGGATTCCCTCGACGCGCTGCTCAAGGGGCCTACGGAGGACGAGATACGCAAGAAGCTCATTTCCCTCGTACCCGAGGGGACGAAGCTTCTTTCCGCCCAAGTCCGAGGCTCCACGGCCTTCCTCAACTTCAACGAGGCCTTCATGTACAATCATTACGGCATCGAGGGCTACGCGGGCCAGCTCAAGCAGGTCGTCTATACCGCGACTTCCTTCCCGACGGTACAGGACGTGCAAATCCTCATCGAGGGCGAAAGACACGATTACCTCGGCGGCGAAGGAGTTTATATAGGAAGGCCCCTCTCCCGCAATTCGTTCTAGCCACAAGGCGCCTTGCCCATGCCTTGTCCTCATGCTATCCTTTCCGCCGAGGCGCCTATCGCCGGCGCCTCGCGGGGAGGTCATGCTGTTACAGACCGGGCTTCACGACTGGCACCTCGCGCGGGGAGCCAAGATGGCCGCCTTCGCCGGCTACGACATGCCCATTTCCTACCCGATCGGCGCGGTCGAGGAGCACCTCCTCTGTCGGCGCTCGGTGGGTCTCTTCGAT
>CAVZVX010000032.1:0-21949 GCA_963778775.1 uncultured Spirochaetota bacterium | reverse complement strand
TAGCGCAGCTCTATATCGGCGACGGCCACGCCACTGTCCCGCGCCCTCCCAAAGAGCTGAAGGGCTTCGCCAAAGTCGAGCTGAAGCCGGGCGAGACGAAGTCAGTAACTATCGCGCTCGATAGTCGCGCATAGCAAGGACCAGTAATGATCGAGGACACCAGCAGCACCACGTATTGACATGAAAAATGGAACATCATTCCAAAAACAACATTGCATCGGAAGAGAGCGCGTGCTAAAATGAACGTTAGGTCGCCAATGAGGAAAATCGTCACCTTCGGAGAGCTCCTGCTCCGTCTCAAGGCCCCCGGCAAGGAGAGGCTTTTCCAGTCGCCGATGCTGGAGGTCAGCTTCGGCGGAGGCGAAGCCAACGTGGCGGTATCGCTTTCGATCCTAGGCATGAGCGCGGCTTTCGTCGGCGCCCTCTCGCGCGATGCCATCGGGGAGGCCGGGCTGCGCGCGCTTCGGGCGTACGGCGTCGACGTCTCTCGCGTCCACCGGAGCGCACGAAGAACGGGCATTTATTTCATCGAGGCCGGCGCCGATCAGCGCGCCTCCGAGGTCGTCTACGATCGGGCCGGAAGCGCCGCTTCGGAGATGAAGCCCGGGGATTTCAACTGGACCTCGATCTTCGCCGGCGCCGATTGGTTCCACGTTACCGGAATTACTCCGGCTCTTTCGCGCACGGCTGCCGACGCGTCCATCGAAGCGGCGAGGGCGGCGAGAAACGCCGGAGCCAAGGTCTCGGTAGATCTCAATTATCGCAAAAAGCTTTGGGGCTATGGAGCCGAGGCACCGGAAGTGATGGCGGGTCTGGTCGCCCTGGCGGACGTCCTCATCGCCAACGAGGAAGATATCCAACTCGGCCTCGGCATCGAGCCCGAAGGGGCGGGAATCGATCCGCGGACGGGCTCTCTCGACGGCGCTTCCTATCGCTCCTTGGCCGAGCGCGCAAAGTCCCGCTTCCCCAATCTGCAAGTTGTCGCAATCACGCTGCGCGAAAGCAAGTCCGCCGATCGCAACGGCTGGTCGGCAGTACTTCACGGCAAATCCGGCTTCCTGGCTTCGCGCGCCTACTCTCTCGAAGATATCGTCGACCGCGTCGGCGGCGGCGATTCTTTCGCGGCCGGCCTCATATTCGGCCTTCTCGAGTATGGAGACGAAGAGAGAGCCCTCGAGTTCGCCACCGCCGCCTCGGCGCTGAAGCACTCGATGCCAGGGGACTTCTGCCTGGCGACGAGAAACGAGATCGAAAGACTAGTCGCGGGCGATGCGAAGGGCCGCGTGAACAGGTAAGGAAGGAGCTTCGATGAATCCGGATATTAGGTATGGCGACCATTCGGAAAAACGCAGCGGCAGCATCCTCGAGGCGGTCTCCGCGCTTCCCCCGCCCCTCGACGGCAACCGGCCCGCTCGATGAAAAAATTCCTGGGCGATAATTTTCTCCTTCCGGACAGGAGCTCGCGGCGGCTTTTCCACGATTACGCGGAGGACATGCCGATCGTCGACTATCACTGCCATCTGTCGCCCGCGGATATCGCGTCGGACGCGCGTTTCTCGAGCATTGCCCAGGCCTGGCTCGGAGGCGACCATTACAAGTGGCGCGCGATGCGGGCCAACGGCGTGCCCGAATCCGATATAACCGGACATCCGGCCGATAAGCGGACTTTCCTCGCCTGGGCTAGGACCTTGCCCTCTCTCGTCGGCAATCCGCTCTACCACTGGACCCATCTCGAGCTCCGCCGATATTTCGGAATCGAGGAGATCCTGTGCGAGCGGAGCGCCGAAAGGATTTGGGAAGAGTGCAACGAGATGATCGCCGGGCCCGACTTCGGCGCCCGCGCGCTCCTCCGCAGGATGCGGGTCGTCGCCGTATGCACGACCGACGACCCCGCGGACGGCCTCGAGCATCACGAGACCTATGCCAAGTATCGCGCGAGCTCGATGGCCCTTCGCGACGGTAGTCGCGTTCGCGACGGTAGTCGCGTTCGCGACAGTAGTCGCGTCGACGAGCCCCTCATGGTGCCCGCCTTCAGGCCCGACAAGGCCCTCGCGATCGAAAATCTCGAGACGTGGCGGGAATATCTCCCGCGTCTCGCCGCCGCGGCTATGATGGATATACGGAGTTATGCCGACCTCGTCGAGGCCCTCGATAAACGGCATGCCTTCTTCGACGGGAAGGGCTGCAGGCTCTCCGACCACGCCTTGGTCCAGGTTCCGGCCAAGCCCATCTCCGACGGACGCGCCGAAGAGCTTTTCCTCCGCGCGATGTCGACCCCCGCCGCGAACGCTCGCGGCGGGAATGCGCTCTCGCCCGAAGAGTCGGAGGAGCTCAAGACCGCCCTTCTCCTCGAGGTAGGCCGGATGAACGCAAGACGCGGCTGGACGATGCAGCTCCACCTCGCGTCGATGCGCAATCTCAACTCGCGGATGCTCGCCGCCCTCGGCCCCGACGCCGGCTATGATTCCGCCAACGATTCGGTGCGCGCGGCTCCGCTCGCGGTCTTCCTCGATGCGCTTGAAAATGAGGGCCTCCTGCCGAAGACCATTCTCTATTCTCTGAACCCCAACGACTACGAGATCCTGGCGAGCGTCATGGGCTGCTTTCAGGGAGGCTCGGTCGCCGGCAAGATGCAGCTCGGCTCCGCCTGGTGGTTCAACGATCATGTCGACGGCATGGGGCTTCAGCTCCGCGCGCTCGCCAACCTCGGCCTCCTCTCGCGCTTCGTCGGCATGCTTACCGATTCCCGAAGCTTCCTTTCCTTCCCGAGGCACGAGTACTTCAGGCGCGTGCTTTGCCGCCTCCTCGGCGGCTGGATCGAGAGCGGCGAGGCGCCGCCGGACTTCGAGTCGATGGGCGGCATGACGAAGGACATCGCCTACCGAAACGCGAAGGCCTTCTTCCGCTTGCCGGGCCTCGCCGATTGATGGACAATGGACGGCGATGATCGCCGCCGCATTTTGGGACCAGGCCCTCCGCTTTCTCAACATCACGCTCATCGATATCGCCTTGAGCGGGGACAATGCCATCGTCATAGGGATGGCGGCGGCCAGCCTGCCGCGCGAGCGCCGAAGGCTGGCGATCCTCGTAGGCGGCGGCCTCGCGGTCATTCTCCGGATCGCTTTGACGTCGGTCGCGACCCTCCTCATGCTCGTGCCCTACCTCTCCGCGGCCGGGGGCCTCGTGCTCGTTTGGATCGCCTACCGGCTCTTGAAGCCGAAGGGCGAAGCGGAACGGGGGCCGAAGGAGGCCGCGAGCCTCAGGCAGGCCATCGCGCTGATCGTGACGGCCGATTTCATGATGAGCCTCGACAACGTCATCGCCGTGGCAGGCTCGGCCCACGGCTCGATCTTCCTCCTCGTGGCCGGCCTCCTGATCAGCATGCCCCTCCTCATGACCGCGGGCGGCCTCGTCTCGACCCTCATCGACAAGGCGCGCTGGCTCCTGTACGCAGGCGCCGCGGCCATTTCATTCACGGCATCGCGCATGATCTTCGAGGACGAGGCCCTGGCCCGGCGGATCCATGCCGACCAAGGCACCGGTCTCGCGGTCTCGGTGGCCGCGGCCATCCTTATCCCGGCGGCCTTCCTCCTGACGGGAAGGCATCGGTCAAAATGAACTTCTTCTTGGAACTCATCGCTACGGGAAAAATTCGAACGAAGGAGGAGCTTCGTACCGTCTATAGGCGGTTCATAAAGAAGTATCATCCCGACAGCAGGCCCGAGCGCGGCAATACTGTCGACTTCGACGAACTCAAGCGGAGCTATCTCGCGGCCGTCGATCGCCTGGCCGAGCTCGCGGCGGTGCCGGAGCGATCCTCCGTTCCGTTCCGCTACGAGGCGGAGGCCTTCATGAGCGAGCTCCGCGACCTTGTCGCCCGAGGCTTGCCCGTCGGCCAAAAAGCCGCGAGGAAAAACAAGGCCTACGTCGCTTCGATAGATTACGTATCTAGATGCCTCGAACGACTCTATGGAGGGTCCTACGGCTTCGCCCGGCTCGACGAGGAACTCAAGTTCCTCAAGCGAAGGATCCCCAGGATATACTATTATGCCCTTCAGGTTCTCTGGTCTTCCTTCGATTGCGCCAACGGCTATGCCTACGCCAAGACCATCGCAAGGCGGCACCTCGCCTGCATATCGCTCCTTTTGAAGGAAATGGGCTTCTCATCTCTCGAGAGCTTCCTCGCCGACACCATCGAAATCGCCGGAAGGCTTTCCGCGTCGGCCGGAACGGAGCATCGGGACGAGTGTTCCGACGCGAGGGCTCAGGTCCCGCTCCGCCCATTCATGAAATACTTCAGGAAGGCGCCATAGCCTTCGCGGGCCATATCGGCGACCGGGACGAAACGCAGCGCCGCCGAATCCATGCAATACCGCAGGCCGGTGGGCGCGGGCCCGTCGTCGAAGACGTGGCCAAGATGCGATTCGGCGTAGCGGCTACGCACCTCGTCGCGCACCATGCCGAGACTCGTATCGGTATTCACCGTCACGTTCGAGGGTACGAGGGCCCTCGTGAAGCTCGGCCAACCGGTACCCGACTCGAACTTATCGCGAGAGCTGAACAAAGGCTCGCCCGAAACGACGTCGACATAGATGCCTTCGTCATGATTGTTCCAGTACTCGTTCTGGAAGGGCGGCTCGGTGCCCTCGTTCTGGGTGATCTCGAATTGAACCGCCGTAAGTCGCTTCCGGAGCTCGCCTTTGGAAGGCTTCATATACGAGCCGTTGCCGATAGACGGAGGAGCCCCCGGATCCGCAAGGACAGAAGCCCCCCAGATCCGCGCGAAAAACTGGTCTCGACCGGAATTGACGCGATAGAACTCGTAGCGCGTCGGATTCTTCATCGCGTAGTGCTGATGGTACTCTTCGGCCGGCCAGAACTTCCCGGCCGGGCTTACCGGCACGACGATCGGCTTCCCGAAGACCCTGGATTTCTCCAAAGCCGCCTTGGAGGTCAGGGCGGCTTCTCTTTGAGGCTCGTCCCGGTAGAACACGATGGGCCTGTACTGGGGACCGCGGTCGACGAAGGCGCCGTTCGGATCGGTCGGATCAGTGTGATGCCAGTAGACGTCGAGGATCTGATCATAGTTGATCCTAGTAGTATCGAAGGCGACGAGGACCGCTTCGACATGGCCCCCGAGCTCGTAGTTGTCGTAGGTCGGGTTCGAGCTCGTCCCGCCGGTATAGCCCGAGGTCGCCTCGATGACTCCATAAGTCTTGTCGAATGCCGATTCTAGGCTCCAAAAGCAGCCTCCCGCGAAAAGCGCCGTTTCGACGCCGGCATGGGCGTCATTCGTCGCTTCCGCCGTTCCCGAGAAGACGGCGGCGGTCAAAACCGCCGCCATCGCGATACGCAGCAACATGCTTTCATCCTCCGGCGTCCTGGACGCCGATCACCCGAACGTGAAGGAAAAGAGCCTGACCTTTCCCCTCACGTCGAGCCTAAGCACATGAGTGCCGCCCTCAGGAAGGGCGACAACGTGATAGAGCCTGCTGGAATCGGGCTTCACGATCCCCCCGCGCAGGTCCTGGGTATCGACGGCGGGAGCGCCGTCAACGAAGGCGGCAATGCTTCCCCCCTGCCCGGAAGGCTGGGCTACCAGGTAGACGTCCTTCGCGTCGAAGCCGAGCCACAGGCTTCCGGGTCCTTCCGGAGCGACGTACTGACCCGTGATGGTCCACAGCCCCTTCAAATTCCATTCGCCCGAGGCCGGGACCCTGGCGGGGCGATAATCGACCGCTTTGTCGGCGATCGGGTCGACCGCCGACGCGAAGCCTTTCCCCCGCTCGTAACCGAGATAAGTCTCCGGGGTTTCCGCCTCCAGTCCCTGGGGCGCGGGCGATACGAGGGCCGCGTTGACCGGTCGTCCCGCCTCGGCGAGGAGCTTCCGGATTATGTTCTCGCTTTCCGCGTAAGCGCCTTCGCCGAAATGCCAATAGCGGACACGGCCCTTAGCGTCTATGAAATAGTGGGCCGGCCAGTATTCATTGCCGTAGGCCTTCCATTGAGCGTAATCGTTGTCCTGGACCACCGGCCAATCCACTCCGAGATCGCGCATCGCGTGGGCGACATTCGCCGAAACCTTCTCGAAGGCGAACTCGGGCGAGTGTACGCCGACGATGACGAATCCCTTGTCCTTGTAGGCTTCATACCAGGATTTCAGGTAAGGGATCGTTCGTATGCAATTGATGCAGCTGTAGGTCCAGAAATCGACCAGGACCACCTTGCCGCGCAGTGACGCGAGATCGAAGGCCGGCGATGGAGCGGGTATCCCTCCCGAGTCCGGGCCCGTGTTGAACCAAGGCCCCATGGCGACGAAAGGAGGCGCGGCGCCATAATCCCCCAGGGGATCCGTGTCAGGCGTAAGGTCGGGCGCGCCGGAAAATACGCCGTTCGCGATAGCCGGAAGGCTTTGTCCTCCGGCGAGGCTCGTTCCTCGGGAGCCGCTCCTCGCCGCGAGGGCCTTCTTGACGGGAGCGACGTTTTCCACGGCTGTCAGTCCCGATCCATAGGAGGGTAAGGCCCTCAAGATCGCGGTCTGGATCTGGCGGTCCCATTGGAAGGCGAGGACGACCCCCATCAGTATCATCACGACCCCGAACGCTCTTTGAACGGTTCCGGCGTGTTTCGCCAAGCCGGGCGCCCTGGCGATCAAGGCGCGGCCGCCGAGCATGATCGCGAGCATGGGAATGGCCGTCCCCAAGGTATAGGCGAGGGTAACGAAGACCGAGCCTCCGTCCACTTTTTGCGTCAGGGCGAGGCTGATGACGGAAGCCATGATCGGCCCGACGCAGGGCGTCCATACGAGGCCGAGGCTGAGGCCCACGGGAAGGCCGCCCCAGAAGCCCGCGCGGGGCGACGAAGGCCGCGGACCGGCGCCGCCGCCGCCCGATCGCGACGCTATGCGCGAGACAGCGACGTCGAAGAGCTCGCGCATCCGCGGCACCAGCATGACGATGCCGAAGAGGACGATGAGGGCGATGGCGACGTAGCGCATGGCATCGGCGGGAATGCCCAGGGCTTGGACTATCGCGGAAAGCGCGAGCGTGAAGAAGCTGAAGCTGAGCACGAAGCCGGCGATCACTCCGAAGGGACGCGCCTTCCCGCCCGAGCTTCCGCCGGCGAGCACGATCGGAAGGACCGGAAGGATGCAGGGAGACAGGATCGTGATCAGTCCCGAGACGAAGGCGAAGACGAGAAGGACTGCCATGGTCTCCTCCTACATCGGCTTGACTAGGTTCTTGAGGATTCCGTCCACGCCGCCGCCGGACCAGATCGCGAGCTTGGCGCCCATCGGGTCGATCTGGACATAGGTATCCTGAACGGTTATGCCGTACTTGGCCTTGAGCTCGGCGCTCTTGTCGTAGTCGACGACGACGACATTCACCTTGCCCAGCCGTGAGCCGTTGGCGTTTATGTCCTTAAGGTCGGCCTGGCAGTAGGGGCACCAATCGGCCGCGAAGAAAAGCACCGTAGGATCGCTCGCCGCGAGGGCCTCGGCCGACATGAGGTCCTTATATATGACCTTCATGCCCGTACTCATCGCTACGCGAAGCTCGTGACCCATCATCGGATCGGCCTTCATATTCGTACCCGATGGCGCCGCCATCATGCCGCTGGCGTCGGGCAGTGAGCTCGAGTCGATGCTCGATCCCGACATCGTAGTCGAGCCCGTCATTGCCTGGGCAATGGCCGAGGCCGCGAAGATAGCGAAAATGCCCGTAATGAACGCGAGACGTTTCATCGTCCGCCTCCCAAATTTAGCTGTCGGGTCGCCGCGTGCGCAGCGGCCTAGTTACGTATGCGAGACCAAGTCAGGATCGCGAGCTTGACGATCACCATCCCCCCCAGGATGTAGAAGAGCCAGGGATCGGCCCCCCCTCGAAACGACTGGACGGCTATCGCGAGGACGAGGAGGGCCACGCCGGCGACGTATGCGAAGCGGCTCGCCCGGTAGAGGTGAAGAGCCTCGCGCTCGTCCCGCGCCTTCTGGCGGAAGAGGATCCCCGCATATAGTCCGGCCGCCGCCACCAGGAGCGCGAGTATGCTCATTTGCACCTTGTTGGGCATGAGTAGATCGAGAGGATCGAGCTTCAGGACCAGCAAGACGATGAATGCCAGAGAGACGAGGACTTCAGCGAGGCTCGATAACATAGAAGAGCTCCTCAACGGTGCGGCCGAAAAGCTTCGCGCTCATGAGTGCGAGGAGGACGGAAGGCGCGTAGTTGCCCTTCTCCATGGCGATCACGGTCTGGCGCGTGACTCCGATCGCGCGAGCCACATCCTCTTGAGTGAGACCAGCCTCGAGGCGATAGTTGCGCAGCTTGTTGCCGACCGTCTTATATTCCACGTTTTGAATGTATGGATTACTTTACACCCGAGTCAAGTTAATTTGACAATTTACCTAAGAATTAGACAGGATCCCGTCTTTGTCGAGCCTCGCTCCGCAAGGAGGACCGCTTTTCATTTTCTTTGGTTTGGGCGAGAATGCCTTAGGGGTGAACATGTCCAACGCGAGAGTGCGCTTCGAAACCAGTATGGGCGGGATAACGATCGAGCTATTCGAGACCGATTGTCCGATAACTGCGAAGAATTTCATCGAGTACGTGAACTCGAGGCATTACGATGGAACGATATTCCATCGCGTGATCCCGGGTTTCGTCGTCCAGGGCGGCGGAATGTTACCGGGTCTCGAGCAGAGGGAAACGCGCGATCCGATCGTCAACGAAGCCGCCAAGGCCCCCGCCAACTCCAGGGGCACGCTCGCCATGGCCAGGACCTCAGATCCCGACAGCGCGACCAGCCAATTCTATATAAACCTCTCGGACAATCGAAGCCTCAATTACTCGGGCAGGGGGCCGAGCGGGGCGGGCTATTGCGCATTCGGGAAAGTGGTGGAAGGAATGGATACGGTGGACAGGATGGCTGCCGCGCCCACCGGGCGAAGGCCGCCTCATTCGGACGTCCCCCGCGAGGACATCCTCCTCGAGAAGGCTTCCCTTCTTTAGGAGACGACTTGCCCCGGCGTCGCCGTCGGAGTCGCCCTCCGGGCGCTTCTGCGGCGGGCGATCGTAGCGGGAATTTCTATCCCCGCGAGGACGAGCATGCGTTTGAAGGCCGAGGATTCCTTCTTGAGCTCGCGCGAGCCCCTCGTGATCTTGCAGAGCGAGAGCCCGAGGTCCTTGGCGATCTCCCTCTGGGGCCGGCCGTCCGCGATCTGCTTCACGAGCGCCCAGCGCTTGGCGATTTCGTCGGCTTCCGAGGACGTGAACAGGCTGTAGAGGAATTCCTCGACGAGCGTCGGATCGGCCACCGAGAGGGCGCGGGACATCTCCGAGATGTTGGCGGCCACGAGTTCAGGATCCTTGATCATGATAGCAAATATACAATATTAGCTGGCTCCTGACGAGTACTAGGCTTGGCGGAATCTTGATGCGTAAACTAGATTTGATCGTGCCGTAATAGCCATGCCGGTAAAAGGCTCGTCTTGGATATTTCGTTTTCGAAATGCGGTACGGGCATTGAGGAGGAGGATTTCTTGGGCGTCGATCCACTCGCGAAGATCCTCATAGTCGAAGAAGACGTCGCCATCGCCGAGAATGCGAGCAACTACCTCAAATGCCAAGGCTTCGCCGTGCTCGTCGCGCCGAGCTGCGAAGCGGCGATCGAAGCCGTCGAAAGCGACTCCGCCGTAAGCCTCGTCCTCATGGATAGCGACCTCGGTTCCCGAGTGGAAGGGGCGAGGGCCGCAGGAGTAATCCGCGGGAAGCATGCCATACCCGTCATCATCCTGCCTTTCCCCATGGATCGAAAAGCGTGGGGAGAGTCTGATGACGCGGCGCCGCGAGAGCGGACCGAAGATTCGCTTCGCGAGAGCAATGCCTTGATGGGAGCGATTACCGCAGCGGCGCAGGATGCCATCATCCTCATGGGGAATAAGGGCGAGATAACCTTTTGGAACCTCGCCGCCGAGCGGATATTCGGATACCGGGCCGAAGAGGCCTTGGGCAGGGACCTCCATAGTCTCATCGCCCCCGAACGCTATTTCTCCAGATACCACGACGCCGTAGAGCGGTTCCATTCGACGGGGAAGGGCGAGGCCCTCGGTACCGTCAGCGAGGTCGAGGCGCTGGTTAAGGGCGGAGGCGAGATTATCGTGGAGATGTCCCTCGCGGCAGTGAGGATTCACAACGGGTGGCATGCCATCGGAGTCCTGCGCGACGTGACGGAACGGAAAAAAACGGACGAGAGCTTGAAAAAGATGCTTGCCGAAAAGGAGATATTGCTGAAGGAAGTCCACCATCGCATCAAGAACAACATGACGACCGTTTCGAGCCTCCTTTCGCTCCAGGCGAGCAACTCCAAGGAGCCGGCGGTGGCGCGCGCTCTCGAGGACGCCAATATCCGCTTGGGAAGCATGGTCGTGCTCTACGACAAATTGTACAAGTCCACGAATTTCGGCGAGCTTTCCATCAAGGAGTATTTGGATCAGCTGGTCGACGAGATAATGGCCAATTTCCCCAATCGCGGTTCTGTCGTCATCGAGAAAAGAATCGAAGATCTCGCCGTGGACGCGAAGAAGCTGCAAACCCTCGGGATCATCGTCAACGAGCTGTTGACCAATATCATGAAGCACGCATTCGCGGGCAGGGAACGCGGATCGATTTCCATTTCTGCCGATTCGATCGACGAGCGCATCACCCTCGTCATCGAGGACGACGGCAAAGGAATCCCGGAATCGGTCGATTTCGAGAACTCTGCCGGATTCGGGCTCACTCTTGTCGGGCTGCTTACGAAGCAGCTAGAAGGAACGATTCAGATAAAGCGCGTGAGGGGGACGCGAATTGTCCTCGTTTTCGGCAGGAGATGACCCTCCTCGCGCCGCCTTCGCGTAAGATAGGATAGGCCTATGCGCGTCAAGTTGGTCTGCGACCCTGCCCGCAGGGCCATCATGGGAGAGCTCCTCGCATCCCGCGACCTCGGTCCCGACGAGGAAGCGGAAATGATCCTGGTCGAGCGGGGCCTCGAGTCGAGCGAACCCGCGGCCCTCGTCTTCGACCCTGCCCGCCTCGAGGCCCTCCTCCCCATCCTCGATTCGCTCTCCCGATGTCGCGCCGATGCCGCGCCCAGCATCGCTCTCCGCGCGGGGGAGCGGATAGAGCTCGCCCCCCTCAAGTCCATCCTCTATTTCGAGGCCGAGGGGCCGATCGTGAGGGGTTTCACCGCTTCCGCCTCGGGGGAATTGCGCGAAAGGCTCTATGAGCTCGAGGAAAGGCTCCCGGCCAGCCGCTTCGCCCGCGTCAGCAAGTCGGCGATCGCCAACTTAGGAATGGTGCGCGAGGTCCATCCCTGGTTCGGCCGGAACCTTCTCCTGCGTTTCGGCGTCGCGGGACGTCAGGTCGAGGTCTCGAGGAATTACGTACGATCGCTCAAGGACAGGTTGGGAATATGAAAAGAGGATTGGCCGTCTTCGCCGACTACCTCTCGAACGCCGCCAAGTCCGCGGCCATCGGCGCCCTCGTCGCCGCGGCCGTCGCGCTCATCCAGGGCGAATCGAGCCTGAGCCTCGGCGTCGCGGGGATCTACGGCTTGGTCGGGGTGGCCTGCGGGACATGCTCTAAGGCCGTGATCGAGGGAGCCCTGTCGCTCTTCGGCTCGAGGCGCCGACTGGCTTACCTCCTGAATGCTCTCATAACCGCCGGAATCATCCTGGCGTTCGTGTTCCTATTCCGGGGTGGCTTCAGTGGAATGAGGATCGAGGCGATCATCCTCGTTCTCGTGATTCCCGAGGTCGGCAGCGCCTTGCTCGTCCGTTCCGGCCTGGAAGAGGTCAGTCGCCTCGAGCGGGCCTTGGACAAGCGCCGCGACGAACTGGGCGAGGACGAGTCCCGCTAGCCCATGCCTTGCGTCTCGACCTCGCGCCGACGTCGACTCGAATCGATATCGGCTCACGCTCGGCCTAAATCTTGTCGATGAGCATCGAGCACTTCCCGGAGGGAATGGGCAGGGTCTTCTTCTTCTTGCCGAGCACGTTGATCGTGAAGTAGTAGAGCTTTTCGCTCTCCATATGGATCTCCCAGCCGCGACCGGATTTGTTGGAGAGGATGGTGACGAGATTGCGCTTAAGAGAGAGGTTCTCTATGCCCATGATCTCGAGGTTGGGAATGATCCAGTCCACCGTCTTCCGCGGCAGGGAGATATAGAGCCCGACTATGTTCTCGATCATGAGGGCGATCGTGGATAGTCCCGTAAAGGCGAGGAATTGGGGGCGGGGCCAGTCGGGGCGCTCGGGCCATATCGCCTTGCCCTCGTTTTGAGGCTGATAGGCCTCCCAGACGGTCGGCTTCGGCTCCCTCGATTCCTTCTCCCAGCGTTTCTCGACATCCTCGTCGCGATCCTCGCCTCCCTGATGCATCGAATCCAGCACGAAGTAAAGGTGACGGATCGCGCAGTCCCGTGCCAGCTCGTACTGATTGTACTTCTCTAGACCTTTGATAACCATGTAGGTGAAGGGCGGAACCACCGAGCCCCTATAGCCCATACCCCGTTTGTCGTAGTCTTTTTGATCCGCTGCGAGCGTGGGGAAGGGATGCTCGGTGCCGAAGATCGCGGGATCCTTGAGATGGGCGATGAGGCGTTCCGAGCGGTCCTCGTTGGGGATCTCGGCGAGAAGGGGCCAGTAGCCTCCTATCGTCTTGGTCGGGACCTGTTTTTCGCTCTTGTCGAGGTCGTAATAGAAGCCGTCGTCGGCGTTCCACATAAGCGAGTTGATGCGAGTCTTGAGCGAGAAGTAGGCCCGTTTGAACTGGAAAGAGGCTTCCTTATCGTTGAGAATGTCACCCAGGGCGGAAAGATAAAGCGCGTTCATGGCCATAGCCGAATTGAAGTCCGAAAGATAGAACGCGCCGGCACGAGGCGAGTTCTCCATCCCCGTGGCGGAAACGGGAACGCCGTAGAGACCGTTCTCGAGCTTGAACGTCGCCTCCATCCAAGCCCAGTGGCGCTGAAGGGTCGGCATCACTTCCTTCACTCGTTTCTTGTTGGCGGTTTTATGGTAGAGATTGTATTCGGCCCATGCGAAGAGAGGAAGACCAAGACCCTCGGGATTGTCCTTTGGGAAAATAGGACTACCGGTCGCGGCATTATAGCGCGAACGTATCGCTCCACTAGTCTCTTGGAGCGCATAGAGCGTATCGAGACCGCTCGATGCAGCGAAAATCCTATTGGAATATACGAGGAAAAACGATGAAAAGACCTGATCCATCAGATCTATTACCGCCTCGCCGCCGTATTGAAAGTATTTGGCTTTCTCGATCAGGGTCCCTTCACCGCCCGAAGCCCAGCAATCGGCTATCCAAGCCCAGGTACGATCATACACCTCGACGAAGTCTTGGTCGTAAAAATGAACCCGCGGAAAATCCCTTTTATTCAAGGACAAACCCCTTATACTCGACTGCTGCCTCGGCTCGAGGTACGCGAGAGACCGCAGGCTTTTCTATGCTTTTCAGAGAAACGACAATTTACGGTTAGAGAATCAATATAGTGTCCTTTCTGAGCTTTGTCAAATTGATTGGATAATAAATGAGCATCATTCATGCCCGTAGTAGGATCGGGAAGGCAGAAAAACATGAAAAAGTTAACTCGATTGCTATTGCATTACGCGCCAAGGGATGTAACTTTTATTATCGAAGGATCTTGGAATGCCGTGAGCAGTTCAAAACCTTCACAGGGTCCGACCGGCTAAAGAGGGCGATCGGACATAGGGACGATTCGGAGAGGAGGGCCGTCATGGATTCTCCGCCCGAGGATTTCGAGCCGGCCTCGAGCCGCGGATAAGCGACTCGAGGGTACCGGCTGGCATTCGTGCGCGACACTGTCGAGTTCAGTCTTTCCGAGCTTCTACGACTGTTAAATGCTTTTTTCAAAGCATTGGCTCGCCGCGGCGAAATATGACGGAATTCGGTCCTCGCCACTGCGCGAGCTTCATTTCGGGGGTCCGCTGACAAGCGCCGACCCCCTTTTCGCGTTTAATGCACGCTCACGCCAAGCCGATAAGCTAAAGTAATGATAATAACCCTGTACAAGGCAGGCAAAGACGGTAAGACCCATTATTATACCGTGCATGATCGCCAGCCCGTTCTCGACTCGCCCTACGCCCTATGCGCTTCCTGGCGCATAGGCATCGGCAAAGAGCGCGAGCGGCTGCATCGCTTTCAAACCCTCCTCGAGCGAGACAGGATGATCCGATACCTCATAAGTATTCGTGTACGAGATGGTTATAAAATCCTTTATACTTTCACGAGGGGAGGAGTCTCGACGGGCACCGAACGCATGGCCGGCGTGGATCCGGCTCTTGGCATTCCGATTTCCGATCCAAACCCCGAGAGCGCGTCTGGGCCGTCATGACCTCCGCCGGGACCGTACGAGGCTTAACCGCTTCGGTCCATCGGAGATCGATCGGAGCCTCGCGGAACAACCGCCGAGCCGGCGCCTCGGCCCCGGCTCTTTCCCCTCGATCGTGCAGCCTCGTCTTCGCTATCGGTGATTTTTCGACCGTAAGGGGGCCGCCGATGCAGCCTGCAGGGCAGGCCAAGGCCTCGATATAGGCGAGATTACGGATTTCCCCGTTCTCGATGGCATCGAGGACGTCGATGACGTTTCCGATGCCATCGACGGAGATGGAGTCGCGCTCGCCCACCGCCTCGCGGTCGCCATCGAATGTCGCGCGAGCGCGCCTTCCGCGTCCCGCGCGCTCAGGATCGCGCGTCGGTGTCGAGGCGATGGCCGACAACAAGGGCAGATAAATATCGCGCAGACCGATCACGCCATCGATGGCCGATTTCGCGTAGCCTAGGGGCGCGAGAGTGACGGTGACCTTCCCCGCGCATGGGGTAATAAAAAAGACGCCGACCCCGTCCTCGCCGGGATGCAGCCTTTCCTTGACAATGCGCGCAGCGGCTTCCATCGGAGGGATGAGGGGAATCAGATGCGGGATGAGGCCGGGGAAGCGGAGCTGAATGAGTTTTACTACGGCCGGGCAAGCGCTCGAGATCAGCGGACGCAGCGGCTTCGACGCGGTATCGGCTCGCGACAGCAGTTCCGCGGTGGCCTTCGTCACGATCTCGGCCGCCTCGGCGACTTCGAATACTTCGTCGAAGCCGAGCTCGAGGAGGCCTGAGAGCAGGCGATCGACGCTTGGTCCATCGCCATATTGGCCGTAGAGCGCGGGCGCGGGAATCGCCACCCTGAGCCGATAGGACTCGATCTTATCGAGCGGATCGGAAACTGCCCTCTTCGCGCCATGAGGGCACGTGCGTATGCACTCGCCGCAATCGATACAGAGCTCGCTACGGACGCTCGCGCGTCCCCCTAGGATTCGTATGGCCCCGGTTGGGCATTTCTTTACGCAAGCCGCGCAGCCGACGCACTTTTCGGGATCGAGCAGGACGGAATGGGGGATGGGGAAAGGATCTCTTCTCATGATCGACGACCGGCGGTACGCATGCGCCTAGGCGATTTCCCTGACCCCGCCGCCGCGAAGCCCCGCTTCGTAGAGCCTGCCGCAAGCGAGGAACATCGAATACTTAGTCGAGAGAAGCACCATCCCCTTCTCCTTGGACATCGTCACGATATCCTCGGTCGGGTACTTTCCGCGCACGAGCACAACGACTCTGATGTCCAATAGGTCGGCAGTACGTATCGCCTGCGGGTTCGCGAGGCCGGTCAAGAGGACTACTTTCTCCTTGACGAAGGCCATCACATCGCTCATGAGATCCGCTCCGCAGGCGGAGCTTACCTCCAGATCGAATTGATCCTGGCCCGTGACCACCTTGGCCTCGAGTATCTCCGATATCCTTCGTACTGTCATCTCTGCGACCTCGCGCCAGGCTATCACATCCGGGGCCTACGGGCCAATACGACGTTCGCGAAGGACTTCTCCTCATTTTTCCCTCAAGGAGGACTTTCCGATTCCGATACTCGGAATGTAGGGAGGCCCGGGTGAGGCGCCTGTAGCGCGTCTTCGGGTCTTCTTCAGCGTCGACGCCGCGGATGGATTCGCGGAGGACGCGAG
This sequence comes from uncultured Spirochaetota bacterium, assembly GCA_963778775.1. Lineage (GTDB taxonomy): Bacteria > Spirochaetota > Spirochaetia > Treponematales > Rectinemataceae > UBA1306. The sequence goes on along the minus strand of CAVZVX010000032.1, from coordinate 5,877 downwards.
CGGAACCGGCGCGCTGCAAGCCGGCATGGACGCCGAGGCGACCCCTGGAAGGCCGCCGTATAGCCACTAAAGGAGTAAGGCATGATCATCAATCACAATCTCAGCGCTATGTTCGCCGACCGTTCCCTCCGAACCGTCAACGACGAAGTCTCAAAGGGGATGGAGAAACTCTCATCGGGAATGCGGATCAACCGCGCGGGAGACGACGCCTCCGGGCTCGCCGTCTCCGAGAAGATGCGCAGCCAGATCCGCGGCCTGGAGCGGGCCTCCAAGAACGGGCAGGACGGGATCTCGTTCATCCAAACGACCGAAGGCTACCTCCAGGAGTCGCAGGATATCATCCAGCGGCTCCGCGAGCTCGCAGTCCAGGCCGCGAATGGCGTGTATACTGCCGAAGACAGGATGCAGATCCAGGTCGAAGTCAGCCAACTCGTCGACGAGATAGACAGGATCGCCAGCCACGCGCAGTTCAACGGGCTCAACCTCCTTACCGGGCGCTTCGCCCGCGATAATGGGCAGAACAACGTAACGGGCTCCATGTGGTTCCAGATCGGAGCCAACATGGATCAGCGAGTGCAGATCTTCATCGGAACGATGACCTCCAAGGCCCTAGGCGTGCGGAACATCGGCGATAATTCCATCATGTCGATGGAATCCCCGGACGGTTCCAACCGCGCCATCGGCAGTCTCGATCAGGCCCTCAAGAAGGTCAACAAGCAGCGTGCCGATCTCGGCGCCTACCAGAACCGCCTTGAGCACGCCATCAAGGGCATCGACGTGGGGGCCGAGAACCTCCAGGCCGCCGAAAGCCGGATCAGGGACACCGACATGGCCAGCGAGATGGTCAACTACACCAAGAACCGCATACTCGCCCAAGCCGGAAACGCGATGCTCGCTCAGGCCAACCAGAAGAACCAGCAAGTGCTGCAGCTCCTCCAGTAATCACCGCGGCGCGCGGCGCGACGGCCGCCCCGTATCGGGGCGGCCGTTTTTTCACCGCATTGCCGACGAGGTAGGGTGCGACTATAATCCCCGCGATGGACGAGCCTAGCATCGAGACCAAGCGAGAGATCCTCAACCTGGTCTTTCCGGACCTGCGCTACGGTGGCGACCCCGATATCGAGCGCTATTTCGCGCTCCGCAGGGAGCGGAGACTGGGACAGGCCCTTGCCGTCTACAACGGGATTCTTCGCGTTCGATACTCCGACGATACCGCGCGCGTTCAGCTTCTTAAATTCTTCAGGGAGAACGATCCTCGCTACGCCGCCCTTCAGGAAACCCTGATCCTCGGCTTCGCGACGCGGCTCTGCTCCCGGATACGCTCCAACCTGGAGCTCATCACCGCGCCCCTCGTCAAGGCCGATCTTTCGGACGCGTTGCGGGCCCTGAAGGCGGTAGAGTCCGTGCTCTCGCGCCTTCCCGGCGATATCGGCGTCTCCCTGACCCTCCTCGAGCGCTACGATCGATTCGCGCGTGTCCTCGGCCATCGCGAGATCCTCGCACGCCGGGCGCTGGACCTCGTGCGCGAGTACGACGCCGTAAGCCGAGCCGACTCTCCCTCGGATTACGACTTCGTCGCCCGGAGCGCCGCCCTCGAGGAACGTAGGCGGTCCGCGGCGAATAGGAGCGTCGGCGCCTCGGCTGCCCGCGGCTCCGGCGCTCGCGCCCAAGGCGCGGCGGAGGAAGGCCTCGATTTCGTTTCCAAGAGCGCCAGGCTCGAGGAGAGGCGCAAACGAGACGAAAAGACCCGGCGCAACTACTTCGATCCCGAGCGGATTAAATTCTCCGCGGCCGACAAGGCCCGCGTCGAGATATCCCCCGCCCTCACCCGGCGCGAGGACAGGGTTCTCGCTCTCTGCGCAAAGTACTGGTCCCGCGCCGACGATCCGGCCTTCGAGAGGATCGTCTTCCTTTACTCGCGCAAGTTCGGCGGCGATCATTTCGAGGTATTCCGCGCGGTCAAGCTCGGACGGGCCAGAGGCGCGACGGATGACGAGATATTGAGCGCCGTCGCCGCGATATTGACGACAAGCTACAGCTATTCCTTGAGCGGCGATCTCTACATGCAAATCATGTGGCGGCGCCTTCGCGCGCGCATGGCGGCCAGAATAGCGGCCGAGCGCCTCGCCGTCCCCGGGCCCGTAGCCACGACCCGAGCCGGCCCGGTCCGCGCGCCCGAAGCGGCCGCCCCGCAGGACGCGATAGATCGGGAGCGCTATCGCGCGGGCGCTACACGACCTCGTATCGAAGGCCTGGGGCTGCGCGCGGCCTCGCGCGTCGCTTCCCCTCCGGAGCGCCGCGTTCCCGCGCCGCCGCCGGCTTCGCAAACCCTGGCCATGGCGACCGCGCCGATGCGCGAGGATTCGCCCTTCAAGGCGGCAAACCCCGCGCCCGAGCGCTACGAAGTCCCCGAAGGCGCGTTGCTGACTCCAGCGCCGAAAGCCAGGCAAGGAAAGCTGCTGAGCCGCGTACAGGCCGGTCCGCAACCGGTGAGCGAGATCAGGGCCAAGCGCGGCTCGATATCCGACTCGATCAGAAAGCTCTCGGGCAAAACCTACGATGTGTACAAGGAAATTTTCCTGGAGAAGGTCCGCGACCACATCCGCCGCGAGCTGCTGGCGAGCCAGACGCGGCGCCACGGAATCTTCGATACGGCGGCCAACGAAGCGGAAGACCACATCTACGGCTTCATCACCGATCACTATGACGACCCTTTCATGGATTGGGAGCTTTCCGCCGAGCGCGCGGCGGTCGAAACCCTCGGCTTTTCCATGCGGAGTCTCGAGCCCATCATCGAAAATTGCTTCAAGAGACTCTAGGACGTTTCCGAAAGAAGACGACCGCCGGACCTCGCGTTCGGGATCGCACTCGCACGCGGCGCAGCGGCCCTCTACAGCCTCGTCCTCCCCCGGAACGATCGCGCCAGCGTGAGGCGGTCGGCGTACTCCAGGTCCCCGCCCACCGGGATGCCCGTCGCGAGTCTCGTCACCGGCACTCCCGAAGGCTCGAGCAGGCGTTTAAGGTAGAGTGCCGTCGTATCGCCCTCGACCGTGGGATTGGTCGCGACCAGCACTTCCGTCACCTCTCCGCCGGAGGCCCTTGCGACGAGTTCGCGTATCTTGAGGTCCTCGGGACCTACCCCGTCCAAGGGCGAGATGAGCCCGCCGAGCACGTGATAAAGGCCGTGGTATTCGCGCGATGCCTCGATGGTCACGACGTCCTGCGGTTGCTCGACGACGCAGATGATGCCGCGTTCGCGCGAGGGCGATGAGCAGACCGGGCAAGGATCGGATTCGGCGTAGGATCCGCAGATCGAGCAGAAGGCGATCGAGGCCTTGAGCTCGGCAATCCTTTCGGCGAGGGTCTCGGAGAAGGAGGCATCGGCCTTGAGCAGATAATAGGCCACCCGGAGAGCGCTCTTGCGCCCGATCCCGGGAAGCCTCGTGAGGAGTCCTACGAGCTCCTCGAGAGCCTTCACTATAGGCCTCCGAGCATTCCGGGCGGGAAGGGCATGCCTCCCAGGCCAGAGGAGAGCTCGGCCTGAAGCGCCTCCTTGACCTTGGCCGCGGCGTCGTTGAACGCTCCCCGCACGAGATCCTGTATCAGCGCCGTATCTCCCCCGGCGACGAGCTCGGGCGCGATCTCGCAAGCGAGCATCTCCATGCCCCCGTTGAGGCTCACTCGCACCATGCCGCCGCCGGAGTTCCCGGTGGCCTGAATCCTCTCCGTCTTCTCGCGCAGCTCGTTCACCCGCGCCTGCATCGCCTGAGGATTCCTCAGCATTTCCATTATCTCAGCGAAGTTCATCGCGCTCTCCTCACGGCTTGTCGGGCAGCCTCGTCCCCCTGAACACTCTCTCCACTATCGCCACGGGATCCGGCGACGATCCGACGACGATCGGCGAATCCTCCCCGAGGAGCGGCGTCTTCCTCTGCTCCACCTTGAGCTCGATCTTCAGCCGCCGCCCGGTCAGCTCGTAAGCCTTGGCGGCGATATCGGCGATGCTTCCTCGGACGACGCTCTCCTCCATGCCGGAGCGGAAGGGGATGACGATTCTCGTCTCGTCGACCCGCCAGGTCAAGGAAGAGGCGAGCCCCGACTTGAGCAGGGGGCTGGATCGACCTAGCGCGGCGATCACGGCCTCTCGAAGCGAATCGGTCGTTTTCTGCATTTCCGCCGCGGCGAATTCGGCCTCCTCGTCCGCCTCGGAAGCGTCGTTCATGAGTCCTGCCGGCGGCACGGCGTCCGCCGGTGACTGCTTGGCAGCCGCGGCGAGGCTATCGAACGCGGCGTTCAGCCGGGGAGGGAGCGCGCGCTCCCGGGGACTCAGGCTTTTTTTTTTCGTCCGAGGATTCGCGGATCTCGGACATCGAGCGAGCCCGCGGCGCGTCCGCATCCGCGGCCTCCGCCGCGCCGGCGAGTCGGTGCCGCATCGAGGCGACTGCCGCGGCCAGCTCCGACGGAGATACGTAGTCGGCGAGACGGCAGAGTCTGGCCACGGCGAGCTCGAGCTCGAAGCGGGGATCGACCGTATAGCGGAGGTTGCGATACAGGTCGAGGAGGATAGCCAGGGCCCGCTCGAGCCGCTCGGACGTGAAGGCCGCCAACGCGGCGGCGTTGTAGGACGAGGCCGGGGCGCCGAGGAGGGAGGCCTTGCTGATCCCGCTCTTCATGAGAAGGAGGGCGCGGCAGTATTCGGCCGCTTCCGAGGCGAACCGCTCCGCCGAGACGCCGCGTCCCAATATGTCGTCCAGGGCGAGGAAGGCCGCGCCTGCGTCTCCCGCGGAGCTCGCGCCGAAAAGCCTGCCCAGCGCATCGAGGCCCGTAAGGCCGAGCTTGTCGAGGATCAGGGCCGAGGTGATCTTGCCCTCGGAGAAGGACAGCACCTGATCGAAGAGAGTATAGGCGTCTCGCGGCGATCCCCCCGACTCCTTCGCTATCCAGTGCAGGGCCTCCTCCTCCGCCTCGACATTCATTTCCGCCGCCGCGGCAGCGAGCAGGGATTTGACCGCGTCGATGCGGAGAAGCCGAAAGGCGAACTGCTGGCAGCGGCTCTTGATGGTGGCCGGCACCTTGTGCAGCTCGGTGGTGGCGAAAATGAAGACGATATAGGGAGGAGGCTCCTCGATGGTCTTGAGCAGGGCGTTGAACGCGCTGTTCGACAGCATGTGGACCTCGTCGATGATGTACACCTTGTAGCGCCCGCCGTTGGGAGGGAAGAGCACCTCGTCCTTGATCTGTCGTACGTTGTCGACCGAGGTGTTGGATGCGCCGTCTATCTCTATCACGTCGAGGCTGGCGCCCCGCGCTATCTCGACGCAGGACCTGCATGACCCGCAGGGCTTCGCCGTCGGCCCCTTCTCGCAGTTGAGGGCCTTGGCCAGGATGCGCGCCGTGCTCGTCTTCCCGCAGCCTCGGGGACCCGAGAAGAGATAGGCGTGGGCGATCCGCCCGCTGGCCAGGCTCGCTTCGAGCGTCGCCGAGACGAATTCCTGTCCGGCGAGCTCGTCGAAGCTCTGCGGCCGCTTGCGAGTGGCGGTGATCTCATAAGGCATGGGAGCAAAATAGCACAAGGAAGAGGGTCGGTAAAGACTTCGAGCGCTCGAAGCCAGGCGCTCTGCGAACCGCGCCTACCGCTTACCGTTGCTTCCTTCCGGACCTGGCGGGTTTGGGCGGCGGCCACGAGCGCAGTGCCTGGCTTCGGGCGCTCGAAGAGCGAAATCAAAACGGAGAGATAGGGATTTGAACCCTAGTTACCCTTACGAGTAAACACGACTTCCAATCGTGCGCCTTCGACCGCTCGGCCATCTCTCCAAGGCTCGCTTTTTTACCTCGAGTCCGCGCGGGCGCGAACCTTCGGTACGATGGCTCGAATCC
>CAVZVX010000031.1:0-6148 GCA_963778775.1 uncultured Spirochaetota bacterium | reverse complement strand
ATGCATCCGGAACGTGTCGAAGCCGTATTCGCCCCGTTCTCTTGCCATCAATTTCCGCGGCGACCACAACAAGTGCCTTTAATTCCGTTTCACGGCCATGAACGTCAGACTCGTCTCCTCCAAGATAGACTTCATCCACTTCGACCTTTCCGGAGAGGCGTTCACGCCCAGGTCGCACCATCGCCCTTCTGAGCTTGTGAAGCCATGTCCAGACCGTGTCGTACCGAGTCAGTCCAAGCTGGCGCTGAAGGGCGAGCGCACTGATCCCATTCTTTTGACTCGTGATGAGCCACATTGCCCTGAACCAAAGACTCAGGGGTTTCCGCGTTCCTTCAAATATCGTCCCTGCGGTTACCGTCGTTTGGTAATGGCAACTGGCACACTCGATAAGGCCATCCCTGCCTGTCGGCCACGACTTGTCCGAATCGCACCGAGGACAGCGGTACCCATGGGGCCATCGAAGGCGAACAAGGTAGTCGTGGCATGCCTTTTCAGTTGAGAAACGCTTCTCAAAATCGACTAGGTCGCTCGGATAATCCTCTATCGGGGGCATATGCCAGCTCTCTGCCCCTTACAATGACCCTAAAAATTGCCTGAGTCAACCGGATACCCGGTTCAGGCAAAATCGCGACGGGCGGCAGAGCGCGCGATACGGCCGACCGGCCTGACCTACTCGCAATACGGTGTCCTGGTCGCATTGGGCGAGAAGGATCTCGTCCCGCAAAGGCTCATTGCCGATCGACTCGAGACGGACGCGAACACCGTGATGGTCATCGTGGACAGCCTCGAAGCCAAGGCCTTCGTGAAACGCGTATCGGCGCCCGGAGACAAGAGGCTCAGGCTTGTCGCCCTGACGCCTGAGGGACGAGCAGCTTTGGACGCGGCCAATTCAGCCGTCGAGCCGCTGTACCGAAGCTTGGCGGCCAACTTCTCGGAGGCTGAGATCGGGCAAGCCGAGGCGCCGCTCGCGCGGATCTATGGAATCCTCAAGGAAAGCGAGGCGAATGGAAAATGAGATTACTCGTATGGAGGGCGGGATGAGCGCGAGGCGCGAAGCAAGAAAGGCTGCGCGAGCCGAGCTTCTCGCGGCCCCAGTCGAGCGCGAGGACTGTCCCTGCGTCAAGGCAGGCTGCCCCCGGCACGGCCGCTGCGCCGCCTGCAGGTCCAGGCATAAGTCGAAGCCGCCGCGCTGCGAGCGCTGACGGGGCGTGGAGCTCTGAGTGGAACGCGGCCGGCGCCCATCGGCGGGCCGGCGTCAACCAGTGTAGTTTTCCAGGAACACCGTCTCCTCGGGCCGGGCGACGATCTTCGCCGCCCCCGCGCCCAGGATCGGCTCGATCTCGTCCGACTTGCGCCCCAGGACGCGCTCGAGCTCATCGGAGGAGAGGCTCGTGACTACCTTGGCCGCGCCCTCCGCGAGGAGGGCCTCGCCTTCGGCTGCGGACCCGCCCTTCATGGCAGGCCCGCCCTTCAGGACGGGACAGCCTACGAGGACGACGTCGCCGCGCGCGAAGCGCCCCCCGATTGCGGTTACCCCGCGCGGAAGGAGGGATTTCTTGGCGCGAATCGCGGCCAGGGCTCCCTCGTCTACGGAGATGCTGCCCTGGGGCCGGGAATTCTTGATCCACCGCTGCCGGTTCTTGAGCCCGTGCGCGGCGTCGAAGAGGGTCCCTATGCTCTCGCCGGCGATGATGCGCGATATGACCCGCTCTTCCCGGCCGTCGGCGATGACTACCCGGCAACCCGCGTCGCGGGCGATGGCGACGGCCTTGAGCTTGGTGGCCATGCCACCGGTGGAGAACTCCGTCCCCGCTCCCCCCGCCGAGGCGAGGATCTCGGGCGACAGCTCGCCCACGTAGGCTATCGGCCTGGCTGCCGAGTCGCCGCGCGGGTCGGCGTCGTAGAGGGCGTCGACGTCCGAGAGGATGATGAGGACTTCGGCGTCCACCTTGCTGGCGATGTAGGCCGAGAGCTGGTCGTTGTCGCCGAAGGCGTTGCCGATCTCGGCCGTCGATACGACGTCGTTCTCGTTGAACACGGGCACGGCCCCCCTCTCGAGGAGGGTCTCGACCGAGGCGCGGAGGTTGAGGTAGGCGGTGCGATTGTCCCAGGAATCCCGGGTCACGAGGAGCTGGGCCGGCGTGAGGCCGAAGACCCCGAAGGCGCGGCGGTACTCGTCCATGAGGGCGATCTGGCCTATCGCCGCACAGGCCTGGCGCATCCGGAGCTCCGTTACGCGCCTCTCGAGGCCCAGCTCGCGCGCGCCCATGCCGATGGCGCCGGAAGTCACCACGAGGGGCTGCTTCCCCGCGCGCGCGAGCTGCGCTATCTGGTCCGCCACGCGATGCAGGTACTCCACGTCAATCGCGCCATCATGGCGCGAGCCATCGTGGCGCGCGCCGGCTTCCCTCGCGACTGCGTCGCGGCGCATGATGGTGCTCGTGCCTATCTTTATTACGATGCGGTTGGCTCGGGCGAGGGAGGCGCGCGCCTCGGCGGCGGCCTCCTCATTCCCCATCGCCCAGCTCCTCGTGCAGGAAGGCGCGCTTGCCCGAGGCATAGTCCGCGACGACCTGGCCCTCGCCCTCGAGCTTCCACTTGTAGGTGCACAGGCCCTCGAGGCCGACGGGCCCCCGCGCGTGGAGCTTGCCCGTGGAAATGCCGACCTCGGCGCCGAGCCCGTAGCGGTAGCCGTCGGAGAAGCGTGTGCTCGCGTTCCAGTACACCGAGGACGAATCGACCCGGTCCATGAAGGTCCGGGCTGCGCCGCGCGAGGCCGTGACGATGGCGTCGGTGTGCCGGCTGCCGTAGCGGTTGATGTGGGCGATGGCTTCCTCGAGCGAATCGACGACCTTGACGGCCATCCGCAGGTCGAGGTACTCGACCGACCAGTCGTCGTCCGTCTTGGTCGGCTCGCGGCCGAGGGCGGCGGCGCTCCTCGGGTCCAGGTCGAGCCGCACGCCGGCGGCTTCGAGGGCCGCGGCCACGCCGGGGAGGGAGGCCTCGGCGAAGGCCTTGTGGACGAGGAGGACCTCGGCCGCGTTGCAGGCGGCGGGGTACTGGGCCTTGCTGTCCACGGCGATCGCGGCCGCCATCGCGGGGTCGGCGTCCTCGTGGAGGTAGACGTGGCAGACCCCGTCGGAGTGGCCCAGGACGGGTATGCGGCTCTCGGCCTTGATATGCGCGACGAATTCCTTGGAGCCCCGGGGCACGACGAGGTCGACCCATTCGTCGAGCCGGAGGAGTTCGGCCACGTCCTCCCGCGACTGCAGGGATGAGAGCCAGTCCGCGGGCATCCCGGCCCCGATCCCCGCCGGAGCGATGAGCTCGCACAAGGCGGCGTTGGTGCGGGCGGCCTCGCTGCCACCCTTCAGGATGAGGGCGTTGCCGCTCTTGGCCGCGAGGCAGGCCATCTGGACGAGGGCGTCGGGCCTCGACTCGAAGATCATCGCCACGAGGCCTATCGGGCAGCTCACCTGCCTGAGCACGAGTCCCTCGTCGAGGCGCCGGGCCGAGAGCACCCGCCCTGCGGGATCGGGCAGGCGCCTGAGGGCCTCGATCCCCGCGACGGAGTCCGCGATCTTGGACTCGTCGAAGCGCAGCCGCTTGAGGAGGGGCTTCGCGAGGCCGGCGGCCTCGGCGGCGGCGAGATCGGCCGCGTTGGCCGCGACTATCCCCGCGGCGCCGGCGCGGAGGGCCTCGGCGATGGAGGCGAGGGCGCGGTCCTTGCTTGCGCCGTCCAGGGCCAGGCAGGCCTCGGCCGCCCGCTTGCCGCGCTCGGCCTTTTCCCTCGTAGTCATGGAAAGAACGGTATCAGATTAACCGCCTGCTCCGCAAGGAAGTCCCGACCGGCCGATATCCCTTCCTTGACGAAGGGCTTTAGTCTTATTATTCTATGATCATGAAACTATCGAACTTATCGACCTACTTCAAGGCTCTCTCGAGCGAGCCGAGGCTGAAGGTCTTCCTGATGATCCTCGAGGCGGAGCGCCAGGAGGAGGGCTGCTGCGACGGGGTCCTGCGCGCCTTCAGTCGGGCCTGCGAGCTCCTGGACGTCTCGCGCTCCACGGTCTCGCATCATCTCAAGGAGCTCGAGGTTTCCGGCCTCGTGTCCTGCGAGCGCCAGGGCCAATCCATGTGCTGCCAGGTCAGCGAGGCAGCCTTGGGCGAGCTCAGGGAATTCTTCGCGCTCAAGTGAGGCGGCCCGCCGTCCGGGTCTCGACCTGATCGAATAGTTCGATTGTTTTGATATTCTAATACATGGGAGGAAATATGGCAGCGAGGCTCGCGCCCGCTCGGGGCGCGTCGATCGAATCCCTGTTCGAAGGGCATGCCGGGGGCCTCCTCCTCTCGGGCCTCTGGGGCTTCGAGCGCGAGGCCCTGCGAGTCGACGGAGAGGGTAGGCTCGCCGCGACCGACCATCCCTTCCCGCCGGAGCGCGGCGACATCACGGTGGATTTCGCCGAGAACCAGATCGAGCTGGTGACGCCTCCGGTCGGAAGCATCGAAGAGGCGCGGGACGAATTGCGGCGCCTGCATCGCGCGGCCTACGAGGGGATCGGCGACGAGCTCCTCTGGCCCCTCAGCGTTCCGGGAAGATGGGACGAGCCCGAGCGCCTGCGCCCGGCCGAGTTCGGCGGGCTGCCGGAAATGGAGGAATCCCGCCTCTACAGGCGCTGGCTCCTTTCCCGCTACGGGCGGGCCCGGCAGGCGATAACGGGGCTGCATTACAACCTATCCTTTTCGAGCGGGCTCTGGGACCGCCTGCGGCGGGCCGAGGGCTCGCGGGAGTCCCCGCCGGACTTCGCGAACCGCCGCTACATGGATCTGGCGCGCAACTTCGCGCGCTACCGCTTCCTCCCGATCTTCCTCTTCTCGGCCAGCCCGGTCCTGGATCGGCGCTTTGCCGCCGAGCTCGCCGCGTCGGCCGATCCCTCCTCCCGCGCCATGGGAAGGACCTGCCTGCCCAGCACGGCGAGCCTCCGCCTCGGGCCCCTCGGATATCGCCTGGGCCGAAATACGGCAGATAGGATCGACATGCGCTTCGACTCCCTCGCCGAGTACGTCGACAAGCTCGAGGCCGCCGTCTCGCCGGCGGGAGGCTCGCCTCCCCTCCTGCGCTCCGAGGGCGAATTCTACGCGCCCGTCCGCCCCAAGGCAGCCTTCCCCGGCTCGAAGGCGAGCCTCGCGGCCCTTAAGTCCAAGGGGATCGAGTACCTCGAGCTCAGGATATTCGACCTCGATCCCTTCGATCCGATCGGCATCGGGGCCGAGGAAGCTCTCTGGATCCATCTCTTCGCCCTCGCCTGTCTTTTCATGCCGAGCCCGCGACTCGAGCGCGGCGCCGCCCAGGACGAGCCCCTGTCGCTCGCGGCCAGCGCCTGCTCCCTGGAGAGGGCAGGGCGCAGGACGGTCCCCCGCTTCGCCTCGGCCGTCGGCCGCGCCGGCGCGGAAATCCTGGGGACGATGTCCCGGCTCGCGCGCCTCCTGCCTCCCGAGTACGAGCTCGCTCTGGCCCATTCCCGCGACATGATGGCGGGCCGGAGGCCTCGTACCGTCGAGCGCTTCGGACAGCTCGCCTCCGAGATGGGCGGGGGCCTCGCGGCGGGCCTCGATCTGGCGCGGAGACACAGGGCCGCCATAGCCGGCGTCCCCGAATGCCGGAACCGAGGGAGGCGATGAAATGGAATTCCTGACCCCGGGCTACGAGGACATGGAGCTCTCGACGCAATTGCTCATCAAGGAGGCCCTCGCCCGCGGCGCCCGGGTCGAAGTGCTCGACCGCGCAGACAACTTCATACTCGTCGAGAAGGGCGGAAGGCGGGAGTACGTGAAGCAGGCCACGAGGACCGGCGCCGACAGCTACGTCTCGGCCCTCGCCATGGAGAACAAGGAAGTCGCCAAGATCATCCTCGCCCGAGCGGGCATCAGGGTCCCGGCGGGGAGCCTGCGCTTCGACGCGGCCTCGGCCTTGGACGCGGCGATGGCCTTCGCCGGCCGAGAGCTCGTCGTGAAGCCCCGGTCGACCAACTTCGGCGACGGCGTGTCCCTGCTCGGCCCCGGATGGACGAGGGCGGAGGCCGAGGCCGCCATCAAGGTCGCCCTGGGCCTCGACGCCGGCGTCATCCTCGAGGACTTCGCGCCGGGC
>CAVZVX010000030.1:0-11200 GCA_963778775.1 uncultured Spirochaetota bacterium | reverse complement strand
CGTTTTCGTGCTCACCCTGGCGAGCGTCTTCCTCGTCCTCGCGGCCTATTCGACGGGCTCGCCTTATAGCACCATCGGAGCCGAACGCGAGCTCCTCCTCATGACGGCCTACGAGCCCATGGTGATCATCGCCCTCGTGGGACTTTACGGGGTCGCCAAAAGCTTCAATTTCTACGCGATACTCGGTTCGAAGATGCCCGCCTACCTCTACCTTCCCGGCATCTACCTCGGGATCGTCTACGTCCTCGAGATGAAGCTGCGAAAGTCGCCCTTCGACATTTCGACATCGCATCACGCGCATCAGGAGCTCGTCATGGGCCTGACCGCCGACATGGGCGGCCCCGCGCTGGCTATGGTAGAACTTGCGCATTGGTACGAATCGGTCTATCTTTTCGCCCTCGTGCTCCTGTTCTTCTCGTCCAGCTGGATCTCCGCCGTCCTGGGACTCGCCTTTACCTATCTCCTCATCATCCTCCTGGATAACGCGACCGCCCGCGTCAGATGGGAGCTCGCCCTCTCCTTCGCCTGGATCGCGACCCTGGTGGCCGGCGCGGGCAACCTGATACCATTCTACCTGATCTCGAGAGGGACGCCATGAGTTCCATAGAACGCTCGCCTTGGTTGATCCATTACGATGCGTCGAGCTGCAACGGCTGCGACATAGAAGTGCTCGCCTGCCTCACGCCTGTCTACGACGCCGAGCGCTTCGGCTGCATCGTGACCGGCGACCCCAAGCAGGCCGACATCTTCCTGGTGACGGGAAGCGTGAATCACCTCAATGCGCCCATCGTCAAGAATATCTTCGACCAGATGCCCGAGCCGAAGGCGGTCGTCGCGATAGGAGCCTGCGCCTACTCCGGCGGCGTGTTCGCCGAATGCTACAACGTATCGGGAGGCGTCGCCTCGACGATACCCGTGGACGTCTATGTGCCCGGTTGCGCGGCCAAGCCGGAGTCGATCCTCGACGGAGTGGTGCGCGCCGCGACCATCCTCAAGGAAAAGGAAAGGGCGAGGTCGAAGTCGAAGAGGCTTCGCAAGGGAACGAGCCGAGAGGGAGGAGCGAAGTGATGGGAAAAGAAGTCCAGGTCGTCGAGGAGATCGAGGCCGGGAATCTCCTCCCGGCCGTCGACGCCCTGCGAAGCGCCGGTTGGCGAATCATCCAGGTCCTCTGCGTCTCGACCGTCGAAGGCTACGAGCTCAGCTACTCTTTCGGCCTCGACCTCGAGATGAAGTCCCTGCGCTTCCGCGCGAGGGCCGACGAGGCCGTCCCGAGCATCACCTCCCTCTATCCCGCCGCCTTCCTCTACGAAAACGAAATCCGCGACCTCTTCGGCCTTCGCATCGAAAGGATCGGCGCCGATTGGATGGGCCGTGTCTACGACGTCCTCGGCGGCGACGCCGGCGCGAAGCCCTTCAGCAAAGTGACGATGACGGGACCCCGTTCCGAGGGAGGCGCGATATGAACGCGTCGCGAGGATACGCGTCGCGCGGATACGCATGGCGAATCCGGCGACAACGGCCCCTCGGTCATTCCCTTCGGCCCGCAGCACCCGGTACTGCCGGAACCGCTGCACTTCGACCTATACCTCCAGGATGAGAAGGTGGTGGGCGCGGTGCCGCAGATAGGCTATATCCACCGCGGCCTCGAGCTCCTGGTGGAGAAGCGCGACTATACCGACTACGTCCATATAGCCGAGCGAATCTGCGGCATCTGCTCGTTCATGCACGGCATGGGCTACTGCGAGGCGGTCGAGACCCTCCTTGGCCTCGCCATTCCCGATCGCGCTCGCTGGTTGCGTACGTTCTGGTGCGAACTCGAGCGGGCGCACAGCCATCTCCTGTGGATGGGCCTTGCGGCCGATGCCTTCGGCTTCGAGAGCCTCTTCATGGCTTCATGGCGCGCGCGCAGAGCTCGTCATCGACGTCGCGGAGGAGACCGCTGGCGGGCGCGTCATTTTCGGTTCCGCCATCGTCGGCGGCGTCAGCAAGAATCCGAGCGACGAGACCCTCCGGCGATGCATGAAGGCGCTGAAGCCCGCGCGCGACGATATCAGGAAATTGTCGCGCGTGATGCTCCAGGATTCGACCGTTCGGCATCGCCTCGAAGGCGTCGGCGCGATCTCGAAGGAAAGGGCCTACGAGCTCGGCGCGGTGGGGCCGATGCTGCGCGCGAGCGGCTGCGATTACGACCTCAGGAGGCGCGGCTACGCGGCCTACGGCGAGATCCCCTTCGAAACCGTCGTCGAGACCTCGGGAGATTGCATGGCCCGCGTCGCGGTGCGGCTACGCGAGATAGAGCTGTCCTTCGAGATCATGGAAAAGGCGGTCGCGGGCATGCCCCCTGGTCCCGTCTCGGTCCCCGTGAAGGGCGTGCCGCCCGTCGGCGAATGCTTCACCAGACTCGAACAGCCCCGCGGGGAAGTCCTTTACTATGTCAAGTCGAACGGCAGCCGCAACCTCGAGCGCTTCCGCGTCCGAACGCCGACCTTCGCCAATATCCCCGCCATGGTCGAGGCGATGAGAGGCGCCAGCCTCGCCGATGTCCCGACGATAATCCTCACCATCGATCCCTGCATTTCCTGCACCGAGAGGTAAAGAGTGGCACTACTGCAGATGGCGCGCATCCTGTTCAACAACCTGTCGTCCGGGCCCGCCACCCGACTATACCCTTATGTCGTCAGGGAAAATTTCGCGGAGTGCCGCGGCCGGATCGGCATCGATTATCCCGCCTGCATCCATTGCGGCGCCTGCTCCAGGCGCTGCCCCGCCAACGCCATAATCGTTGGCAAGGACCCGAAGTCATGGCGCATAGACAACTTCGCATGCGTCACCTGCGGACTCTGCATACGCGTCTGCCCCAAGAAATGCCTTTTCATGATTAACGAGCGCCCGAAGTCGGTCGCTTTCGCCGACCTCGCGGGAAAGATCGAGGAGCACTCTACGCCGGCTGCGGCGCCGGGGTCGATCGATGGGAGCGTCGGCGGCCTTGCCTCGAGCGGAGCCGAAGGTGCATGAGGCGAGCGCCGCCGAGGCCCTGGTCAAGATGGTATCGGCGGAGGCGAAGGCGCGGAACGCTGCGCGAGTCTCGCGGATCCTCCTCGTCGTCGGCGAGACCACCGGGTACATGCGGGAATCCCTGGAATTCTACTTCGCGGCCTCGGCCAAGGGGGGGCTCGCCGAAGGCGCCCTCCTCGATATCCGTTACGTAAAACCCCTCGTCCGATGCCCGTCATGCGGACTCGAATTCGAGCGCAAGCGCTTCACCTTCGATTGTCCCGTTTGCGGCGAGCAGGGAGTCATGACCTCCATGGGCGGCGAGTTCTACGTAGACTCGATAGAAATCGAGGAATCGGCGTGAGGGTCGAGCTCAAGCGCGCCATCTACGCGGAGAACGACGCGCAGGCGAGCGAGATACACGAGGGCCTGCGCGCCCGGGGCATCTTCACGGTCAACGTATTGGGCAGCCCCGGAGCCGGCAAGACCAGTCTGATAACCAGGCTGGCCGAGCGTCTCGGGGCCGACGCGCCCCTCGCCGTGATCGAGGGCGATGTAGCGAGCGATATCGACACCCGCGCGCTGCGCGCCTTGGGCATCGACGCCTACCAGATCGAGACGGGCGGAGACTGCCACCTCAACGCGCCCATGATCAAGGCGATTCTCTCCCGGATGAAGATGGACGACGGCTCCTGGCTCTTCATCGAGAACATAGGGAACCTCATCTGCCCCGCGGAGTTCGTCATCGGCGAAGACTTGAAGATCGTCGTCGCGAGCGTCGCGGAGGGCAGCGACAAGCCCTACAAATATCCCGCCGCCTTCGCGCGGTCGGCGGCCGTCGTCCTGACGAAACCCGACCTTGCCGAGGCCGTCGGCTTCGACGAAGGCTTCTTCCGCTCAGGCCTCGCTTCGGTGGCGCCCAAGGTCCCGATCTTCCCGCTCAACGGCAAGACGGGGGAGGGAGCGGAGCCCCTGGCCGCTTGGCTTCGCGAGGCGAGACTTTCGGCATAGGGTATCTTTAAAACTCGTTTTCGCGAAGCTAAAACGAGTTTTTCCCCTAGACTTTGCCTTCAGGGAACCAACCCTGAAAGGGTTTATTGAGGTTCCCTATAAGGGATATCATCTGCGACTTGCTACGCATGACATTTCAAGACAAAGATTTAGGGCTGTTTATACAATTGCAGCCCTAGTCGATCAGAGTATAATGAGGATCGCCCAACTTGGCCGCGAGCTTTACCCAACTTGGCCGCGAGCTTTACCCAACTTGGCCGCAAGCTTTGCCCAACTTGGTCACGAGCCGTGTCCAACTTGGGCATGATAATCGTCCAAGTTAAGTACGGGCTATACCTAACTTGGACAGGATACATGTACTTGTGATAAAGACCATGACGATAAGCAGCCAACTATCTCTTTCCGTAAAAAGACTTAAGGTACAATTCCCTTATCTCCGCGATCAGCGGATACCGAGGGTTGGCTCCCGTACACTGATCATCGAAGGCGTCAAGGGCGAGCTCATCAAGATCCGCGAGAAAGCTCGTTTCGTCAACCCCGGCAGCCTGGATCGAGGCTGGAATGCCTATTCTAGCCTTGAGCTCGGCGACCGCCGCGCATAGGGCGACTACGAGCTCGCCGTCATCCTTCCCCGCAAGACCGAGATAGCGCGCCAGCCTCGCATAGTCCACCTTGGCCTTTGGATACTTGTACTGGGCGAAGGCGGCCATCTTGGTCGGCGCGGTCTCGGCGTTGAACTTGATCACTTCCTCGATGAGGAGGGCATTGGCGACGCCGTGGGGAAGGTGGTATCGCGCGCCGAGCTTGTGCGCCATCGAGTGGCAGAGACCTAGGAAGGCGTTGGCGAAGGCCATGCCGGCCATCGTCGCGGCATCATGGACCGCCTGCCTGGCCTCGAGATCGGCCGCCCCCTTCTCGTAGGCGCGCGGCAGGTATTCGAAAAGCAGCCGCGCCGACTCCATCGCGAGGGGCGCCGTGAAATCGCTGGCCATGCAGGAGACGAGGGCCTCGAGGGCGTGGGTGAGGGCGTCTATGCCGCCGGCCGCCGTCAGGGCCTTGGGCATGGACATGGCGAGCTCGGCGTCGCAGATCGCGATATTCGGGGTGATGGCGTAGTCGGCGAGCGGATACTTCTTGCCGGTAGCATCATCGGTGATGACTGCGAAAGGCGTCACCTCGGAGCCGGTCCCCGACGTGGTCGGGATGGCGACGAGGATCGCCTTCCTGCCCAACTCGGGAAAATCGACTATGCGCTTGCGTATATCCATGAAGCGCATTGCCAAGTCCTCGAACTTCAGCTCGGGGTTTTCGTACAGAAGCCACATGAGCTTGGCCGCGTCCATCGGCGAGCCGCCCCCGAGGGCCACGATGACGTCGGGCCCGAAAGCCGCCATTCGTCGTACGCCCGCTTTTACTCCCGAGACGGTCGGGTCGGGCAGAACTTCGGAGAAGACCGCGCACTCCATGCCGAGCGCTTCCAGCTTCTTCGTCACCTTGGCGACCATGCCGAGATCGAAGATGCTTTTGTCCGTCACGACGAAGGCGCGCCTTTTGCCGGCGAGGTCTCCCAGAGCCGTGCCGAGGCAGCCGTATTTGTGGTAAATCTTGGCCGGGAGCCGCATCCACAAGGTATTCTCGCGCCGCTGGGCGACTGTCTTGATGTTCAGCAAATGCTTCGGACCGACATTCTCGCTTACGCTATTGCCGCCCCAGCTCCCGCAGCCGAGGGTCAAAGACGGTTCGAGCCTGAAATTGAAGACATCGCCGATCGCCCCATGAGAGCTCGGCATGTTGACCAGAACGCGGCCCGCCTTCGCCCGCTTCGCGTAGGCCGCGATGCGATCCTTGTTTACGGGATCGGTATAGAGAACCGCCGTATGCCCTAGCCCCGCGAAGTCGATGAGCGCGGCGGCCGTATCGACGGCCGCCGCAAAATCGCGCGCGCGGTAGAGCGCGAGGACCGGCGAAAGCTTCTCCCAGCTGTAGGGCTCCGCGAAACCTACCGCATCGACCTCCGCGATGAGGATCTTGACGCCGGCCGGCGCCTCGATGCCGGCCATCGCCGCGATCCTGCCGGCGCTCTGGCCGACGATTTCGGCGTTGATGCGGCCTTCCTTTACGAGGACTCTCGCGAGCCTGACTTTGTCGGCTTCGCCGAGGATGAGACAGCCTTGGGCGGCGAAGCGCGCTCGAACCGCGTCGTAGACCGCGTCCACGACGACGACGCTCTGCTCAGAGGCGCAGATGACGCCGTGGTCGAAGGTCTTCGAAAGGATGATCGAGGAGATCGCCATGTCGAGGTCGGCGCTCTCGTCGATTACGGCCGGCGTATTGCCCGCGCCGACTCCGATGGCCGGCTTGCCCGAGGAATAGGCGGCCTTGACCATGCCGGGCCCGCCGGTCGCCAGGATGAGGCTCACGTCCGGATGCTTCATGAGACGGTTGGAATCCTCGACGCTGGGATTCAAGAGCCAGCCGATGATGCCCGCGGGCGCGCCGGCGGCGACTGCCGCGTCGCGGATGATCTTAGCCGCCTTGACCGTGCATTTTCTGGCGCGAGGATGGGGCGAAAATACGATGGCGTTGCGGGTTTTCAGAGCAATCAAGGCCTTGAAGATGGCCGTCGAAGTCGGATTGGTCGTCGGTATGATGCCGGCAATCACTCCCAGGGGTTCGGCGATCCTGACGATCCCTTCCGCGTCGTCCCGCTCGATCTCGCCGACCGTCTTCATCGACTTGTATTTATTGTAGATATACTCGGCCGCGAACTGGTTCTTTATCACTTTGTCCTCGACAATGCCCATTCCCGTCTCGGCTACTGCGTCGATGGCCAATTCGATACGCGCTGCGCTCGCGGCCAAGGCCGCGGCGCGGAAAATCGCGTCGACCTTCTCCTGTTCGAAAGAGGCGAAAAGCCTTTGGGCCTCCTTGGCCTCGCCGACCGTCGCTTCGAGCTCATCGAAGGTCGAGGTCGAATTTATGGGTTCCACGATTGCCGCAAAAGCCTCGCTAGGTCCCTTTGCCCTCGGCTGCTTCCTCTCCGTGATCACGATGCTGCTCATGCTGGCCTCCTTTTGCTACGATCAGTGATTAGATCATTTTTTATCTCTATTTATTTATCGATATCAAGAACATAGCAATTCCACGAAAATACGTCAAGTGTTTTATGGTATTTTTCGCATCCCTTGGCAAACAAGCGTTATATTCGTTGTTCTATGCAATTATTATATTTATAATCATGAATTATAGGCTAAGCGAAATTCGAAAAGTCGAAAAAAACCTCCCCTTTTGGGGAGGGCAGGGCAGAAGAGGTAAAGTGACGTTTCGCGAAATCGATTCTACGATTTAAACGAGAATGCTTTCTTTCGCGGCAATACCGCTCATATCGAGAGCCAGGATGGCAGCACCCGAACCATCCGCCTTTGGCAGATGCTCGGCCGCGAAGGCCTGGACCAGGGCGGTCTTGGAGGCCTCGTTTACCTTGGCAGCGCCATTGACTACACCAGGGTCCTTCGCGTCCCTCGCGACGCAAGCGTCCCTCGCGACGCAAGCGTCCCTCGCGACGCAAGCGTCGCGGGCGAGGAGCCATGTGCCCACCAAGGCCGCGGCCATATCCATCAGGTCGGCGCCGAAGTAATCGACGGCGTCCCGCTCGGCCCCGTGCAGAGTGTCGCAGCATTTCTTGAAGAGCTCGGTCGTATCGACGAGACGGGTCTTCAGCTCGGACAGGCCCTCGGGAAGGGGCAGTGCCGCCCAAGAGTCGAAGAGGACGTCGAGTCCGCGTCCCATCATCTTGCCCATTGCCGCAACGACTTGGAGTTGGCTGGTACCCTCGTAGATATTGGTGATGCGCACGTCGCGATAATGACGCTCGGCGTTGAATTCCCGCATGTAGCCGACGCCGCCGTGGACTTGCATTCCCTTGTAGCAGACGCGGTTGCCCATCTCGGTCGCATAGTATTTGCTCAAGGGCGTCAGGATATCGGCGAGGTTGGAAGCCTTCTTCTTGCGGGCTATGAGGGCTTGGTCGGCGGAAGCTCCGGCCTTTTCCAGCTCCGCCTGCTTCTGCTCGCAGGCCTTGAGGGTATCGACCCATACGGAGGTCTCGAAGATGAGGGCGCGCGCGGCTTCGATCTCGCCCTTCATGGAGACGAGCATTCTCGCGACCGCCGGAAGGGCGAGAAGATTTTTGCCGAACTGGGCCCGCTCGCCCGCGTACCGGAGGGCCTCGCGATAGGACGCCTCCGAGATGCCCACGGCCTGGGCCGCGACCGCGAGCCGGGCGCCGTTCATCAGCGCCATCGCGCAACGCATGAGCCCGAATCGGCGCTTCCCGACGAGAAGGGCCGGCGTATCGTGGTACTGGATCTCGCAGGTGGGAGAGGAGTGGATGCCGAGCTTGTGCTCGATGCGGCGGATTCGCACGGACTCGTCCTTCTCGACCAGGAACATGGACAGGCCTCGGGCATCCTTGGAGCCATCCTCGCTGCGCGCCAGAACGAGGTGGATGTCGGCGTTGCCGTTGGTGATGAAGCGCTTGACCCCGTTGATCCGCCACTTCCCGGTCGCCTCGTCCAGGATTGCCCGGCATTGGACCGAGCCGAGATCCGAGCCGGCGTCGGGCTCGGTGAGGACCATGGCGCCGAAGACCTCGCCGCGGGAGAAGCGCGGCAGAATGCGGGCCTTTATCTCGTCGTCGGCGAACTCGTTGATCGTCGAGGCGATCTCCTGGAGCCCGAAGATGGTCATCAGGCCGCCTTCGGCCCGCGAGACCATCTCGATCATGGCCTGGTAGACGGTCTCGGGGAGGTTGAGCCCGCCGTACTCCCAGGGGAGCATGCAGCCGAGGATCTCGGACTTGCGGAAGGCCTCGATGGCCGCCTGTGTAGCCTTGGCGTAGGTGACGCGGCCGTTCTCGTAGCTCGCGCCTTCCTCATCGGCCTCGGGGGCCCGGGGCGCGATCGCGTTGGCGCAGATGTCGCCCAGTATCTCGAGCACGAGGCGCCAGTTGTCCCTGGCGTCGGCCAGGTCGCGGGGGGCGTTGCGCTCCGACGCGGCGTAGGAATAGCCGCGCTCCTTGAGATCGACGACGAAGCCGAGGTCGGCGCTCTCCACTCGGAAGCGAAGATCGGGGTTGTCGAGGTAGAAGTTTTCTGCCATGTCCGTTTCCTACTTTGCCTTTTCGCGCAGGGCGCTGATCATGAGGGGGATGACTTCGTTGAGGTCGCCGATGATCTTGTATTGCGCTATCTGGAAGATCGGCGCCTCGGGATCGGTATTGATGGCTA
This sequence comes from uncultured Spirochaetota bacterium, assembly GCA_963778775.1. Lineage (GTDB taxonomy): Bacteria > Spirochaetota > Spirochaetia > Treponematales > Rectinemataceae > UBA1306. Next base: position 1,907 of record CAVZVX010000030.1, on the reverse strand, counting down.
TGATCTTGTTGGACTCGGACATTCCAGCGCGATGCTGGATGGCGCCTGATATGCCCGCGGCGATGTAGAGCCGGGGGCGGACCGTGGTGCCGGTCTGGCCGACTTGATGCTCCTTGCCGATGAGGCCGGAATCGACGGCGGCGCGGGACGCGCCGACCTCGGCCCCGAGGGCGTTCGCGAGCTCGCGCACGAGGAGGAAGCCCTCCTCGCTGCCGACCCCGGCCCCGCCCGAGACGATGACCGGCGAGTCCTTGAGATGGACGCTGGAACTGCGGAGCTCGCGGCTCAGGATCTCGAGGGCGAGATCCGCGGGCTCGAAGGAGCAGCTCACGCGTTCGACCTTTCCCTTCCGCCCGGCCTGCGGCTCGTTCATGCGCATCACGCCCTCGCGGACGGTAGCCATCTGCGGCCGGTGCCTCGGATTGACGATCGTGGCGATGAGGTTGCCGCCGAAGGCCGGTCGGATTTGCAGGAGGAGATCCTTGTAGACGACTCCGTCCTTCTTCGAGTCGTAATCGCCGATCTGGAGGTCCGTGCAGTCGGCCGTGAGGCCGGAACGGATCGCGCTGGCGACGCGTGGACCGAGGTCGCGCCCCACGGGGCTGGCGCCGAAAAGGAGGATATAGGGGACGTTCTCCTGGACGAGACGGGTGAGGACCTTGGCGTAGGGAAGGGTCCTGTAGAGCCGGAGATCCTCGTGCTCGGCGAGAAGGACGCGGTCGGCGCCCCGCTCGATCAGCTCGGTCGCGAGGGACTCGACGCCCATCCCGCACAGTATCGCCTCGAGCCGGCTCTCGAGGCGGTCGGCGAGCTCCCGCCCCTTGGCTATCAGCTCGAGGCTGACCTCGGCGATCCTGCCCTCGTCCTGCTCTATGAAAACCCAGACGCTCTTGTTTTCGCTCATCTTCCGCCTATCCTACGATGTATTCTTGGACCAGTTCATCGACGAGAGCCTTGATGCCTTCGGCCGTGGGCCGAATCTCCTTGCTCTCCGTCCCCTCGAGCACGACGAAGTTGATCTTGTAGACCTGGGTCGGCGAACCGGCCATGCCGAGCTTGCTCTCGTCGGCGCCGATGTGGGCGGCGGACCAGACGGGGATCACGAGGTTCCGTTCCGTGAGGAAGGCGGTGAGGGCCTCCTCGGTCCCGAAAGACGGCCACTTGGCCAGCAAGGCCTTGTACTCGAGGCTCGTCGCCGCGAGCTTATACTCGATTCGCCGCCGCACCGAGGCCGGCCTGGGCTCGTTCGCGCTCGAAACGACGGTCAGGAGACATGGCAAGCTGCATTTTACCATCTCGGTTCCATGGTCGAGGGCCCGCTGGGCCACGATCGATCGGCCCTCGAGCCTCACGATTGACTCGGCGTAGGTTATCTGTGGGATGCCGAGCTTCTCCGCGGTCTGGGGCCCGACCTGCGCGGTGTCGCCGTCGATGGCCTGCCGGCCCGCGAAGACGAGATCCACGTCTCCCACTTTCCGTATGGCGCAGGCCAGGGCATAGGAGGTAGCGAGGGTGTCGGCTCCGGCGAAGCGCTTGTCGCTCAGGAGCGCTACGCGGTCGACGCCTCGGAACAGCGACTCGCGCAAGATCCCCGCCGCCGAGGGCGGCCCCATCGTCAGGACCGTCACCTCTCCCCCTTCGCGGTCGCGGACCTGGAGGGCCATTTCGAGGGCGTTCAAATCCTCGGGATTGAAGACGGTGGGCAGGGCGGCCCGATTGATCGTGCCTTCGGGCGTCATCGCCTCGCCGGTTATGTTCTTGGTGTCAGGTACTTGCTTTACCAGGACGACGGACTTGTAGGGCATCGCGACCTCGGGAATGGTGAGAGTTCCTTCAAGGGCGGGTAGCTCTTAAAAGACACACACTTATCTAACATTTTGCAGGAAAGTGTCAATATAGACCCAATT
>CAVZVX010000029.1:0-5655 GCA_963778775.1 uncultured Spirochaetota bacterium | reverse complement strand
TTCCGGATTTTTCGAACAGCGCGGACGAGGAGCCGCCGATTTCTCTTGTGTCTATCATGATGATGAAGTCTCTGCCTCGCGCATTAGGATTCGGTTAGCCGCCGGTGAGATATCGACTTTTAACTCGGCCGGATCTTGTCCTTCGAGCCGCGAATCGGCTACATGGGCTATATGGAATGGAAGGTTCATGCCCGAGACTCCAGCGGCTTCGAGAACGTGGAGATGAAAGGCGATTGTGACCTCTACGCGGCACCCGCTTTCGCGAAGGCTATGCTTTCTTATATCGCGGAGGGGAACAGGAGGCTCCGTTTCGACCTCTCCGGCGTGGACTATCTCGACAGCACGGGAGTAGGCGCCATCATCCGGATACTCCAGGAAGCGAGGAAGCGCGGCTGCGAGCTTCGCTTTACCGGGGTCGGAGGCACGCCGCGCAAGGTCCTGAGGATGTCCAATATCCTTAGCCTCATGCATGAAGATCCGTCGCCGCCGAGCGATGACGCGGTCGGGAAGGCGCGACCGTGAAGCGACTCATAATCCGTAAGCTCATCGTAGACGAGCGTAACGAGCTTTTCGATGCTCAGGGCATGCGCTATGCCGAATTCCCCAGCGACTTTGCGAAGATTCGGGAGTTCACGGCCCAAGTGCTGGCCGATTGCCCGATCGCCTTCAAGGAGGGAAACCTCCTCGAGCAGCAGCTCTCGGAAATCATCAAGAACGGGATCAAGCACGGCAATCGCAACGATTCTTCCAAGCGCCTCCGCGTCTGGTACGACCTGCGCAAGCGCGCTCGCTTCATCGTGGAGGACGAGGGCCAGGGCTTCATCCGGCTCGACGATTGGAACGAGTTCTTCCGGAAGCGGCAAACCGCCCTATATAAAGAAGATTTCGATGCGTTTCTCGCCCTCGCAAGCTATCGCGGACCCGAGAGCGACGACGAGGACGGCGGCAATAGCCTGATCGCGGCGCTCGAATATTGGAACGGCGGCATGATTTTCAACGATGCCAAGAATAAAGTGGGCGTCGTACGTTGGTTCGCCTCCGGCTCCGCGTAGCGGAGACGAGGGCTCCGCGTAGCGGAGACGAGGGCTCCTAGGCCAGGCTCTCCTATTTCTGCGGGGCGTTTAGCCTGATCACGTTCCACGATAGCGGCTCGAGCCTCGTTCGGAGCATGCCGCCCTCGATCCTGGCGCCGTCCGCGATGCGCCGCGGCAGCACGGCGTCGGGTCGCGCGGCCGTGTTGACGGCCTTGGGATCGGCGCTCGCGAGGACGATCTGCTCGTTTACCGACCATGACTCGTAGCCACCGAGGCGGAGCTCTACCTCGACGGCTTCCGAGAGGGACCTGTTTACGGCGAAGACGGCCATCTCGCCTTCGGCCGAATCGACGGTCGCGGCCGCGTCCAGATAGGGTACGGTCCCGAAGCGGCGGCTCTCGTAAGTCGGCGCTTCAATGCGAAGGTCGAGGGAGAGGCCTCGGGCGTAACGCGAGGCATGAAGGAAGGGATAGAAGATGGTCTGTTTCCATGCCGGCCCCCCTTCTACCGTCGAGATGGGCGCGATGACGTTGACCAGCTGCGCGAGACAGGCGATCTTCACGCGGTCCGCCCGCTTCAGCAAGGTCAAGAGGAGGCAGCCGACGACGAGGGCGTCTTCGAAGGTGTAGCTCTCCTCGAGCAGGCGAGGGCCGACTTTCCAGGGATCGGCGTGTCTGTCATCCGCGTTCGTATGGAACCAGACGTTCCACTCGTCGAAGGAAAGCATCATCGTCTTGCGGCTGCGCTTCTTCGACTTCACGAAATCGCAGGCGCTCGCGACCGAGTCGATGAATTCTCCCATCCCTATCGAGTCCGCGAGGTACTCGGGCAGGTCGCCGGCCCGGTTTTCGTAATAGGAATGGAGGGATAGGTAATCGACCTGCTCATAGCAATGGCCCAGCACGGTCGCCTCCCAATCGGGGAAGGTGGGCATGGCGGCGAAGGACGAGCCGCAGGCCACGAGCTCCAGTGAGGGGTCGAAGAGGCGCATCGCCTTGGCCGCCTCGTTGGCCAGCCGACCGTACTCGTCGGCGGTCTTCTGGCCGACCTGCCACGGTCCGTCCATCTCGTTGCCGAGGCACCAGAGCCTTATTCCGTGCGGCTCGCGGAAGCCGTGGCTTATCCGGAGATCGGACCAATAGCTTCCTCCCGGATGGTTGCAGTACTCGACCAGGTTGCGGGCCGCGTCCACGCCGCGCGTGCCGAAATTGAGGGCCATCATCGCCTCGGTTCCGGCCTCCTTGGCCCAGGCTATGAACTCGTTGAGGCCGAAGAGGTTTGGCTCGACGCTGCGCCAGGCCAAGTCCAGGCGCCTGGGTCTGGCCTCGACGGGGCCGACCGAGTCTTCCCAATCGAAGGAGCAGACGAAGTTGCCGCCGGGGTAGCGGACGACCGGGACGCCGAGCTCCCGGACGAGGGCCAGGACATCGCGCCTAAAGCCCTGCGCATCGGCAGTGGGGTGGCCCGGTTCGAAGATGCCACCGTACACCGCTCGCCCCAGATGCTCTATGAAGGAACCGAAGAGCCTTCTGTCGATTTGTCCGACTTTGTAGTCTCGATCGAGGATTATCCTGGCTTTCATAGTACTCCCAACCATTAACAGTAACCAATTAAGACCAATTGTTCTCCCATTGTTTGTTTTTGTCCAGTAGAAATGCATAAATACCTAAATTATATCTTGACAGCCCCTGATTCAGGTTTATTATGGTTACTTATGGTATCAATACCTTCGTTAGTCCGAGGAAATATGGAACCACAAGATACCATTAGGCGTAATGTTCAGGATTCGATGCAGACGCAAGTCCAAAACTACATCTTGGGCAAGATCGAATCCAAGGAATGGCCGAACGACTCGAAAATACCTTCCGAGCGCGAGCTATCCATCAAACTCGACGTGAGCCGAACTACGGTCCGTAACGCGATCCAGGCCTTGACCGCTCGCGGCTTGTTCGATCGGAAGATCGGGCAGGGGACTTTCGTCCTGGGGCGTCAGGATATCGCGGGGGCGCGCCCCGAACCTTCCAAGGGCACCTTCGGGTATGTGGTTTGCAAGGAACGATCGCTTCGGAAGCCGATTTCGTCCGAGGCCTTTTATTTCGACGTGTTCGCCGGCATCGAGGAAGAAAGCGTCCGATCGGGAAGGCACATGCTCTTTTCCTACCTCGACGACGGCAACTCCGAAGAGGTGGCGGCTTTCAAGAGCTTTCTCGATAAGGTCGACGGTCTTGTCGTAGAAGAGGCGCGCGACCCTGCCTTCCTCGAGCTGATCGAGCGCTCCGGCGTGCCCACCGCCCTGCTCGCGCCCACGGCGATTCGCGAGCGTCTGGATTGCGTGACGATGGATATCGGCGCGGGGGTCCGCAAGGCGGTCCGCTTCATGCGCGGCCTCGGGCACGAACGCATCGGCATACTCAATGGCCCTCTGGGGCTCGAATCGGCGCGAGTGCGTTTTACCGCGTGGAGGGAAGAAATGGGGGGGACGGGCGACGGCCGCCCGGAAGACGAAAGTCTCGCCTACGGCGGCAAGGGCTGGTCGGCCGAGGCGGGCTACGAGGCGATGACCTGCCTGATCGAGCGCCGCCCCGATATCACGGCAGTCTTCTGCGCCAACGATCTCCTTGCCGTCGGGGCTCTCTCCGCCCTGGCCAAGCGCGGAATCAGGGTCCCCGAGGATATCGGGATCGTCGGCTTCGACGATTCCGAGCTCGCGAGGCATACGTCGCCTCCGCTCACGACCATGAGGATCTACTCGCGGGATATGGCCCGTTCGGCCGTCAAGCGCGTCCTAGAGCGCCTGGAGGGCGGAGCCCTGCCTCCCGTGAGGTTGGAATACCCGATCGACTTGATAGTCCGCGAATCGTGCAAGGAGGTGAAGAGATAAGAAGAGAAGGAGGCAATTCTCGCCTAGCCGGCAGGAGTCGACTAGGGATCCATTGAGTCTTGGGCTCGAGCCAAGACTGCAAAGCCGAATCGGCTTCGCCGATTCGGCTAAGGCCAACAGCCGCAGTATCGAGGTCCACCAGGGAAAGCAAACCCCGATACCGCAAGCCGTCGGGTGCGGCGATTATAGCCGAAAGGCATTCGAACGCACAGATGTCCGATTACCGATACCCTGACCGAGCCCCCGGGCCGGTACTGGCCATTGCGGTCAGTCGGGATCGATTTGAAGGAGAGAGAGCAGAATGACTTTCTCGAAGAAGTTCCTTGTTTTCGCCCTTATGACCCTCGTCCTCGCGGGCTTCGCGGTCGCCCAAAAAACCGAGATCAGCTACATGTGCTGGTACAACACCACCGAGTCCGAGGCCCAGGGCGTCCAGGCCAACATCGATAAGTTCAACGCCTCGCAGGATAAGATCCATGTCACGATGATCGCCATCCCCAGAGACGGCTACGAGACCAAGGTCAACACGATGGCCGCCGCGGGACAGCTGCCCGACTGCACCGAGCTCTCGGAAGCCATGGCGATCCAGTTCGCCGCCGCCGACCTCCTCGCCGACGTGAGCACCATGTATCCCGCCGACGCGGCTCCGCTCAAGTCCCTGACTTTCACCTACAAGGGGAAGCCGGTCGGCTACAGCTCGGGTAACGAAGTCCTTCTCCTCTACTACAACAAGAAGCTCTTCGACGCGGCGAAAATACCCTATCCTCCCGCCTCCGCCGACAAGGCCTGGACCTGGAAGCAGTTCGTCGACGTCGCCAAGAAGCTCACGAAGGACAAGAACGGCAAGACCCCGAACGACGCGGGATTCGACCCGAAGAACATCGTGCAGTACGGCGCCGACTTCAACAGACTCTGGTGGATGTGGCCGATCGTCACCTATTCCAACGGCGGCGGCCTCATGAGCCCCGACGGCAAACAGCTGCTCATCGACAAGCCCGAGTCGATCGAGGCCATGCAGACTCTGGCCGATCTCTACATCAAGGAGAAGGTCGCCCCGTCCGTCGCGGACGACGCCGCTATGCCCAGCCTCGACCTGACCCTCCTCACCAATAAGATCGCGATGGCGACTTCCGGCCAGTGGGAGATGGGCGTTTCGCTCAACAACTCCCTCAAGGACGGTCTCGATTACGGCGTCGGGGTCCTGCCCAAGATGAAGAAGGCCGTAACGTACAACACCGGCGCCCCCTTCGGGATTTTCAAGGCCAGCAAGAACGCGGACGCCGCGATGACCTTCATCAAATGGTGGGCCGACGAGAAGAATCAATGGTCGACCATCACCGGCGGCATCCTCATGCCGGTCATGTCCAAGTGGTACGCGAACGAGGCTGCCATGCGCGAGTGGGCCGATCATCCCCCGAGGCCGCCCTTCGCCATGTACAAGACCGCGGTCATCGACTACGCGATGCACAACGCCATCCAGGTACCCTGGTACTATTTCAACGGCTACCAGGGATTGGACGACATCCTCAGCTCCGGGATCGACGCCGTTTGGAACGGCAAGACGTCGGCCAAGGACTACATCGCTTCCATAATGCCCAAGCTTCAACAGTATTTCGACGAGCACAAGGCGAAATAGTCGACGGGGCCTTGCGCGTCCTCGGGCCGGTGAGCCCGGGGCGCGCGGTCCCCGAGTCGACCGACGATGGCACGAGCCGACTGCGAGGTTACGCAATTGAGCGC
>CAVZVX010000028.1:0-9097 GCA_963778775.1 uncultured Spirochaetota bacterium | reverse complement strand
TCCTAGCCTACGTCGTGTTGTACGAGGCCTACGCAGTGTACAAACACGAGAGGACCCTGGGCCAGAGATCTGAGCTCATCAAGGAGCTCGAAGCGAGGAAGACAAGGGCCAAGGCCTGAACTCACCCCCGATCCCGTGTTCCCGTGCCGGAGTTGCCCGTAGGGTCGCTACCGTCAGGAGATAATTATCAAGGAGGAGATGCAATGAAAAGATCCATTCTCATTGTCGCGGCTCTGGCGATCCTCGCGATCGTGGCCCTGCCCTGCTTCGGGCAGACCGCCGACCAGAAGGCAAACCTGGCCGCCTCGCTTAAGGTCGATACCAGCGTTCTCAAGTCCGCCGACGGCCAGTTGCTGCTCGCCCCGTCGACCGACACTCGCGCCGTACCCAAGCGCCCCGCCGATCCCAACGCCCTTCCCGAGATCGATCCTCTCCACTGGTACGATATGGAGTGGGCCGGCTGGAACGTCACCCCGACCAACCTGCCGAAATCGCCAGCCGACGGCGCAATCGGCAAGAAGGTCATCTTCATCGTCCACGGCGATCACCCCTGGACTACCGCGTGTATCAATGGCGCGAAAAAAGTAGCCGATGCCTACAAGATGCAGTTCAAGGCGCTCTCTCCGAACTGGGTAAAGGATGTGCAGGATCAGATGATCGACCAGGCCATCAACGAGAAGCCCTATATGATCCTCCTCATTCCGCTCGACGCCAAGGGTGCCGTCCAGCAGGCCCGCAAGATCAACCAGGCCGGCATCCCCCTCCACATCTTCAATACCCTGCCCGACGCGGCCGCCCTTAACTACTCCCTCGGCTGGACCGGGCCGGACGACTTCGGCCAGTTCCGCCTTCTCGCAAGGGCCTGGGCCGACCAGATGCGAAAGCAGAACCCTGGCGCCAAGACCCTCGGCGTGGCCTACGTGCAGCACGCCCCTGGCGGTTCGCCCTACTTCGCCCGCTCCTACGGCCCGATTCCGAGCTCGCCACCTACGCCCCCGAGGTGAAGACTCTTGCCGCCGCCTCCCCGACCCCGGCCACGTTCGACGCCAACACGACTATGCAGCTCGTCTCCGACTGGCTTACGAAGTACGGCAAGGATCTTAAGGGCATCTGCGCGGCCGACGACTCGGCCCAGGCACTCGGCATCTTCCAGGCCCTAGAGAAGGCCGGGCGCACCGACGTCGTCGTCGTAGCCGCCGGCAACTCCAAGCAGGGCATGGACCTCGTGAAGGAAGGCAAGCTCTTCGGCATCACCTACCAGACCGCCGAGGGCGACGGCGCCCTCGGCGTGAATATGCAGCCGACTGGTTCAACGGCAAGAAGATGCCGCTACGGCAGAACCTCGCCCAGCACATCATCACCAAGGCCGACGTGGACAAGTTCTACCCGCCCCAGTGGTGATACAACCCTTCGCTTATAGTTGATTTACGCTTTCTCGGGGCCGCGGCTAGAGTCGCGGTCCCTGTTTTTTCGCCGGTCCCCCGAGGGCATGTACCCCTCTAGACTGTTTGGGGCGTACATGGCCCTGGAGGTTCGTCTATGTCTCGCTCGATTCCATTCTCCGCAAAGGCCGTCCTGCTTTGCGGGGTACCCGCCTGCTTTTCCCTGGTCTCCCTCCTCTTTATTCTCTCCGGTACGGGAGGGCTGGCCCTAGCCTGGTCGGCGGGGGCCTGCGGTACGGCGGCGGCGGCGGGGGCCTACTTGGCTCTGGGCCCGGGCAAGGAGCTGCGCGAGCTCGAAGCGGGGATAGGCAACGCGGCGAGAGGCGAGGCCGATCTAGTTTCGAGACTTCCCGTGCGTAGCCTAGGCGAGGCGGGGCGCACGGCCAGGGAGTTCAATGCCTTCCTGGCGAAGCTCCATAACGTAGTGAAGCGGGTCAAGGAGGTTGCCGAGCGCGATGCCGAGGGGAGCTTGAGCCTTGCGACCGAGGCGGAGGAGCTTTCGGCTACCATGAACGAGATGGCCGCCTCCCTGGACTCGCTCGAGGCCAACGGCTCGAGGCTCCGGGACGATATGGCCCTCGCGGAGCGGAAGCTCGAGGCGATCCGCGAGACCGCGCAGGAGTCGTCCACCAGTGTCGACGCTCAGTCCGAGGCCTTGGAGTCCTCTGCGGCCGCTCTCTCCATGATGGCCGCCGCGGCCTTGGCCATGGATGCCGAGATGAGACAGAAGCGCTCGGCGGCCGAGACCCTCGAGCGGTCGGCGGCCGAGAGCGGCAAGGCCATAGCGGCCGCGAATTCCTCCCTCAAGGATATCGTGTTAGCGGTCGAGGACGTGCAGCGGGTCTCGCGGGTGATCGAGGACATCACTCAGCGCACGAACCTCCTGGCGATGAACGCGGCTATAGAGGCCTCCCACGCCGGTGACCGCGGCAGAGGCTTCAGGGTCGTCGCCGGGGAGATCCGCAAGCTCGCCGAGTCGACGGCGGCGAACACGAAGACCATCTACAGCTCCCTAGCCTCCGCCCAAGCCAAGGCGGCCGAGGCTGCCACGCTCGCGCTCTACTCCGAGCGCGCCTTCGCGAGCCTCGGCTCCGGGATCAGCTCGGTCGCCTCGTCGATGGGCGAGATGGCCGAAGGCATATCCAGGTTCGTCGGCGAGGCCGGGCGGCTTGGAGATAGGGTCGGCTCGATCCGCGAGGCTACTTCCACGCTCAAGGAGAAGGCGAAGGCCGCCGACGACCGGGCGGAGGAGGTCTCGAGCCTGGTGGCCGGTGCCGCAGGACTCTCCAGATCGAATGCGGACGCGTTAGCCGAGATGGCGGCCGCGGCTCATCAGGTCAACACCTCGGTCGCCGAGCTCTCGCGGCTTGGGTCGGAGAACGCGGACTCGGTAGCGGCCCTCGAGACCGAGGTCGGGCGGTTCCGGACCATCGATACTTCCTCGCTCAAGGCCTCTGACGGCAGGCCCTTGGTCGTTTGGTCGGCAGATGGAAAGACCATACCTCCCTCCCCCGCGAAACCACAGGGCTATGACGAATACGACGAGCGGCGCTGGTACGCCTACGAGTACGCCGGCTGGGGCGTAGAGAAGCTGCCCCAGCCCCAGTCGAGAGGGGACGGCCCCGCGGGCAAGCACGTCGCCTGCGTACTTGCCGGCGAGCACCCCTATTACGACGCCTTTCGGCGAGGCGCGGAGAAGGTGGCCGCGACTTTCGGGGTGGCCGTCTCCTTCAGCCACTCGGACTTCGATACCGATCTTGAGGTGGAGCGGGTGCGCGAAGCCGTCGCCGGGAGGCCGGATTTCCTGGCCATCACCGCCGTCAGCGCGACGGGCGGATCGAAGGCCGCCGAGATCGCCTATCGCGCCCGTGTCCCCCTCATCTACGCGAATACCATCCCGGCCCCGGAGTGCTTCCGCTACTGCCTCGCGTGGACCGGGCCCGACGACTGGGCCCAGACGAGGGCCCTTGCCCGCCGTTTCGCCAGCCGCCTCGGAGGGAAGGGCGGCTACGCCATTGTCCAGCACGTTCCCGGTTCGAGCGCCTACTACTCGAGGACCTGGGCCTTCTCGACCGAGTTGGCCAAGGTCGCTCCCTCCATGAAGAGGCTGGAGGCTGAGCACAGCCACTTCGGTCGAGCCGAGACTTCGGCTCTCGTGAGGCGCTGGATCGACCGCCACGGACGGGAGCTCGTCGGCATCTATTCGGCGGACGACAACCTGACCGCGCTCGGCATAGCCGACGCCCTCGCCCAGTCCGGAAGGCCCGACATAGTCGTATCGGCCGCGGGGGCATGCGCCATCGGCCTCGACCTCGTGGGAAAGGGCGTAATCGACTCCCTTCATTACTACCCTGCCGAGGGGGATGGAGCCCTGGCCCTGAAGACTGCCGTGGATTGGTTCTCCGCCCTCGAACTCAGCCCGATGAACTATCTACCTTACGACGTCGCCACGAAGGAGAACCTGAAGTCCTTCCTTCCCGCCCAGTGGTAAGGTTGCCTTGAGCGTTCCATTACTTCCCATCCGACCGAATTTGAGAATCTCGGACTCACCAGGGAGGAGTCTGTCCGATCCTCGCATCGCACAATGCACGGGTCCCAGCTTCGAGGAGAATGGGGGGGGATCGCTAGTCCTCCGAGCCTTCGGCTCGAGAGCCGCAAGGAAGGAGCGTCACGGGAGTTTGAAGTGGAAAGATCAAGTCTTCGGCGGGGCCTAGGCCGAGGTCTCGGGAGTAGAACGGGCCTTCCAGAGGAGGACGACGCCGAGGTAGATCAGGTCGGCGATTGGCGGCGAGGGAGATGAGGAAGGCAACGCCGCCGATCAACACAGTAGCAACAAAGAGGTCCCGAATGCAGTCCCGGTGGAAGGCCAGAAGGTCGAGCCCTTCGATGATGACAGTAGCGATGAAGCTGATAATGGCCTGCATGAAGACTACCTTATACCTGAGGCTTAATACGCCTCATGCGCTTCGAATGGGACGCGACCAAGGATACCCTCAATCGGCGGAAGCACGGGATTTCGTTCGCCTCGGTCATACCCGTCTTCATGGATCCCAACGTGATCACGGTCTATGACCACTCGCATTCTGATAGCTCAGAGGATCGATGGATATCAATGGGGAGGACGGATAGGGCCTACACCTTCTCGTATGCAGCCAAGAACTCCTCGCGACTGATATGGCTCTGGGTCAGGATGGCGCGGAGCGTGGCGCCCTTGATCGTCGGATGGTTGGGCATCGTGAGCGGCGTCCGCGTCCCGTCGCCGTTGTCCCGAACCATAGCAATGTGCTCCCGCTCCCGCACAATCGTGAAGCCCAAGGCCTCAAGCGCCTTCACGACCTTGCGCTTGGGAGCGTCCTTCGGGAAGACATCCACCTAGACAACCGCTTCCGCGAGGTAGGCCTCCAGAACGGGAGACTGCTCAAGGACCGTATCATCCCCGAAGGTCTCGATATGGAACTTGATTGCGGACTGGACGTCGGCCAGGGCCTCGTTGTAGGTATCGCCCTCCCCGACGACCACGCCTTCCATCCCGAGAGGATAGGCCACGTAGCCGTCCGGGTGCTTCTCGACTACGATCTTCACGCTCTTCATAGGACTAGTATACATCATTCTCCTCCTCACGATAACAAGTCCTTAGTAGCGGCCGAACCATGGGACCGAAGCACCTTCAGCCGATGAGCCTCCTTGTTCCGAATGAGCTCATCCCGGAGGGCGAAGGCCTTCTGGCGGTAATCCTCAGTGAGTTCCTCGTACAGCTCGTTCTCCCTGGGATGGTAGGTCCGATAGACGGCCTTGATACGGTCGGTGTTCGGCCTGGTGTAGCGCTGGGTTGTGTTGAGACACTCGTGCCCGAGGAGCTCCTGGACGTAGCGGACGGAAGCCCCGTTCTCCAGGAGGTGGGTCGCGCAGGCGTGGCGGATCGAGTGGAGGGTGTAGAGCTTGCCTTCGTGGCCGGCCTCGTCGAGAGCCGCCTTCCATTTGCTAGAGGCCAAAGCATAGGTCATCTTGCCGTGGTAGCCGAGGATGAGGTAGCTGCGCTGGTCTCGATTAAGGTCTCGGAGCTGCGTGCGGCGATCGCCGTGGAGATAGGCGGCGAGGTGGCCTTGAGCAACCTTGCTGAATGGGACATAGCGGTCCTTCTTGCCCTTGCCCTCGCGTATGAGGAGCATGCGCTCCTCGAGCTTGAGGTCCGAGAGCTCAAGGGAGCGGGCCTCGGCGATACGAAGGCCCGAGGAGTACATGAGCTCGAAGAGCGCGCGATCGCGCTGGGAGTCGATGCCATCAAGGATCGAGGCCATCTCCTCCTGCGTGGGGATTGAAGAGAAGCGTCAGTTCTCCGTATCGCGTCCTTCGTCCGTTCGCTCGGGATACCCTTTTACGAACTCGCTAAGGTCAAGTCGCCTGAGATCAAACAGTCCGTTGTCGCCTTCGTCCTTAGACTGTCGTCGTCGTTGCCGAAATCCAAGATTCTCGGGCTTCTCAGCATTCCCCTACATTCCTTCTCGCTTTGGTCATGCGGACGTAAACTCTGTCTTTCGTCGCCTTTTGACCGCTGTCGACGGTCCTACCCCCCACCAGCTCACGGTTTCGGAACTCAGGGCGATCAAGAAAACCTTTCTCAATCCTGACTTCGCTTCCTGGCCCGCTTCATCTATCGCCTGGAAGCTCATCCATGAAAGAATCGTCTCTGCCAGCGTCGCCACGATAACCGGATACGCAAAACTTCTTGGGTTTAGTCGCCGGAAGTCCGTCCATCGGTCGCGGAAGCGGGGGAGCATAGTCGCTTCTTTTCCCAACGAGGCCTGGCATTTAGACGCGACGATCATTACGACCGAATCCCATGAAAAGTCGTATCTCCAATTCATTCTCGACAACTATTCGAAAAGGATTATCGCCTGGCAAGGCGGAGACTCCATCTCGGGTTTTCGGACTACCGAGCTCCTGAAGTCGGCCTTCGCCAGTCTGTCGTCGTCGCCACAGAAGCATATCGACCTCATCATGGATGGCGGGCCGGAGAACAACAACTGCCTTGTCTCCGCCTACCTCGAAGATACGCCGATCAGGAAGCTCGTCGCCCGTATCGATGTCACATTTTCGAACAGCATGATCGAAGCCGTCAACAAGATCCTGAAGTACCGGTATATTTTCCGTACTCCGGTGCTCGACCTCGAGCACGTGAACCAGACGATCGCCGCCGCTATCGAGGATTACAACGATAGACCTCACCATGCCTTGAACGGACTTACGCCCAACCAGGTCTACAGCGGTCTTACATTCGATAAATCCGTGTATCGCGAGTCCTTGCTCGAAGCCAGGGACAGGCGTCTTAGGATAAATCGTCCGTCCTGTGATCCCTGTGTCCCTCTCGACCTTGATTCTAAAGAAGTTATCCAATGAAAACGATTAGATGGGAATCAAGGTGGACGATCGTTTCTCGTGCCCTTCTCTACGCTGTCAAAGACACTGGCCTCCCAAGCCTTTTCACATGCTATAGAACCCGTGGCCTTATAGGCGATAGGCCGTTCCGATTAAGGAACGGTATTCGCTATTTCTCAGCTCGTCGGAGCTGGGCAGCCATGCGGCAAAAGTTCGACGGTGAGCTCCTTCATAGCCTTGAGAAGGTTGATGGCGACATCCTGCGGTAGCTTCTTGAGGGATCGTTCGACACCTCGGTCGATCTTCAGCTCAAACATGAATGCCGAGATTAGCCGTTAGGTCCTCAAAGGACATGTACTCCCGAGGAGTCTGCTTCATCTCCTCAAGCATATGGAGAGCTTCGGTATCCTCGATCCGTTCGAGAAGCTCCTCGTACTCGGCGATGTCGAGGAGGACCTGGACAGGCTGTCCCTGGTCATTGACGACGTACTGAACGCTCATTGGATAACTCCCGGTCATACCATACCTCCTTTGGAGTCTTAGGACCACTGAGGCTTGCCCTCTCGGCCCGTCCTGCGTGCCTGAACGACAGCCAGCATGTGCGCCGCCTTGGTAAGGCGCTCCTGGAGCTGGGCGAGCTGAGCTCGGTAGGAGTCGTCCACAAAAGCCCGGTGCTCGTTCTCACGGTGGTGGGCGCGAAGATAGTGGTGGCCAAGGTTCTCGATGTTCTCCTGTCTTATTTTGTCAAAGAACCTGGATTTTCAAGCCGTTGAGTATCTCATAAAACCCGTAGTCTTATAGGCCGAAGACTGTTCCGATCAACGAACGCTATAGTATCAAAAACTCCTGCGTGGAGCTGGGCGGGATACGGTATGCACAAGCGCGCGAGCGAGGAGGCGTCTGGGTGTTTGATCTAAGGATTCGAGCCTTCGGTTAGGAGAGCTCGGAATTCGGCTAAGCGGATTATCCGAGTCCGCTTGATTGCCTTGAGGACGAGAAGATCCTCGTCGCCGGTCACCAAGTAGTCAGCATCTCCTGCACTGGCGATCTCCAAGAGAAGGTCGTCCTTGGGGTCTCGGCATAACTCGATCTTCTCGGAAGAACTAACCGGCAGCGCCGTCTTAACGAGGAACTCTTCAAGGCGATCCTGCTCTACAGTGCTGAAGTACCGAGCGAACTTAGGACGAGCGATAACTTCGCGAACTTCGTGGAGTTGATCCTCGGAGGTGAGGATATGGATATCGTTCAGGAGGAAGCGGTCCTCCATCTCGTCCAAGTTTTGGCCGATGAGGAAGCTGACCCAGATATTAGTATCGAGGACGACATTCACCGTACGTGTCGCTCACGACGGACGGCCTTCACCTCTGCCTGAATCTCTTCAAGGCTCAAAACGGTTATCGTTTATTTATTCGTTCGTTATCTTCGCCCATATAACATTTTGCCGGTTCAGGGAAAAATTGAAGAATCCGGAAAAGTTCATGCGCCTGATCGATGAAAACAGAAAATATGAAATAGGAAAAGAGAGAATCGACCGGTTAGAACTTGTAGAGCATGATTGGTATAATCAAGAATCGAAGAGAAGATTACTCCGCTGTTTCTCGCTCGGACAATAGCATTTAAAGTAATTCAAAGAACCGATAAGTGAAATTCATATTCAATATTTTTAAAACTATCCGATAGTTTGCCGCAAGAAACGGCTTATTTAGAGCATTTTGAGGGAAGCTTTCGACGCACCGTGAACTATCCGATAGTTTTTCGAATTCGATCATGTTTTGTGCATACTTTCTTCTTTATCCGGTTTGAATTGCCGCAAAAAAAGGCGATCTTTAAAAAAGTTTAATATTGACGAAGTTGCTTCTAGAAAAACAAGTATGGAAAATTCGCGCGTGCATACGTTTCACATTCCGGTTTTAGGACTGGCATTTTCCATCGATACTCCGGTTCGCGTAGCACGATTCGGAATAACGTCGGTGATATCGATTGTGGACGATATGCTCATCGAGCACATGCGCAAACAGTAGATGGTTCTGTCGTGCTTCGTTCAGCGTGTCCCTTTTTTATCGTGGCTCATGCGATAGATTGCCCAGAACCAACTCGACAGTGGTGTCCGTGTATTGTGGAAGATGCTCCCGCTGTCTACGAGCACTGGTAGGCGCAAAGCGCACACTCATGCACCTGGCGCTCGGCCATATACCACAAGCTGAGCCCGCCGCGGCGGACATTGAAACCCTACGGCCAGCGCTGGAGAGTCGCTTGTCGCCGCACTGTTTGTCCGTCGT
>CAVZVX010000027.1:0-10965 GCA_963778775.1 uncultured Spirochaetota bacterium | reverse complement strand
TCAACTGCCCCTGATTCTTTCCGGGAATTTCAGCTTACATCAAACAATGTGGTTCTTGAAACTCAATGTTTTGCGGACCCTTCGGGCGGAGAAGCGAAGAGGATCTTGAAAAATCTTCAATGTGTATATATATTTGATTCGATACACATGGAGGCTCTATGCGGACAAACATCGTGATCGATGACCAGCTCATGAATCAAGCTCTTAACCTATCGGGACTCAAGACCAAGAAGGAGACGGTGGAGGAGGCTCTTCGACTGCTGATCTCGCTGAAGAATCAGTCGGCGATCCGGAATTTCAGGGGAAAGCTGAATTGGGAAGGCAATCTTGAAGATATGAGAACCGACAAGTGATTCTGGCGGACACGTCGGCATGGATCGACTATTTTCGAGGCGTTTCCGCGCCTTATACTGACTTGCTTGATCTTGAACTCGCAAGAAACCGCATCGTTACCGGTGACCTCATCATCGCAGAATTTCTCCAGGGATTCCGAGATGAAAGAGAATATCTGGAAGCCAAACGAATAATGGACAGCTTGGAATATCGCGATCTCGTTGGAAGAGAGATTGCTGTGGCTGCTTCTCAGAACTATAGAGTCCTCAGGAAAGCTGGAATCACAGTAAGAAAGACAATTGACGTTCTTATTGCGACATTCTGCATCAAGAATGACCTAGAGTTGATTCACAACGACAAAGATTTTGACGCAATGGAAGAGAAGTTGGGATTGAAGGTAAAGAAAGCGTGATCGCTGGTTAAAAGGCCTCGCTTGACGAGCAATTTATGATAGCTCTTTCAAAATACATCCGCATTTTGAAAGAGCCTCTCTTGTGAACCATTTCACCGCCTTGATGTGTTATAGTTATACCGTGGCTGAAAATAAGGGGAAAGGCAGTCTTATGGCCGATGAAGAACGGAAATTTAAAACGTTCGTTATAGACACCAATGTCCTCATCCACTATCCCGAAGCGATCATGTCCTTCCGAGACAACGAGATAGTGATACCTCTCGAGGTGCTGGAGGAGCTCGATGGTCTTAAAACCTATCCCGACCAGAGGGGCAAGAGCGCGCGGGACGCGATACGCTTTCTCGACAGCATAGCCAAAAAGGGAAACCTCAACGATGGCGTCAAACTGGAAAATGGCTCCTCTCTCAGGGTATCGCTCCGTCTTCCGGAGAAGACTCCCCCGGGCATCGAGCTCGACCGCAACGACAACAAGATCATCCTTTGCGCCTATGCCCTCCAGGCCGAGGGCAGGCAGGTCTTCTTTGTCTCCAAGGATATCAACGCGCGAGTCAAGGCGACCGCTCTCGGGATCAAGGCCGTGGACTACGAGAAGCAAAAGGTCGATATCGCGACTCTCTATCAGGGCATGCGGGAACTCGATTCCTCGGCCGAGGCGCTGGCGCGCCTCGGCGGCACCGGCGAACTGCCCTGGAAGGAAAGGCTCTACCCGAACGAGTTCATTCTCCTAAAGGACAAGGCCTCGGGACAAAGCATCCTCGCGAAGGGGGACGCGAGGCAGGGGAGGATACTCGCCTTGCCGGAATGGGATTCTCCTGTTGCGGGCATCTCGCCCCTCAACGAGAAGCAGCGCGTCGCTTTCGAGCTCCTCCTCGACGACGATGTGCGCCTGGTCACCCTGGTGGGCAAGGCGGGTACCGGCAAGACTCTCATTGCGATCGCGGCTGGCCTCAAGCGCGTCTGCGAGGACAAGAAGTATGCGCGCATGCTCGTCACCCGCCCGGTCGTGCCCGTCGGTAAGGACATAGGCTACCTGCCGGGCGAGAAATCGGCTAAAATGGCCAATTGGATGCAGCCGCTCTTCGATAACCTCGAGCAGATCCTGGCCGAGTACAAGAGGCCGAACGTGAAGAGCGTCGACCAGCTCATCAAGGATAGGATGATCGAGATCGAGGCGCTCACCTATATCCGCGGGAGGAGCCTTCCCAACCAGTACATGATCGTCGACGAGGCGCAGAATCTGACGCCCCATGAAATCAAGACCATCGTCTCGAGGGCGGGCGAGGGGACCAAGGTCGTGCTCACGGGCGATCCCTACCAGATCGACAACATGTACCTCGACGCCAATTCCAACGGGCTATCCTATCTCGTCGAGGCTTTCAAGGGCCAGAAGATCTTCGGCCATGTCACGCTCCAGCATAGCGAGCGCTCGGAGCTCGCCGAACTGGCCGCGAGCCTTTTATAAGGCGTCGATGAACGTACGCTTCTGCCCCTCGTGTCGCAGCCTCATCCTCTCGGATTTCCGCTATTGCCCCTACTGCGGAGCGGCCGTATCGAAGGGACCGACTCTCGCGGAGGCTCTCTCCGCTCCATTCGAGAGGATAGGCGCGGACGCGCGGTCCGAGCCCATGCACGAGGTCGAAGCCATGGCCGAGCCGAGCATATTCGCGAAAGCGGAGGCGAGCCTGGATCGCCTCGAAGCGGATATGGATCTTATCCTCCAGGAATTGGAAAAGCAGGGACGACCCTCGTCCTAATTCCGGGCCCCACGGAGGATGGCGATGTACGAAAGACTGAAGATCGAGCTCAAGACCAAGCTGGCGGACATTCGGGCCGAAGGCCTTTATAAGGATGAGCGGATAATCGCGACGCCGCAAGGCGCCAGAGTGCGCGTAGTCGATGGAAAGGAAGCGCTCAACTTCTGCGCCAACGACTACCTCGGCCTCGCGAACGACCCGAGTATCCGAGCCGCCGCGGCCCGAGCCTTGGAGGAGTGGGGCTACGGGATGGCGAGCGTGCGCTTTATCTGCGGCACGCAGAGCCCCCATAAAAAGCTCGAGCGCGCGATAGCCGATTTCCTCGGAACCGAAGACTCGATCCTATTCTCGTCGTGCTTCGACGCCAACGGCGGGGTCTTCGAGCCCCTCCTCGACGAGAACTGCGCCGTCATTACGGACAGTCTCAACCATGCCTCCGTCATAGACGGCATCCGCCTTTGCAAGGCCGAGCGATGGATTTACAAGCATGGCGACATGCGCGACGTGGAGGAGCTCGATCCCGAGACGGGCAAGGCCGCGAAGGGGCTCGAACGCTGCCTGAAGGAAGCGGCGAATCGCCGGCTCAGGCTGATAGCCACGGACGGAGTCTTCTCGATGGATGGGGATATCGCCCGACTCGAGCCGTTATGCGAGCTCGCCGAGCGCTACGATGCCCTCGTGATGGTCGACGATTCCCATGCCACCGGTTTCATCGGCAAGACGGGGAGGGGCAGTCCCGAATACCGCGGCGTTTCGGGACGGGTCGATATAATTACCACCACCTTCGGGAAGGCCCTCGGCGGAGCCTCGGGCGGATGCGTCGCGGGCCGAGGGGAGATAGTCGAGTTCCTGAGGCAGAAGGCCAGGCCCTATCTCTTCTCGAATACGCTGGCGCCATTCATCGTCGGAGGCACGCTTCGCGCCCTGGAGATCCTTTCCTCGTCGACGGCGCTCCGCGATAGGCTCGAGGCCAATACCCTCCGCTTCCGGGAAGGGATGGCGGCGGCGGGCTTCGACCTGAGGCCCGGCGTCCATCCGATATGCCCCGTGATGCTTTACGACGAGAAGCTCGCCCAAGCCATGGCTTCCGAGCTTCTGGCGGAAGGGGTGTATGCGATCGGTTTTTCCTATCCGGTCGTGCCGCGCGGCAAGGCCCGTATCCGCGTGCAGCTATCGGCAGCCCATTCCGAGGAAAACGTGGATTTCGCCCTTGCCGCCTTCGCGCGCGTCGGAGCGAGGCTGGGGATTCGATAAGGGGCGACGACTATACGCCGATGGAGCATATTCAGTATATTATCGATACATAATTAACGCATCGAGGTAGTCTTCATGCCTACATACGAGTACGAGTGCAGGTCTTGCGGAGCGGGTTTCGACGTTTTTCAGAGCATGTCGGACGACCCGCTCACCGTATGTCCCAGTTGCGGCCACTCCGTCAGGCGCAAAATCAACGGAGGTACGGGAATCATATTCAAGGGCTCGGGGTTTTATAAGAACGACAGCAGGAAGTCCTTCTCCTCGAAGAGCGAATCGGCCGGGGGAAAGGCCGATAGCGATGGAAAGGCGAGCGAGAATAGCTCTCATGAGGGTGTCGCGCGAGAAGGGGCTTCGGCCAAGCCCGACGCGGTCGGGACCTCGACCTCCTCGGCATCCACGGCCGGCGACGGGGCCAAGAAGGACGCTACCTGAAACGTCCGCGCTATTTCTGCGAAGGCTGCGGCGTCGAGGTGCGGAAAGACGCGCGGGTATGCCCTCATTGCGGGCGTTTTTTCTCCTCGGTCAAATGTCCACGCTGCGCCTATGTCGGAAAGGCCGACGACTTCGCCCGGGGTTGTCCCGAATGCGGCTATCTGGAGGCCGCCAATCCCTCTCCCGAGCCCATCAAGCCTTGGCCCGCGGAAGCCCCCCCCATTCCCTGGTGGGCTTTCCTGGCCGCAGCCCTCGTCATTCTGGCCCTTTCGCTGGCCCTGCTGCGGGCCCTGAGATAGAAGGCGTCAATCCTCGATCTCCGATAAGTCAGGAGGAAGCTCGAGGGATTCCGGCTTGGATACGAGGCGCTGGAATAGGGCGGCGGCATGGGCGAAGTAGATGCCTTCGGCTATGCGCTCGTCTACGGTGAACTTGACGTTCACGAAATGCCTGAGTTCCATTCCGGAAGGCCTGTGGATCTCTTTCTGGAATATTCGGCCCACCGACATGAATAAGCTCGAGGTTCCCCATTCGTAGAGATGGTGATAGGGAGTGTCGAGGCCTATCGACCCCAGGTTGGCTACGTAGACCGACGTGAACAGGGGATCGGCCTCTATCATGGCGGCTGGCGCCACGTTGAATCGGTCGAGAAGGCTGAAAAGACCTGTGACTGTCGCCTTTCCGAGGGGAAAGCGATGGGCGAGGTCGAACTCCCGGTCGTCGGGTCCCGGCACGGCCCCCCGCTTCGCCTCGATGCCGGCGCCTATTCTTTCCATGGCATCGCCGATGCGGTCCGTGGGCTCGAAGCGGATCTTTACCGTAGCCTCGGCCGCGGCCTCGGTGAGCGCTTTCTTGACGATGAACGAAACGGATATGCCCTTCCGTCGATAAATGGCCCGCCCGTGCACGAATCGGTTGAGTCTGGGTTTTAGCGCTATCGTACGCACCGCGGCCGCGATCAGGAGGCCGAAAAGGGAATAGCGTTCTCCATCGGGCTCGCCGTTCTTCCTCCTGATATAAGCGGTCGCCGACTCGATCTCGATATCCTTCGACATGAAAACGGCGGCTTCATTCCGATTTCGAACGACATAGGGCAAGATGGCATTGAAGGCGCGAAGATCACGCACGCGCTCACCGTCCGAGCGATCGTAGAGGAGCATGAATAATGATATATGCGAGCCAGGTCGAGAGTCAAATCGTCCTTTGCATATTCTCCCCTGAATGAATGCATAAAAATGCAGAGCGCTATTGACCAATGGCTTTTCTGCGGGTATTCTGACTCCGCAGGCGTGTATCAAGGAGAGATTTCGTGATCGCATCGGCAGGCTTTTCCTCATCCCGTCGCTTCCGTCGTCGCTGACACTCTTCCCCAATCACGATATCTCGATTTCCAGATTACCATGGTCCTAGCGAGGCCTTGGAGAATAGGAGAATGGCATGAAGAAGAAAATCGCCCTTTCGTATTCAGGCGGGCTCGATACCACGGTAATCGTTCCCTGGCTCAAAGAGAACTACGATTGCGAGGTCATCGCGGTCTGCGGCGATGTCGGCCAGGAGTGCGACTGGGCCTCCCTGGAGAAAAAGGCCATAGCCTCCGGCGCCGCGAAGCTTATCATCAAGGATCTTAAAAAGGAATTCGTCGAGGATTATCTCTGGCCCTTGGTCAAATCGGGATCCTACTACGAAGGGCGCTACCTTCTCGGAACCTCTGCCGCGCGGCCCCTCATAGCGAAGAGCCTGACCGAGACGGCTCTTGCCGAGGGCTGCTCCGCCATCGCCCACGGCTGTACGGGCAAAGGCAACGATCAGGTGCGCTTCGAGCTGGCCATCAAGGCCTTCGCCCCCGAGATGGAGGTGATCGCGCCCTGGCGGATCTGGGACATCTCGAGCCGTGAGCAGGAGATAGAGTATCTCGAGAAGCGCGGCATCCCCGTGCCGATGAAGAAGTCCGACTCCTATAGCCGCGACGATAATCTCTGGCACATAAGCCACGAGGGTCTCGACCTCGAGGATCCCTGGAACGAGCCCAAGCTTGACTCGGGCATGCTCAAGATGACGACGGCGCCCTCGAAGGCTCCGGATGAGCCCGAATACGTGAGCCTCGACTTCGAGGAAGGCGTGCCGGTCGCCATCGACGGCAAGAAGCTGGACGGCGTCTCCCTTATTAAAGCGCTCAACGTCATCGCGGGCAGGCACGGATGCGGAATCCTCGACATGGTCGAGAACCGCGTGGTCGGGATGAAGTCGCGCGGCGTCTACGAAACCCCCGGGGGAAGCGTCATCATGGAGGCCCATGCAAAGCTCGAGCAGATCTGCCTGGATCGCAAGACCCTCGCCTTCAAGGTCCAGGTGGGCCAGAGGTTCGCCGACACGATGTACGAGGGCGAGTGGTTCTGTCCCCTCCGCGAGGCCCTATGCGCCTTCATCGACTCGACGCAGAGAAAAGTCTGCGGTACGGTCAGGCTCAAGCTCTGGAAGGGGTCGATCGCGAGCGCCGGGATGAAGTCTCCCTACTCGCTCTACGACGCCAGCCTCGCGAGCTTCACTACGGGACCGCTTTTCTCGCACAAGGATTCGGAAGGCTTCATCAATCTTTTCGGCCTGCCCACCAAGGTGCGCGCAAGGCTCGAAGCGAGGATCAAGGCCGACGGCGCCGCCCTCCCCGCCGGTGCCAAACCCGGCGAAGGCGGCTATATAGCGACCGCGGGAGACTGATATGGCGAAGCTGTGGGACACTTCCGCGTCGGGCTCGGGTCTCGGTTCCTCCGGAGGGCTCGATCCCGCGATAGACGCTTTCCTTTCCTCCACTTCCACCGATCGGCGCCTCCTGCCCGAAGACCTCGAGGGATCCATCGCCCACGCGGCGATGCTCGGGCGCAAGGGCATCCTTCCGCAGGCGACGGCCGACGAGCTCGGCCGCGGCCTCGCCGCCCTGGCCGTCGGGGCCGAAGAAGGCAGTCTCGTCGTGGACCCGACCGCAGAGGACATCCATTCCTTCGTCGAGTCCGAGCTGACGGCCCGGATGGGCGACGTCGGGCGCAGTCTGCATGCTGGCCGAAGCCGCAACGACCAGGTAGCCCTCGATCTTCGGCTCTGGCTCCGCAAGGCCTCGAAGGAGGCGCGCGGCTTCCTCCTCGACGCGATCGCCGCCCTCTGCGAGCTCGCCGCGGAGAACGTCGCTTCCCTCATGCCCGGCTATACCCATATGCAACGCGCGCAGCCGGTGAACTTCGCCCATCATCTCATGGCCTGGTGCGCGGCTCTCGAGCGCGACTACGGCCGCTTCGAGGACGCCGACGCGCGCGCAGACGAGAGTCCCCTTGGCGCCTGCGCTTTGGCGGGGACGGGCCTTCCCGTCGATCGCGCGGGAACGGCCGAAGCCCTCGGCTTTTCCCGGCCTTCGCGCAATTCGATGGACGCCGTTGCCGATCGCGACGCCTGCGTCGAGTTCGCCTCCGCGGCGGCGACCCTGCTCATGCATCTCTCGCGCTATTGCGAGGAGATCGTGCTCTGGGCGTCGGCCGAATTCGCTTTCGTAGCGGTGGATCAGTCCTGCTCCACGGGCTCGTCGGTCATGCCTCAAAAGCGCAACCCGGACCCCGCGGAGCTCATTCGGGGCAAATCGGGTCGCGCCTACGGCGACCTCATAGCGCTTCTCGTCGTGCAAAAGGGCTTGCCTCTCGCCTACGATCGCGACCTCCAGGAGGACAAGGACCTCGTCTTCGACGCGGGGGACACGGCGAGCTCCTGCGCCGCCGCCTTCGCCCGCCTCGTTCGGGCTCTCGAGCCGAAGCCCGAGCGTATGCGCGAAGCCGCCGAGGACGGCTGCCTCTGGGCTGCGGACGCGGCCGAATTCCTCGTGCTCCGGGGCCTGCCCTTCCGCACCGCCTACGCCGCCGGGCGCAAGCTCGTGGAGGCGCGAGCGGCCGCGGCGGGGCCTTCCAGGCTGGGTCGCTCGCCAGCGGTAGGGGCCGTCATCGCCGATATCGGCGCCGAGGGCCTCGCCGCACTCCATCCGGCTTGGGTCGGCGTGGATCCCGGCGAGCTCTCCCGCTATCTGGCCCTCGATGCATGCATCGCCCGCCGCGACCTCATCGGCGGCCCGGCGCCGGAGCGCGTCCGCATCGAGATAGGGCGCCTCGATGCCTTCGTGACGGAAAAGAGGGCGACGCTGAAATAGCGCCTCGATCCAAGGAAGATGTATAGTCGAGGCATGTTCGACTGCGTCGTCCCGGCCGCCGGAGCTTCCTCGAGGATGGGTTGCCTCAAGCCCCTGCTTCCCTTCGCCGGGTCTACGATAATCGAAGCGGCGGTCCTTTCCGCCTTGGATGCGGGTTGTCGGGTCCTCCTCGTCGTCGGCAACGGCGCCGCCAGCGTGACCTCGCTTTTTAAAACCGATCCCTACCGCCGATCGCGGGAAAGCGGTCGGCTTCTCCTCGTCCGAAACCCGCGATGGGAAGAAGGGCTCCTCGGCTCCATCCAGGCGGCCTTGCCCTTCGTGGAGGGAGAGGCCTTCTTCATTGCCCACGCCGATATGCCCTTCATCGGCAGCGGCACGTACGGCGCCCTAGCGAGATGCCGGGCCGAGCGGCTGTACCGCGGCCCGGCCCCGAGAGGGGAGTCTGCGGTAATAGCGGCGCATGAAGGCCGATGCGGGCATCCCGTGCTCCTGCCGGCTGCGTGGGTACCCGAGATGATCGTTCTCGAGCCGCGAGGTAAAATGAAGGATTTCCTGGCCGGCAAGGCCTCGGTCCTCGTGGAGGCGGGCCCGGGGGCCTTGCGCGACATCGATACGCCCGAGGACTATCGCCGCGCCCTTTACTTCCCGTGCGACGTTCGCGGGGACATGCTATAATTCGAATGTGCGGATTCGAACCAAGTTCCTCGCTCTCGTCCTCCTCGTGGCAGGGGGCTTTCTCTTCGTCACCGCCATATCGATTCGAACCTACCAGCATATAGCCGCGATGCGGGGGGCGCTCGACGGGGGAGTACGCCTGATAGCCCAGGCGCGGCGCGCCCACGGGCTCATGATCGACCTCGTCTTCGGCCTCTTCAGCCCCCGCCTGTATTCCTCTCTTCAGGGAGTCATCCTCACTCCCGGGGGACTTGCGACGGAAAAGGAATGGGCCGACTCCGTCGCGGAATTCCGTACCGACTACTCCGCGTTCATGGCCGATCCCGCCCTTCTCGAGCTCCTGACCGACGAGGAACTGCGGTCCTCATATAAAGTGGCCGATACTCTGAGCGCCCGTGCCTATCAGGAATTCGACGTATTGGAATCGGATATCAATCTCATCCGAAAAAGGTACAATAGCTCCGAAGATCTCTATATCTGGCTGCAACTCTCCAAGGATGAGTCGCTCTATTCTATCTTCGACCACGTTCGCTACGCCTCTTTCTATCTGGGCAATATATTCGAGAGCTACCTCGACCGCTTCGTCAGCCTCCTCGAGCAGAGCGCCGTCCTCGCCGAGTCCCGCGCCCTGGTAGCTTACGGAATCATGAGCGCTCTTGTGATGGCGTTCTCGATCGCGGGAGTCCTGAGCACGACCCGCTCCATACTGGCGAATATCTCGCTGGTCGATCGGGCCGTCGGACGCATGTCGGAGGGCGATTTCTCGTCGCGCGTCGCGCCCATGGGGCACGACGAGCTCGGGTCCCTGGCCGAGCATATCAACTTATTCGCCGCACGGTTAAAAACGAACGTGGACACCCTGACTTCCCTCCTCGGGGACGTGAATGAAGCCATCCCGGAGGCGCCGGACCTCGACCGCATCCTCGCCATCGTCGCGGACGCCCTGCTCCGCGACAAGGCGGCCGAGTGCTCGGCGATCTGCCTGCTCAAGGACGGTCGCGTTACGCGGTATGCGTGGTCCGGCTTTTCCCCCGTTTCCGATTGGGACCTTCTCATCCGCGCCTGCACCGCGGAGGGCTTTGGGATCGGCGACGAACCAGCGAGGCGATCCGGCGCGCCGATCGAGCACATTCGGCCACTGCTGATCCGCGACGCCGCCCTGGCGCAGGAAACGCTCGCCGCGAGCGGCATCGATCCTTCCCTGAAATCGGCCCTCGCGCTTCCGCTCTCCGGCGGGCGAAGGCTCGAGGGCATTTGCGTATTCGGAAGGCGGAGCCGGGTCTTTACCGACCTCGAGATGACGCAGCTGGCGTCCTTCTCCAGCTATGCCGCGCAGGTCATCGACAACGCGATCGCCAATGCCACTCTCAGGGCCAGGGAAGACGCTGAATACCGCGCCCTCCAGGCCCAGATACAACCGCATTTCATGTATAACGTCCTCAACGGCACCCGGAGGCGCGCTACTGCGCCGTGTGCGGCATCAGCATGGGCCAGCTGACCAAGATCCGGCAGAAGGGCACGCGGCCCCCGCTCGGGGTGCTGATCCTTGGCGACGGTTCGGTGTGCCAGGTCGACGCCGACTACGTGATCGGCCGGGAGCCCACCCTGGACAGTGCGGTGGCCGACGGCCGCGCCCGGCCGCTGCGGCTCATGGGCGCCTCCGGGGTGGTGTCCCGGATTCCACGCCCGGGTAGAGCTCGACGGCTGGCAGGTCTACCTCACCGACCTCAATTCCGCGAACGGCACTCAGGTTCTCATGCCGGGGGAGCTGAACCCCACCAGCCTCCAGCCCGGGGTACGGACCCCGCTGGCGGCAGCACCCAGATTCGCCTGGGGGGCGAATACGGACTCCAGTACGACTCACATCGTCACCGTTAGGTGACGTGATCGAGGTGGGGGGCGCACCATGAGCCTCGACGATA
>CAVZVX010000026.1:0-8484 GCA_963778775.1 uncultured Spirochaetota bacterium | reverse complement strand
ACGGGAAGACCCTCGAAAAGATCATCGCCTTCAACGAGGACGACCCCGGACTGGATCCTTCTTTCTTCCGCAAGCTCATCGCGCGGGGAGCCGCCATGGAAGAAGCCGAGCCGGGCCGGATAATCCGGATGATCTCGCGCGTGAAGCCCGAGGACATCGCGTCCGTCGTCTACACGAGCGGATCGACGGGGCTGCCCAAGGGCGTCGAGCTCACCCAGGGGAACATCGTCTCGCAGGTTCTCGCGGCGGCCGAGATCTTCCCAATGATGCGCGACCAGGACATCGCCCTCTCGGCCCTGCCCCTCGCCCACGTGTTCGAGCGGATGGTCGTCTACTTCGACCTCGGCGGGGGCGTCCCGGTCTGGTTCGCCGACAACGTCGCCAACCTCGGGGGAGCTCATGTCTGCGGTGAGGCCCACGGTGATGACGGTCGTGCCGCGAATCCTCGAGAAGGTGCACGCTAAGATCAAGGAGCGGGTCGATGAGGAGAAGGGCCTCGAGGGGCTCATCGCCCGCGCGGCTTTCCGCAGGGCGGAGAGCAGGAAGGGGCCGAATCCCCTCGCCGCGCCCCTCGACCGGATCTACGAAAAGCTCGTCTACTCGAAATTCGCGGCCGCCTTCGGAGGGCGGCTCAAGTACCTCATCTGCGGAGCCTCCGCCCTGAGCCTGCGCATCGCGCGCTTCGTCGAGAACCTCGGCGCCCCGCTCTACGAAGGCTACGGCCTCACCGAGGCCGCCCCCGTCCTCGCGGTCAACGGCCCCGGGGCGAGCCGGACGGGCAGCGTCGGCAAGCCCTACCCCGGCGTCAGCGTGCGGATAAGCGACGAGGGCGAGATCCTCGCCAAGGGCCCAAACGTCATGCGCGGCTACCACAACAACCCCGAGGCGACGCGCGCGGTCATCGACGAAGAGCGAGGGGAGCGCTGGCTCCGCACCGGCGACCTCGGAATCATCGACGCCGACGGCTTCCTGACGATCACCGGGCGAAAGAAGGAGCTGTTCAAAAAGTCGACGGGCGAGTACGTGCCTCCGATCCCCATCGAGCAGGCCATCTCGCGGTACGAGCTCGTCGACGCGGCGATGGTGATCGCCGACGGCCGCGAGATGACCACCTGCCTCGTCTTCCCGGACTTCGAGAAGCTGCCCGCGTTCAAGGCTCGGCACGGCTTCGCCAAGCTCGCGGACAGGGACTTCCTCGAGAGCCAGTGGCTCAAGGACGATCTTGGCAACTTCATCGAGGGCGTCAACAGCCACCTCCATCACTGCGAGAAGGTGCGGAAGTTCGCGATCATCGAGAGCCCCGTTTCGGTGGAGGGCGGAGAGCTGACGCCAACCCTGAAAATACGCCGAAGCATCATCGAGAAGAAGTACAAGGCCGTCATCGACGGGCTGTACGAAGGGAAGTAAAAGGATGAAAGAAAGGATAGCGATAGTCGAGGGCGTGAGGACGCCGATGGGAAAGGCGGGCGGGGTCTTCGACAAGGTCTCCGCCTCCGAGCTCGGCGCCTACGCGGTCAAGGAAGTCCTGGCCCTCTCGCGCCTCCCCGCCGGGGACGTCGACGAGGTGATCATCGGCAACGTCGCCCAGCCGTCGGACTCGGCCAACATCGGCCGCGTCATCGCCCTCAAGGCGGGCATTCCCGTACGGACGCCCGCCTACACCGTCCACAGGAACTGTGCCTCCGGGATGGAGGCGATCAGCTCGGGCGCCGAGAAGATACTCGCCGGCCAAGCGCGGATAGTCCTCGCCGGCGGCGTCGAGTCGATGTCGAACATCCCGCTGCTTTTCAAGAAGAGCATGGCCGCCTTCCTTGGCCGCCTCGCGAGGGCGAAAACCTTCGCCGAGAAGCTTTCGGTCCTGTTCGGCTTCAGGCTCTCGCTGCTCAAACCCGAGATCGGCCTCCAGCAGGGACTCACCGATCCGATTTCGGGCCTCATCATGGGCCTCACCGCCGAAGTGCTGGCGCGCGAGTTCCATATCACGAGGGAGGAGCAGGACGAGTACGCGCTGCGCAGCCACAAGCTCGCGGTCGCCGCGATCGACGGCGGCGTCTTCGCCCTGGAGATCCTGCCCATTCCCCTGCCGCCCGACTACGCGAAGACCGTCGACACGGACGAAGGCCCGCGGCGCAACCAGACTATCGAGGCGCTCGCGAAGCTGCAGCCCTACTTCGACCGCCGCGCCGGGACCGTCACGGTCGGCAACTCCTGCCCCGTGACCGACGGCGCGGCGGCGGTCCTGCTGATGTCCGAGGCTCGGGCCAAGGAGCGCGGCTACCGCCCGATGGGCTATCTCAGGGACTACGCCTACGCCGCGCTCGAGCCCGAGCGTATGGGCCTGGGGCCGGTCTACGCCACCTCGAAGCTGCTCGACCGCAGCGGAGCGACTATGAAGGACATCGAGCTCATCGAAATGAACGAGGCTTTCGCGGCCCAGATCATCGCCAACGAACGGGCCTTCCCATCCAAGGAATTCGCCGCGACGTACCTGGGAAAAGCCACGCCAGTCGGCGAGCTCGACCGGACCATCATGAACGTCGACGGCGGCGCCATCGCCCTCGGGCACCCGGTCGGCATGACCGGCACCAGGCTCGTCATCCACCTGCTCAAGGAGATGCGCAGGCGAAAGAAGGGGCTGGGCCTGGCGACTCTCTGCGTCGGCGGCGGCCAGGGCGCGGCCTTTCTCCTCGAGGCGGAATGATATGGGCGCCTTCAAGCTGACGGTAGACGAGCGCAGCGTCGCGACTCTCGTCTTCGACCTCCCGGGAGAGAAGGTGAACAAGCTCTCGGCGGCCGTCCTCGCCGAGCTTTCAGCGGTCCTCGACGAGCTCGAGAAAAACAACTCGATCCGCCTCCTCTGCCTCAAGAGCGGTAAGAGCGGCATCTTCATCGCCGGGGCGGACATCGCGGAGATCATGAGCCTGGGAAGCGCCGAGGAAGCGCGCGAAAAATCGCGGCTGGGACAAGAGCTGATGAGCCGCATCGCGGCCCTCCGCTTCCCGAGCATCGCGGCCATCGACGGCGCCTGCGTCGGAGGCGGCCTCGAGCTCGCCCTCGCCTGCACCTACAGAGTCGCGAGCGATGATGCCAAGACGTCGCTCGGCTTCCCCGAGGTCGGGCTTGGGCATCATCCCGGGCTGGGGAGGCACTCAGCGGGCGCCCAAGCTCTGCGGGCTCGTCGGCGCGCTAACCCTGATCACGAGCGGCAGGCCGGTCGACGGCAAGAAAGCGCTAGGCATGCGCCTCGTCGACGCGCTGTACCCGAAGGCCTTCTTCGAGGACGGGCTGCGGAGGTTCGAGGACGGCATCCTCGGCGGCCGCGCCAGGGAGCAGGTCCTCTCGCGTCGCAAGCAGCGAAAAGCCGGCACGCGCTTCCTCGAGGGTACCTTCGTCGGCAGGGCGATGGTATACGGGCGGACCCGCGCGTCGATCGAGAAGGCGGGCCACGGCCACTACCCGGCCCCGGCCGCCGCGCTCGAGGTGCTGCGGAGGACCCGGCGCGGCAGCCTCGAGCGGGGCCTGCGGATCGAGCGCGAGGCCTTTTCCCGACTGGCCGCGACCGAAGTCTCGAAGAGCCTGATACGCGTGTACTCGGCGGGCGAGGAGCTCAAGAAGGCGGCTCCGATTTCGGGTACGCCGCACAACGTGTCGTCGGCCGCCGTGCTCGGCGCGGGCGTGATGGGCGGCGCCATAGCGTGGCTGATGAGCGACCGCGACATACCCGTCACGATGGTCGACCTCCAGTGGGACTTCGTCCGCAAGGGCTTCCAGTCGGCCAAGGGCATCTACGACGAGCTCAAGGCGGCGGGGAGAATCGACGAGCGCCAGGTCGGCCTCAAGATGCTGAAGATCAGCGGATCGACCGACTACGGCCACCTCGCGGGCAAGGACCTCGTCGTCGAGGCGATCGTCGAGAGGCTCGACGTCAAGCGCGCGGCCCTCGCGCGCGCCGAGGAGGCGGTCGGCGAGGAGGCCGTCCTCGCCTCGAACACGTCGTCGCTCTCCATCTCGGCGATGGCCTCGGCGCTCAAGCGGCCCGATTGCTTCGGCGGCTTCCATTTCTTCAATCCCGTGAACAGGATGCCTCTCGTCGAGGTCGTCGCGGGCCCGCGGACTTCGTCCGACACGATCGCGACCCTCGTGGCCTTCGCCAAGACGCTGCGCAAGACGCCGGTCGTCGTCAAGGATTCTCCCGGCTTTCTCGTCAACCGCATCCTGATGGCCTATCTCAACGAGGCGGCCCTGATGGTCGAGGAAGGCATAGACTACGACGCCGTCGACCGCGCCGTCTTCGGCTTCGGCATGCCGATGGGCCCTTTCACCCTCCTCGACGAGATCGGTATCGACATCGCGGCCGAGGTCGGCAAGAGCCTCGCCGCCGCTTTCGAGTCCAGCGTCGAGCCGCGCTCGCCCTTCGATGCGAGCTCGCTCTTCGAGCTGCTCCGCGAGGCGAAGCTCCTCGGCAAGAAAACGAGGGCGGGCTTCTACCTGCACGGCGGCGGACAGCGTACGGTCAATCCGAAGGCCGAGGAGCTCATTCGCGAGCGCTATCATTCACGCGCGCGATATTCTTCGCGCGACGGTAAAGGCGTCTCGGCGGATGAGATCGTCCGGCGATGCGTCTACCCGATGATCAACGAGGCCGCGCTCTGCCTCCAAGAGGGAATCGTCGAGCGGCCGGACTTCCTCGACATGGCCCTGATCCTCGGCATCGGCTTCCCTCCCTTCAGGGGAGGGCTCCTGCGCTTCGCGGATTCGGTCGGAGTGGCGTCGGTCGTCGATTCGCTGAGGACCCTCGAGCAGGAAGGCGGCAGCCGTTTCGCGCCTTCGGCCATGCTGCTGGACAAGGCCGGCCGCGGCTTCTACGGCTGAGTGTTCAGCCTCTCGGCTATCCGGCGCGAAGCTCGCTCGACGCCGCGATCCTCGAAAGCGCGGTTCGACTTCGCGTTTGCCCGCGCCTCCTCGAGGAGGTAGGAGTACAGCTCGAGGCAGTCGGCGACGTCCCCGCCGGCCCGCCGTCGCTGGTCGATCTGCGCCGCGCACGCCAAGAGCACGTACGCGTCTAGGCTGAGCGAGGTTAAGCGGCGGAGCAGGTACTCGCGGCTGGAAATCCCCGCGCCGTATTTCCCGAGGGCCCGCAACGATTGTTTTCGCATAACGCGCAGATTCTGGGCAGCGAGGGTCAATCCCTCCCCGAGAATGCCCTCCTCGGGGGAAAAGAGCCGCGCGATGGCACCGGCCTTGGGGCCGCCCCCCGCCATCAAAAGGAGTTTTCTCATCGGTCCGGCCTTCTTGAGCGCCTTGCCGAGGTCGCGGGCGAGGAAGAGCGCCGGATATATCGAATGGATCTCGGTCGTCCCCTCGAAGAGGGTAGTGACCCGAGCGTCGCGCATCCGTTTCTCGTAGGGATTGGTCGCAAGGTAGCCCGCGCCCCCCGCGGTCTGCAGGGCATCGTAAAGGCTGTCCCAGGCTCTCGTCGTCGAATAGAGCTTGCAGTGCGAGCTCTCCTCGGCGACGTTCAGCAGGGGGTAGGCCTCGAGGAGCTTGGCGGTGAAGTAGGTGAGGCACGAGGCAGCGAAGCCGTGGGCCTTGGCCCGGGCGAGCTTTTCTTGGATGAGCTCGAAGCTGGCTATGGGCACGCCGAACTGGACGCGGGAGGTCGCCCGCGCGCGCATGTCGGTCAACGCCTGCTCCATGGCCCCTACCGAGCCCGCGCCGAGCCCGAGGCGGCCGTAGTTCAGGATGCTCATCGCGATCTTGAAGCCCTCGCCCGGCTTGCCCAGGAGATTCTCGGCCGGCACCTTGACCTCGTCCAAGCCGACCATCGTGGTCGAGCTCACCTTGAGCCCCATCTTCCTCATGTTGGGGCCCACCCTGATGCCCTCGCTCTTCCTCTCGACGATGAAAGCCCCCATGAAGCCCGGCTTGGACTCGTCCATCTGCGCGAAAACCGTGAAGCCGCCGGCGTAGCCGCCGTTGGTGATGTAGGTCTTCTGTCCCGTCAGCGCGTAATAGCTGCCGTCCGCGGACAGGGTCGCCTTCGTCTGGATGTGCTGGGCGTCCGAGCCGATCTTGGGCTCCGTAAGGGCGTACGCGAAGATCATCTCGCCGCTCGCCGCCTCCGGAAGAAATCGCTTCTTCTGCTCCTCGTTGCCGTAGAGCAGGATGCCCTTGATGCCGATCGAAGTGTGCGCGAGAGGGGTGAGCGCGACCGCCACGTCGCTGCGGGCGATGTGCTGGACGACGAGGAGGTACTCGCTTAGAGACAGGCCCAGGCCTCCGTACTCCTTCGGTATCAATAGGCCGAAGATGCCGATTTTGCCGAGCTTGGCGATCAGCTCGTCGGGAAGCGAGCCCTTCTCCTCGAGCTCTAAGGGCGGATAATCCTTAATGAGCTCATCGTAGACCTCGGCGATGCGGAGAACCGCCGCCGAGGGCTCCATCGCCGAGGGCATCGAGAACAGCCCGGGGTCGAGATGACCTTCGTACGCCCTTTTGAGGAATCCCTGCTGCGCCTCGGTTTTATTCATGCTGCACCTCATTTTGAATGGCCTTGCCCATCCTGGTAATTAAAACTAACCATACTTGCGCCGCGAGTCAAAACGCAGCCTCAGGGAATGATGCTTAGGCAACGCTTCTTTGGCTCCAGTAGCCGGAGCTCTTCGCTTTCGGAGGCGGACCTTCGCCGGGGACGAAGAACAGGTAGTCGCGCTCGGCAAGCGGCTCGCGTCGGGGGACGACGCGGCGGGGAGGCCCGTCGAAGAGCTCGGCGATCCGAGGATTGATCGCCTGTTGGGCCGGGGCATCGAGCTCGGGGCATTAGGGGGCAAGCAAAGCGGCTCGGGCGGTCGAGGCGCCTTTTTCCTCTTATATCCTTCACGGGACGTCGCGCGGGTCGGGGCGGATGCCCTCGCCGAGTTCGCGCGATGCGAAGGGCTGCCGCTGGCTGCACCCTTGCGCGACTTTACTCCATCGTTCCGGCGTTGAAGAAAACGATCGAATTCGATTTTCGTTCGGCGTATGGTATACTATGGGTATAGGGCCCAATGCGGTGACGCTGATTCGAGGAGGCCGGCATGCTGCGGAAACTAGCCTCGATTCCCATCCGAATTATCCATCGCTATGTCGGCCCGGCCGAAAAGAATACCATCGAGTACTGGCAACGCTTCATATTCTACGTCATTTCCCTATCCGGCACGGTCGCCGGGACCCTGGCCATCGTCCCGGGCGCCACGGTCGTATTCGCCAAGGGCCAATACCTGGGCGGAACGATCCTCGTCGCCGCGTACGTCATCAATGTCGCGGTCGTCTTCTCCCCTCGCCTATCGATAAAGACGAAGACGCTGATAATAGCCTTCTTCTTCTCCCTGATCGGAGGGGCTTCCCTGGCGGTCGCCGGGCCGGAAGGCGAAAGCGGAATATGGTTCTCGGTGAGCACCCTGATCTGCAGCCTCTTCGTGGGCCCGAGAATCGCCATGTTCGCCGCCCTCCTCAACCTCCTGACGGGATTGGCTTTCGGAGTCCTGCATGCGATGGGCTTGATCGGATGGGACGTGCTTCATGGCTTCCGCTTCCACTCATGGCTCATACAAAGCGCCAACATCTTCTTAATGGACACCATCTTCGTCGTCGCCAACACCTTCCTGATCCGCGGCGTCGGCAATACTTTCAAGTCCCTCAGCGCCGCCGAGGAAAAGGTTCGTGCCTCGCTCCAGGAGAAGGAGACCCTGATCCGCGAGCTGTACCATAGGTCGAAGAACAACATGCAGGTCGTCTCGTCCCTGCTTTCGCTGCATTCCACCGAGCTGTACGAGGAATCGGCCAAGGCCGTCTTCAAGGACGTCATCGACAAGATCGTCGCCATGTCCCTCGTGCATCAAAGGCTCTACGAATCCAGAGACCTGTCCAACATCGACATGGCCGCCTACGTCAGGGACCTGGCCGCCCTCATGACGGAAAGCTACGGGGTATCGCCGGCCAAGGTGAGCGTCGATCTCCGGCTCGGAGACATCTCCATGCTGATAGACACCGCCCTTCCATGCGGGCTCATCATCAGCGAGATCATGGCGAACTCCCTGAAGCACGCCTTCCCGGGGGATCGGAAGGGAACGATCCGCCTGGCGATGACGCGGATGGAGGACGACTTCGTCGAGCTGAGGATCGAGGACGATGGAGTCGGCTTCCCGAAGGGATTCGACGTCGACGCCGACGCGAGGATGGGGATGAAGACGCTTTTTACGATGGTGAGGCATCAGTTGCAGGGCAGCATCGACATTGCCTCGGAGGGCGGCGTCTCGTACCTGATCCGCTTCAAGCGGAAGCTCTACGACGAGCGAGTGAAGTCGGATGGCTGAGACGAAGAGAGTCCTCATCGTCGAGGACGAGGCGCTGACGGCCTTGGCCTTGGAATCCTACATCGAGGGTATCGGCCACAAGGTCGTGGGCCTCTCGGCCTCCGGAGAGGACGCCGTGCGACAGGCGAAG
>CAVZVX010000025.1:0-9364 GCA_963778775.1 uncultured Spirochaetota bacterium | reverse complement strand
TGTATGTCTCGCCTGAACCCGGTACGTGTACGCGAGCCTCCTCCCGACGCTCAAGGCCTGACCCCCGACTTCGAGGATGCCAGCGGAGGGGTCGATCGCGGTCGCGGATATGACATTGAGCGTGCCGATGAAGGCTGCCACGTAGGGCGTCGCCGGCCGATTGTAGATTTCGAAGGGGGCCCCGATCTGCTCGATGAGTCCGTCCTTCATGACCGCGACTCGGTCCGATATGGAGAGAGCCTCCTCCTGGTCATGGGTCACGTAGATAGTGGTGATGCCGAGCTTGCGCTGTATGTCCCTGATATCGTCCCTCAGCTTGACCCTGATCTTCGCGTCGAGGGCCGAGAGGGGCTCGTCGAGAAGGAGGGCCCTGGGTTCGATGGCTATGGCGCGAGCCAAGGCAACGCGTTGCTGCTGGCCGCCGGAAAGCTGGTGGGGGTAGCGGGCGGCGAATTCGGCCATGTGGATGAGCTCGAGCATCTCGTCCACCCGGGCCTCGACCTCGTGGCCCTTCTTCCCGGCGATCTTGAGGCCGAAGGCGATATTGCGCCTCGCCGTCATGTTGGGGAAGAGGGCGTAGTTCTGGAACACCATCCCGAGGTTGCGCTTGTTGGGTTGGACCATGGACAGGTCCTCTCCGTCGATGTGGATGCTCCCCGCCGTCGGGGTCTCGAACCCGGCGATCATCCGCAGGGTCGTCGTCTTGCCGCAGCCCGAGCCTCCCAGGAAGGAAACGAACTCGCCTTTCTCGACGCTCAAGGAGAGGCCTTTGACGACTTCGTGACGCCCGAAACTCTTCACTAACCCATTTAGTTCGATGAAGGCCATGCTCGTCTCCTGTGTCAATGGGCGCCCGCGCCGATGCCAGTGCCCTTGTCCCTGTCTGTCCTGGTCAGCGCCTGGATGATGCCGATGAAACCCCAGGTGAGGGCGAAGCTGAGAATGGCGAGGGCCGCGGGTTCGTAGGCCAGGTCTCGGCCTACGAGCGCCATGTAGGGTCCGAAGGCGGGCCAGGCAAGCAATACCGCCAGGGTCAGCTCGCCGATGACTATGGCGAAAGTCAGGAATATCGCGGAGAGCAGGGCCGACCTCAGGTTCGGGAGAACGACGCGGAAGATGAGGCTTCCCCAACCCGCTCCCAGGCTTTGCGCTGCCTCGGTAAGGCCGCGGAGGTCCATCGCCCGCAGGCCGGCGTCGATCGAGCGGTAGATGTAGGGAAAAGAGATAATGATATAGCCCGCCACTAGAAGCGCCGGGCTCGACACGAGGGCGAAGGGCGGCTTCGAGTACGAGCGGATGAGACCGAAGGCGAGGATTATAGGCGGAATGACGAAGGGCATGAGGGCCAGGATCTCGATCAGGGGCTTGGCCTTCGGTACCTTGAGCTGTATCCAGATTGCCGTCGGCACGATCAGGGCCAGCCCGACGATCACCGTGAGCACCGCCATCTCTAGGGAGAAGCCGAAGGTCCTGAGGAATTGAGGGTCGGCGAAGACTCTACGGTAGGCGGAGAAGCCCAGGACCCCTCTTTTCCCGTGCAGGGAGAAAAGGAAGGTCGCCAGGAGGGGAAGGAAGAAGTAGATCATTCCCAGACAGAGCCATAGCCAGGAAAGCCCGGCGCGCCTCTTCACTTGACCCACCTCGAGCTCAATTTCTGGAGCCAGGAATAGACGATGATGCTCGCAGCCATGACGATGACCATGCCCAGCGCCAGGGCGTAGCCGAGATTCGGGTCATGCAGGACGTCGCCTCTGATCTGCGCCCCTATGAGGATGGGCACGATGTTGATCAGGCCGCCCGTCAGCGCGTATGCCGTGGCGTAGGCTCCGAATGCGTTGCCGAAAAGAAGTATGAGAGCCGCGAGAATGGACGGCATGAGAACGGGGATGCCCACCTTGAGCCAGTATTGAAAGCTGGACGCGCCGAGGCTTTCGGTCGCCTCCCTCCATTCTTTCTTCATGCCGTCCATGGCGGGAGTGATGATGAGGACCATGAGCGGTATCTGAAAGTAGGTATAGGTGAGAGAGAGACCCCAGAAGCTGTAGAGGTTGAAGCCCGAGCCGTAGAGATCGAAGCCGAATACGGTCCTGAGCAGGACAGTTATGAGACCGACCCTTCCAAGAGTGGCGATGAAGGCAAAGGCCAAGGGCACGCCGGCGAAATTGGAGGCCACTCCGGAGAAGGTAGACATGAACGAGCGGAGGGATTTCGGCAGTCCGCCTATGGTGATGCCGTATGCGATGAAGAACCCGAGGAGGCCGCCCAGGGCGGCGGAGACGGCGCTTATGCGTATCGTGACTATA
Organism: uncultured Spirochaetota bacterium; assembly: GCA_963778775.1. Lineage (GTDB taxonomy): Bacteria > Spirochaetota > Spirochaetia > Treponematales > Rectinemataceae > UBA1306. Next base: position 7,061 of record CAVZVX010000025.1, on the reverse strand, counting down.
TACGAGCTTACGATACTGGGCTTCAGCAGGTGGCCGAAGTTGGCGAGCGTAAAGTGTCCGCCCTGATCCTGGAAAGAGCCGATGAGTATGGAGCTGGCCGGAAGGAGCATGAAGGCGAAGGCAAATACGAGGAAAGGCAGTAATCCGGCCCAAGGTCCGATTCGTCCTATCCATCGCCCGAAGTCAAAAAGGGGGCGCGCGGAGCGCGCCCCCTCCGGTCCTTCTTTCGAAGGCGCTGGATTCATCGATTTACTGCTTCTGTACTTGGACGTTGACGACTTTATCCCAGCCGTCGGCGATCGCCTGCTTCTCCGCCGCCTGGTCATCGAGCGAGGGAAAGACGGCTTTCGCGTATGCGGCGGCGGGGGGCATTTTGGAGGCCACGTCGGAAGGGATCACCCCGTGGCGGGCCAAGTCGTTGAACCGGGCCGGGTGTCCGTAACCCTTGAGCCAGATGATCTGACCCTCGTCGGAGTAGAGGAACTCCTCCCAAAGCCTCGCCGCGTTGGGGTGAGGCGCGAAGGCGGAGATGGCCTGGATATAGACGCCGGCGACGACGCCGGTCTCGGGTAGCGTCACCGATACATTGGGATTGCCGGCGCTCTTATCCCGGTTGGCGAGGGCATTGTAGTCCCAACGGATAGTGATCGGAGTCTCGCCAGAGGCGACCGTGCCCGGTACCGCGATGACCGGGACGAAGTTGCCGGCCTTATTGAGATCGTCGAAGAACTTCAGGCCGGGATCCATGTTAGTCAGGCTTCCGCCGTTCGCGAGGGACGCGGCTACGACGGTCATTATGGCCTGATTAGCGGTACGGGGATCCCCGGAGAGCGCGACCTTGCCTTTGTACTCGGGCTTGAGGAGGTCGGACCAGTCTTTCGGGATGTCCTTGATGATGTCGGCGTTGACTTCGAAGGCGAGGGCTCCGTAATAGTCGCCGTACCAGTAGCCATCTTTATCCTTGACGCTATCGGGGATCGTGCTCCAGGTCTTGACCTTATAGGGCGAAAGCAAGCCCTCTGCCACCGCAGGGGGACCGAAGGAGAGTCCGACGTCGATTACGTCGGGTGCCTGGGGGCCGGTATTGTCTTTGTTGGCCTTGATTGCCTCGATCTCCTCGCCCGAGGACCCGTCAGGATTGAGCTCGTTGATCGTGATGCCGTATTTATCATGGAAGACTTGTATCGCCTCGCCGTAATTCACCCAGTCATGGGGAAGGGCGATGACCGTGAGCTGACCTTCTTTCTGGGCAGCGGCGATCAGGGCCTGCATGTCAGTGGTCGCTTTCGCTTGGCCGAAGGCGCAGATGCCGCCGAAGGCTAAGGCTACGATGGCAAGGAATACTCTTTTCATGATGCCTCCTTGAACAAACGCTCGGGCTTCCCGAAGATGAGACGGATTATAGGTCGAATCTGTTCGGAAATGAATACGAAAGCGTTAAAACTCGGTTAAGCGGCCAGGATCGCCTTGCGGACGAGAGCCTTCAATACCTGCACTTTATAGCCGTTTCGCTCCAAGGGGTAGGTTCCCCGCGCGGCGAGGGAGCCGGCGGCCTCGGCCGTCTCCTCGTCGAGTTCCCTGCCCACGATGAATTCCTCGACCAGCTTCGCGCGAAGCGGCACCGGGGCGACCGCGCCGAAGACGATGCTCGCGCGCTTTACGCGGCCGCCGTCGAGGAGGAAGGCCGCGGCCACGCTCACCACCGGGAAGTCGATGGCGTTCCTGGCCCTGAACTTATGGAAGGAAAAGGAGCTGCCCGGTCCCGGGGCCGGCAGATCGATCTCGGTCACCAGCTCGCCGGCTTCGAGGACTGTCGTCCCGAAGGGCCGCGCCGCGAAGAAGTCCTCCGCCGGAATGGATCGCCGGTTGGTCCGTATGGCGGCCCCGAGCGCGACCAAAGCCGGGGCCATATCGGAGGCATTGACGGCGACGCATCCGCAATCCAGGCATCTCTGCGCCTCGCTCTCGATCTGCGTCCCCTCGATCGTCGCTACATCTTCTATCGAGATGCCGCGTCCGGAAGCGCCGAGGGCGGGTACGAAAACTCGCTTGGAGCCTCGAAGGGAGTCCTGCCGTACGGGACGGAGCTCCCCATCGAGCCGGCCCGGCTCGGAGACCGCCGGGGGCGGAGAGGAACGACGCCGCTCTCCTGTGTCGGAAAGGCCTGAGTCGATGGCCGCGGCCGCCAGGCGGCCGGCCGCGAGAGCCCCCACTACGGAGGCCGGGCCGGTCGTCGCGTCGCCACCGGCGAATACGCCCGCGAGGCTCGTCGCCTGGGTTTCCCCGTCCGCGACGATGAGGCCCCGCTCGATCTTCAGCGCCTTTTCCGCGTAGGAGAGCTCGGCGCCCTGGCCGATGGCGAGGAGAATCCGGTCGGCCTCGAAGGCGGCGGTCTGCGCGGGATCGAAGCTCGGACTGAATCGGCCCTTCGCGTCGAAGACCGAGGTGCAGCGAACGAGCTCCAAGCCGACCGCCGCCCCTCCTCGACGAAGCAGGGTCCGCGGGCCCCACGAGGGCAGGAGCCTCACGCCTTCATTCAGGGCATCCTCGATGTCCTCGGGGAAGGCAGGCATGTTGTCCCGCGCCTCGAGACAGGCCATCGTCACTTCCTCGGCGCCCAGACGCAGGGCCGATATAGCGACGTCGACCGCTACGTTCCCGCCGCCTATCACCAGAACCTTCCTGCCCGGCGCCTCTCGCCTGCCTTTTTGGATGTCGATGAGGAAGTCCAGCCCCATCCCGAGGATGGAGGAGCCGGGGAGCTCGGCGCCCGCTATCGGAATCGTCTTTTGCGTCCATGCGCCGGTCGCGAGGAAGACCCTGTCGAAACGGACTCGCAGCTCGTCGAGCGATCCGGCCTTTCCGCCCAGGTCCGCCTCCGGCTCGAAGGCTATGCCCATGCGCTCGTAAGCCCGGATGAGCATGGCCACTACGTCTTTTGGGAGGCGGTAGGCGGGTATGCCGTAGGCGAGCATTCCGCCCGCCGCGGGCATTCTCTCGAAAACCCGGACTTCGTGGCCCGATCGCCTCAGGTGATAGGCCGCGGCGAGCCCGGCCGGTCCCGAGCCGACGACGGCCACGCTTTTCCCCGACAGCCGTTCCGGCGGAGGCATCAGGCGATCGGCGTTCTCGAGAATGTAGTCGCCCAGGCTCCTCTCGATCGCGCGCACCGATACCGGACCGTCCATCTCGCCGCGGTTGCAGGCCTTCTCGCAATAGTGCGGGCAGACCCGTCCCGTGATCGCCGGCATCGGATTGCTCAGAAGGAGGATCCTCGCGGCCCCATCCGGGTCGCCGGCCCTGATACGCTCGAGGTAGAGCGGTATGTTCACGTTTCCCGGACAATCCGACCGGCAGGCCGGCATCCCCATCTGCGCGGCGCCGAATATCGAATGGTAGCGATTCTCGCCGACTATGGCGTTGCATTTCGCGCCGCCCTTGCGCAGGCACCTGAAGCGGTCGTCAGGGTTGCGGTAGTACCAGCAGCGCGGCTCCTGGCAGATGTTTCCGCCCAGGGTGCCCATGTTCCTGATCTGGGGCGAGGCGACCGCTCGGGCGGCTTCGGCGACCAGGGGATAGGTCGAGCGCAGGACCGGGCTTTTCGCGATGTCGGCGAGGGAAGCGAGAGCGCCTATCCGGGCTCCCTTCTCGTCCGCGCCGATGAAGTCGAGGCCGGGGATGCCCTTCAGGTCGACGAGGCGCTTCGGATAGGAGGGGTGAACCCTGTCCTTGAGGAGGCCGAGGAGATCCGTCCCCCCGGCGACGACGAGGGTCTCGCCTTCGGACGAAGCCGCCGGGGACTCGGCGAGACTCGAGGCCTCTTCCAGGGAGGAGGCGCGGATATGCTCGAAGTCGCCTAACGCCATAGCGCCGTACTCAAGCCTTTCCGAGCGCGCGAAGCACTTTTTCCGGCGTCGCGGGGATCTCGTCGACACGGGCTCCGATGGCGTTGTAGATCGCGTTCAGGATAGCGCGGGGCGTGCAGGTCACCGTGCCTTCGCCGATGCCGCAGGCCCCGTACTCCCCGCCGCCCTTCCATACCTCGAGAAGCACCGGCTCTACGTCCGGCATGTCCGCCATGGTCGGGATATGGTAATCGATCCAGTTGAAGTTGAGGGGGACGCCGGTCGCCTCATCGTAGATCACCTCCTCGGTCAGCGCCTCTCCGAGGCCGATGCATTGGCCTCCCACCTGCTGCGCCTCGGCGCCCGAGGCGTACATGACAGTGCCGCAGTCGTTGATCACCGCCGAGCTTGAGGGTCTCGACGCGGCCCGTGCTCGTGTCCACCTCGACCTCGGCGAAGTTGGCGAAGTAAGGCACTCCCGTCTTCTCGGCGAGGGGAGGGCGGCTCATGAACACCGTGATCGGCGCCAGGTCGCCGGAGAGGAGAATCTCCTTCACCTTCATCCCGTCCCCGGGCGAGGCGGACGGGAAGACCCGGCCCTCGGCTATCTCGAGTTCTTCGGGGCTCACGCCGAGGACCGGGGCGACTATCTCGCGGATCCTGTCCTTGAGCTCGCGCGCCGCCTGCGCCATCAGCTCCGATTGGAGGTAGGAGACCGCGCTGTCGGTCTGGACGCAGTCCTTCATGCCGTCATCGGAATCGACGGTCGGGCTCCAATGTATGTCCTCGACGCCGATGCCGAGGAATCCCAAGGCCTCGGCGCAACCGAGGACGTTGCAGGTGTTGGAGCCGTTCCCCGTCTCGACCGAGGGGGCCTTGAGCATCACCGTGCAGTCGGGATTGAGGGTGATGGCTACCTGCACCTTGCCGCGGCGGGTCTCCTGCCACTCGGCATGCCAGGCGGGATGGCAGGAAAATCCCACTCCCCGTTTTTTCACTCCCTCGTACGCGGGGCCCTGGCCGGGCAGGTGGCGCTTCTCCTTCCAGCCGATCCGGGCGGCGCCTTCCGCCAGGACGCGCTCCAGGCTCTTGTCGGGGAGGCTCTCCCACTCGTGGCCGAAATTCTTCACGCAGAGGTCGACGGGGTCCATGCCCAGCCTCTCGGCGGCCAGGTCTATCATGAGGCCGAAGACGAGATTGAACTGCGAATTCCCGACGCCGCGCATCATGCAGGCGGGAAGCTTGTTCGTGTACACGCCATGGGACTCGAAGCGTACGTCGGCGATGTGGGCGAGGGCGACTTCGGTGATCTCCTTGGGGGCGTACTTGAGCGCGAACATCGTATGGTCGGCGTAGGCGCCGGCGTTCCCGATGGACTTGTACTGCATCGCCGTGATGGTCCCGTCCCTGCGGATCCCGACCTTTCCGTCGTAGATAGCCGGTTGGCGCGAGTCATGGAAGCTCTCGCGCCTGGTATGCCGGAACTTGACAGGCCGGCCCGATTTCCTGGCGAGCAGGGCCGTGAAGAGGAAGAATGGCTGGTCTCCGGTGTCGCCGCGGCCGAACTGGCCGCCGACGTAGGAGCTCACCGCGCGCACCTTGTGGAGCGGCAGGTCGAGCATCTGGCTGACGTGCATGCGCGTCTGGTCCGTAGCGTAGGAATTGGACCAGACGGTCAGGCCCCCGCCCTTCCATTCGACGAGACAGCACCAGTTGTCGAGAGAGTTCTGGGTCGCGTTGTGATAGACCGCCCTGCCCTCGACCACCAGGTCGGCCCGCTTGAAGCCCTCATCCACGTCGCCCTTGTCGACGAAGACGTCGCCGCCTCCGAAAGGGTCGGCGGGAAAGACGTTATCGGAGGATATTTCGGGATGGACGAGGGGAGCGCCGGGCTCCATCGCCGCCATCGGGTCCAGGACGAAGGGCAGGATCTCCCAATCGACCTTTACGAGCCTCAGGGCCTCCTCGGCTATCCGCTCGCTCTCCGCGGCGATCGCCACGCCGACCTCGTCGCCCACCCAGCAGGCGTAGTCCCCGAGGACGCAACGATCGCGGAAGGTCCCCCACATCATCTTGCGATAGCTGACCGTGTCGACCCCGTCGGTCCATCCGGCGTTGGTCTTCTTGAGCGCCGCGACCTCCGGATCGTTGTAGCGGAGGATCGCCCTTACGCCCGGCAGCCTTTCGGCCTCCGACGAGTCCAGGCCGAGGATGCGGGCGTGCGGGTAGGGGCTGCGCAGGACCTTGGCGTAGAGCAGGCCGGGGAAGTCGCGCGCGTTCGCGAGGTCGTCGGCGTAGAGGGCGGCGCCTCTCGCCTTGTCGCGGCCGTCTATCTTGGGCCGATACTTGCCGAGGAATGCTCGCTCGACGCGGGGCGCGAAGGGCGCCCTCACGGAGGTCCCGCCTTCGCCGCGAGGCGCGCGCGCTCCGCCGTCTTCTCGGCGGCGCGGAGGACGGCCTGGGCTATTGCCGCGTAGCAGCCGCAGCGGCAGATGTTGCCGGACAGGGCTTCCTTGATCTCGGCCATGGCGGGATGGGGATTCTCGTCGAGGAGGGCGCGGGCGGTCATCACGAAGCCGGGGGTGCAGAAGCCGCATTGCAGCGCCGTGCCGTAGCCCGGCTCGCACTGAGCGGCGAAGGCCTCGACGACGGGGTCGTCGTCGGGCAGGCCTTCGATGGTGAGGATATCGTGTCCCTCGGCTTCTACCGCGAGGAGCATGCAGGAGAGCACGGCCTTGCCGTCCCTGAGGACCGTGCAGGCCCCACAGGCGCCCTCGTCGCAGGATACCTTGAGCCCGGTGAGGCCCAGCTTCTCGCGTAAGAGGTAGGCCAAAGTGGTGGAAGCGGTGAGATCCTTCCCCAGGGCGAATTCGCGCCAGAGGCCATTGATTCGGATTCGAATAATCCGGGATTGGGCGGAAGCGCTCTCGTTGCCTGGCATAGTTTCGCCAGACTAGCATCGAGCAGGTGCGTCGTCAATCGCGACACTAGTCGCGCGCGACGGTACGAAGGCTTGAGGACTGCGTCGCTGCGAAGTATAATCGCGTTGGTCCGGGGTGGAGGTGGCGTCCTGTCGGCAGTCAAAGGCTTGCAGAATTTCGTCGAGCGCGTCTTTTTCAAGGGGAAAAGCTCGAAGTTGAGCGAGGCCTCGGTCTATATCCTCGTCAATCTTTTCCTGATGATCGTCGTTTTCGATCTCCTCCTCAACAATCTGGC
>CAVZVX010000024.1:0-28214 GCA_963778775.1 uncultured Spirochaetota bacterium | reverse complement strand
TGTTGTGCCGTTCTTCGGGACCAGACGTATTGCTGCGCCGGTTGAGGCGTCCCGGTCGTCGCGCCTTGCAGGGACTCGGGCGCGGAAGACTGGGGTTTCGCGTTCCACCACTCGGTAGACGTCGTATCCTTCGTCTGGGCTTGAGCGGCTTTTTCTACGTTGCCGACCGAAGATTTGTTGATGATCGCCAATGAAAAGGCGCACGCGAAAAACAAGGCTCCCAGCACGTACGTAAAGCGCACGACGACATTCGTGGAACGGGAGCCGAAGGCGCTCCCGCTGCCGCCTGCGAAAATTCCGCCCAACGAATCCGAATCGCTGTCCTGGATAATGACCATGAGAACGAGGAAAATACACGCGACAATGAAGATTACGAGGAGGAAAACGCCTAATATGCCCATATGATCGACTCCAAACAGTCAGTTCCGGCCTTTCCGAGCGGTCGCCCGGCCGAGGCCAGGCTCAAAGGGGAAGCGGCCTTATAGTCTCATCTTATCCGTAAGGCTCGAGGTCGCGCAAGTCCCGAAGGGGAAACGACGGCGATCGACTATTTCCTGAATCGGGCTATCGGGACGAAGGTATCGGCTTTGAGGCTCGCGCCCCCGACGAGGGCTCCGTCGATATTCGGCTTGGCCATGAGGGCCGCCGCGTTTTCGGCCTTTACCGAACCGCCGTATTGAATGCACTGTGCCTTCGCGGCCGCTTCCCCATAGAGACCCGAGAGGACCTTGCGGATATAGGCATGGACGGCATCGGCATCTTCGGGGGTCGCGGTCCGGCCCGTGCCGATAGCCCATACCGGCTCATAGGCTATCGTGACCTTCTTCAGCGCCGAGGCATCGACGTCCTTGAGACCCTCGCGAAGCTGAGTTCCGATAACGTTCTCGAGCCGGCCGCCTTCCCTCTCCTCGAGAGTCTCTCCCACGCAGAGGATCGGTTGCAGCCCGTGCCTTAGCGCGAGGAGCATCTTTTTATTGATGAGTTCGTCGCTTTCGAGGTAGCCGTGGCGTCGCTCCGAGTGGCCCAGGATGACGGCCTCGACGCCGAGGTCCTCGAGCATGAGCACCGAGACTTCGCCGGTGTGCGCTCCCTGTTCCTCGGGTCCCATGTTCTGCGCGCCCAGGATGATATTGGAACCTTTCAAGACCTCGGACACGGCCGCGAGCGCGGTGAAGGCCGGGGCCACGAGAAGCTTCTCGCCGCAGCCGGAAAGCTTATCCTTGAGATCCTTCGCGAGGGCGACGGATTCCGAAACGGTCTTGTGCATCTTCCAATTGCCGGCGATATAGTACGAACGCATGTTTCAACCCCTCTTCGAGCCGCGGAACCGCGATGGGCACCATCGGCTCGGCTATCTTCAGCTTGCCCGCTAGGAGCGACACACCTCGATGCCCGGCAGCTTCTTGCCTTCGAGGAGCTCGAGGCTCGCGCCGCCGCCCGTCGATACGTGACTCATCTTGTCGGCCAGGCCGAACTTGTTGACAGCCGCCACGGAGTCGCCGCCGCCCACAACCGTGACCGCGCCTCGTCCTGTCGCCTCCGCGACGAGCTTGGCGACTTCGCCCGTCCCCTTTGCGAAGGAATCGAACTCGAAGACGCCCACGGGGCCGTTCCAAACGATGCTCTTGGCCGTGGCGATGACCGTCTTGTATTTGGCGAGAGTCTTGGGGCCGACGTCCATGCCCATGAGGCCGCCGGGGATGTCGATGCCGTCGATGGCCCTGGGGACGGCCGCGGCGTCGAATTTATCCGAAGCCACGTGATCGACGGGCAGGACTATTTCCACTCCCTGCTTCTTCGCGGCCTCGAGGATGCCTCTCGCGGTATCGAGCTGGTCGTCCTCGACGAGGGAAGTGCCGATCTGGTGCCCCTGAGCCTTTAGGAAGGTATAGGCCATCCCCCCGCCGACGACCAGCGCCGAAGCGTTCTTGAGCAGGGACTCGAGGACGGCGATCTTCGAGGAAACTTTCGCTCCGCCTATGATCGCGACCATCGGTTTCGGGGGATTCGTGACCATCGGCTCGAGGTATTTTATTTCCTTCTCCATAAGGAAGCCGGCGACCGACGTCTTCATGAACTTGGCGATCGAGGCGGTGGAGGCGTGGTCGCGATGTGCGGTGCCGAAGGCGTCGTTCACGAAGATTTCGCCGTAGGAGGCGAGCTCCCTGGCGAGCTTGTCGCGCTCGGAGGAATCCTCGCTCGTCTCTTCCTTGTTGAACCTCGTGTTCTCGAGCATGACGATGGTTCCGTCTTTTTGGCCCTCTATGAAGGCCTTCTTGCCGAAACAGGAATCCTCGCCGGCGAAAACGACCGGGCGCCCGAGCTTCTCGGCCAGGTAGGCGGCTACGGGCGCCATGCGATGCTTGCCCGCCAGATACTTTCGCCTCGTCGAAGGCCTTGCCGTCCTTCTCGGCCTTTTCCCTGGCCTTTTTCGTATCCTTCTTCGGATCGCCCAGGTGACTCATCAGCACGAGGCTCTTGGCGCCCTGGTCCATGACGTACTCGATCGTGGGGATGGCGGCCACGATGCGGGTATCGTCCTGCACTTTGCCATCCTTCATGGGGACGTTGAAGTCCACGCGCATGATTATGCGCTTGCCCTTGAGCTGGACGTCCTTGACTGTCTTGATCATTGCTGCCTCCGTAGAGATGAACACCAGAAAGGCAACCACGGAGGCACGGAGCTTGGACGCGGAGGGCACGGAGAAGAAGGGAAGATGGAAAAATGGAAAAAGCGCGATAACCCATCTACGTTTAAGTGATATTTTGTTTTTCGGCTTCTACCCTTCTATCTTTCCTCCATCCTGTCTCCGAGATCTCCTCTTTCCTCCGTGGTTGCCTTTTCTTGGTTTGATAATGAACAGGCCGCCCTTGCGGACGGCCCGGTGGTCGAATTTACTTCTTGCTTCCCATGTACTTGAGGAGGTCGACGACGCGGTTGGAATAGCCCCACTCGTTGTCGTACCAGCTCACCACCTTGAAGAAGCGCTTCTCGCCGGGCAGGTTGTTCTGCTTCGTGGCGAGGCTGTCGTAGATCGAGGAGCGCTGGTCGTGGATGAAGTCGGTGGAGACGAGCTCCTCGTTCGCAGTAGCCGAGAATGTCCTTGAGATAGGTTTCGGAAGCCTTCTTCAGGAGGCCGTCGATCTCCTCGATGGAGCTGTCGCGGGCGGCGGTGAAGGTTAGGTCGACGACGGATACGTCGAGGGTAGGAACGCGGAAGGACATTCCCGTGAGCTTGCCTTTGGTCTCGGGAAGGACTTCGCCGACGGCCTTGGCGGCGCCCGTCGTGGAGGGAATGATGTTGATGGACGCCGCGCGGCCGCCGCGCCAATCCTTCTTGGACACGCCGTCGACGGTTTTCTGAGTCGCGGTGGTCGAGTGGATGGTGGTCATGAGGCCCCTATCGATGCCGACGCCTTCCTTGAGGAGCACGTGCACGAGGGGCGCCAGGCAGTTGGTCGTGCAGGAGGCGTTGGAGACGACGTCGTTCTTGGCGGGATCGTACTTCTCGTGGTTGACGCCGATCACGAAGGTCGGGATCTTCTTGGTCTCGTCCTTGGACTTGGCGGGAGCGGAGATGATGACCTTCTTGGCGCCGGCATCGAGGTGGCCGAAGGCCTTCTCGTCGGTGAACAGGCCCGTGGACTCGATGACGTATTCCACGCCGAGCTTGGCCCAGGGAAGATTCTTGAGCTCCCTCTCGGCCATCACGCACTTGACTTCGTGGCCGTTCACGACGAGGGTATCGGCCTCGGCAAGGGAGGAATCGCTTTTCTTGGCGGAAATGGCGGCCTTCATCCGTCCATGGATGGAATCGTACTTGAGCTGATAGGCGAAATACTCGGCGTCGGTGGAGATATCGACTACCGCCACGACATCGATCTTGTCCTTGCCGAGCAGCCCTTGGTCGACGATGGCCTGGAAAACGAGGCGGCCTATCCTCCCGAATCCATTGATAGCGACTTTCATCCGAATCCTCCTAAATAGAAGCTGTATCTATATTTTTATATTGAAACCTTACTAAAAAGCCACTTGCGTGTCAACGACCCGGGGAATATATGGGCAACAGGCAAGGGAGATCAATCGGCCTACCGATGTTCAGTATGCCCGGCGTCGCGAGGACCCCTTTAAAATTGAAACGAAAGATAGTAAAATAATAAGGGCCCGGTGCCGATAGTAGTGATGTCGGATCCGATCATAGTTCCCCTCCCAGTCTACTATGGTACGTCCGATACCCGTTACGGGCGGCCGGTTTTCCCCAAAACCGGCCTTTTTATTTTTTCGCGTCCGGGGCATGGAGATCCCTTAACTTGACCAAGACGTCGGGCTCGGCGTAGGCTAGCTTCATGTCGCCAGTATCCAGGCCGGCGAAGGCGGCTCGTATCCTCCTTATAGTCGCCGTTTTCATGGCCGTCGTTCTCGGCGTTTGTACGGGCGTCGCCCTCGCGGCAACCAGCAATATCCGTAATTCGGAGAACTTCACCAACACCGAGCCCCGCCTGGGCTCGAAGCTTTACGATATAAAAGGAAGATTGATAACCGAATTCTTCTCCGACGAGAAGAGGGAAATCGTTTCGATCAAGGATCTGCCCAAGCATCTCATAGACGCCGTCATCACCCGCGAGGACCAGTCTTTCTACAGGCACCACGGCTTCACTTTCAGGGGCATCCTTCGCGCGGCCTGGGGCGTGCTCACGCATACGTCGCGGGGCGGCGGATCGACGATCACCCAGCAGCTCGCGGGTACGCTGCTCGATATCCGCGGCGATATCAGCATCAAGCGCAAGATCGTCGAGCTTTGGAGCGCCCTGCAGTTGGAGCGCCGCTATACTAAAGAAGAGATCCTCGAGATGTACTTGAACCGGATGGTGATGGGTCCCGGGGTTTACGGGGTCGAGGCCGCGAGCAAATACTTCTTCGGGCACTCCGCCAAGGAAGATACCCTTGCCGAGTCGGCCATCCTCGCCATCCAGCTCTCGAGTCCGGCCAAGTACGACCCCTACAAGAATCCACAGAACGCCAGCGCGCGCTCGCGGGAGATACTCGATCAGATGGTCAGGCTCGGCTATGCGACCAGGGCCGAAGCCGACACGTCCTATCATGATTTCTGGGACAATTTCGACTATACGAGGACGACGACGAGCGCCTACAACCGCCGCGTCGAAGACGACAAGGCCCCTTGGTTCAGCGAATATGTCCGGCGCCAGCTCGAGGATATGCTTTACGGTTCCCTCGACCTCTATAACGACGGCCTCATCATCAATACCACCCTCGATCTGGATCAGCAGGAGAGGGCCGACTATTGGATGGCCAAAGGCATAGCGCAGGTCAACGGCACCTATCGGGCGGAGAGCACTCAGAGCCTTGGCGGCGCGGAGCGCACCTATATACCGATCGTCGAAATGCTCGGCCTGGGCTTCGATCTCGAGGGCCTCGTCGTCTCGGGCGAGAAGATCAAGGGCAAGACCTTCGACTATTACCAAAACAGGATCAATCCGGCTATCGATGCCGCGGCCATGCTCTTCGGACTTCCGAGCCTCAAGTCGTTGGCGAACGCCGAGTCGGGGAAAATCAAGGCGGGTCTCGCAAAGACGACGGTCGAGGGTACTCTCGTCACGATCGAGCCCGAAACCGGGCATATCACCGCCCTGGTCGGGGGCTCCAAATTCGACGAAGCGAATCAGCTCATCAGGGCGACCCAAGCAAGGCTCATGCCGGGATCGAGCTTCAAGCCGCTGTACTATTCGGCAGCGATCGATACGCGCAAGTTCACGGAGGGCAGCCTCATCTACGACGAGCCGGTAGTATTCCACAACGAGGACGGCACGCCCTATACGCCCCTCGACTACAAGGGTAAATGGGCGGGGCCGGTCCTGCTATGGAAGGCTCTCGCCGAATCGATGAACGTCCCTTCCCTCAAGATCCTCGACTCCATCGGCTTCGACGCGGCCATCGACCGCGCGGCCCTCCTCCTCGGCATTACGGACCCGGAAGAGATACGGAGAACATTCCCGCGGGTCTATCCTCTCGGCCTCGGCGTCATCGGGGTGTCGCCTCTCGAGATGGCCAGGGCCTTCAGCGTGTTCGCGAATCAGGGCCGCGAGGTGACGCCCATATCCATCCTTTCCATCGAGGATCGCAACGGCAGGGTCATCCTCGAGCCCGAGAAGGACCTCCGTACGCAGCAGAAGAAGAAGGGATCGGCCCTCCAGATCATCAGTCCGCAGAACGCGGCCATCATGGTCGACATGCTCGGCAAGGTCGTCAAATACGGAACTCTCGAGGGATGGACGAACGGCGGTACCTATTTCACCTATACCGACGCGCAGGGAAAGAAATACACGATACCGGGGGCCGGCAAGACCGGCACGACTCAGAACTGGGCGGACGCGTGGACGGTCGGCTTTACGCCCTATTACACGACGGCCATTTGGTTCGGCTTCGATAGACCCGGCAACTCTCTCGGCACGACCCAATCGGGCGCGACGGTGGCCGGGTATTATTGGGCCAACTACATGTACGACATCAACAAGGGCCTTCCGATGAAAAGCTTCCAGCGGCCCCAAACGGGCCTCGTGGAAGCGACCGTCTGCTCCGTAACGGGTCTATTGCCGACGCCCTATTGCGTCGACTCCAACGGCAGGCCGACCACTACCTCTCTTCTGTATTACGAAGACACCCAGCCCGACAAGCTCTGCGATTGGCACAGCCTCACCGCGGAACGGGACAGGGCCTTGATCGACAAACTCGGGAATCAGGTTCGCAATCTCGGCGCGAACGATAAAGTCGATCCTACGCTGAAGGTGAACATACCCGGGCTCACTCTGGGCGAAGCCCCGCCCGCCGGCTCGAGCGGCGATACTCAATCCGGCCAGGCAGACGGACAGGCGAAGGAGCCCCAAAGCAGCATTCTAAATTGATGCTGCCTCCGGGAAAACCGATGCGCGGCTACCGAAACCTGCGGCTTCTCTCCCTCGTGTGCGTCCTCCTTGCCTTTTCGGCCGGCTCGGGGGCCCAGGCAGCCCTGAGGGTTTTGCGCGTCGCCGACTTCGGCGGCGACGGCATCGACCGTGGAGAAGCCGCCGCCCTCCAGAGCCTCGTTACCAGCTACGTCGTGGAACTCAAGGCCTTCAGGGTCATAGACAAGGCCGGCCAGGAGCTTGCAGTCAAAGAAGAGGAGACGGCCGTCCAGATGGGAGTGGCCAAGGCGATCTCCCCCATCGCCGCCGATTACATACTCTCGGCCGAGGCCAATCGCGCAGGCACGCTCATCGTCTTCTCGATCGACGTGACCAAGGTAGCGACAGGCGAAAAGAAAAGCGTCGCGGAGACCTTTGCGTCGGTAAACGATCTCATACTGGCTTCGAGGCGACTCACGAGAAAGCTCTTCGAGAAGCCGGCGGATAATCCCGGCGAAGCAAGCTCGGCGGCGGCGCCCACGGCGAATCCCAAGCCCAGCCTCGGCCTCGTGGCGGGAACCTGGAAAGGCGACAAGAACGTCGACCGGATTTCCATTTTCCCCGACGGAAGCGCCTTCGCCGTGCTCGTCTCGGGCAGCCGAATGTGGTTACTGGTCACGATCGAGGGGTCGCGGGTGGTGATATTCCAAAACCAGCCCAATTCGCCCGATTTCTATCGCCCGGGCTTGGATCCGAAATCGGCGCAGATCGTGGCCGCGACCGCGAGGCCATGGCGGTGGGTATTTTCGCTCTCCACGGACGGCGCAAGTCTCAATGGCGTCAAGGAATCAGTTTTCGTGAAGATCGATGACCAAGGGAGCCTGTCTCTGGATAATAGCTACGTTAGAGCCGCGGTTTGGACTAGACTGTTCCGATAAGCGGAGCTAAGCGGAGCTTAACAGAAGCTCAACGCCGTTCCCGCGCGGATCGGGACCTCCGGGGGCCGAGCAGCAGGGCCATCATGGCTAGAAAGGCTCCCAGGCAAATCTCTTTCAGCTCCGAATCGCCCAAGGCCGCGGGTTCAGCATAAGGCAGGACTTTACCGGAATCGATCGCCGGCACGCTCTCGACTCTAGCGCTCAATATCACGGCCGTTTCGTCTTTTCGAAGGTAGCCCAGGCTTCGCGCCTCGAGGGCGGCCCTGTCCGGATCCGACTTGAGCGAGTCGATCTCGGCATTGAGGCTTTCGCGGATGGTCCCGAGCTCGCCGAGATTGGCCTCCATGGCCGTCTTCCTTGCCTCGAGGCGGCGATAGGCGAGCAGGCCCACCGGACCGAAAAACAGCGAGAGGACGCAATAGAGCAAAAACCCGGCGTACAAAGAGATCGCGAGGCAGGACCCGACGCGCGATGCGAAACGTCGGCTCGGCGGCGAGACATCCCTCGCGCCGGTCATGTACTGGAGGCTCATCGACTATAATTTACGGCCTGACGGGGTCCGCGCTTTATCTGTATCCGCCTTCCCGAAAGCGATTATTGACAACCGTAACCATGACGCTTAGAGTGGACGGTGGCATTAAGAATGCCGCTTGCCTCGGGATTTCCGGCCGCAAATGGAGCTGCGTTTCGAATCCGGGGATCCATACCCTGCAGCGAAGTTCAGCGGCATAACAAAGCTGGGTTAATGCGCGACGCCGAATTGCCGATACTGTACTAACGACCGTCCGTAACGGAGTAACCATGGCTATACGTCCCGATTCCGATCCGAAGAACGCGTCGCCGCAAGCCGATCCGCCCGAAGGCGAGCTCGAGCAATACGGCGTTTGGGTCAAGGCGGAGCCGCAAGATGTCATCGAGGAAGTCGCCGCGCCCGATTCCAGCGACCTGGATTTCGATATACCGGGCATTTTGGCCTCTCCCCCCGAGGAAGCCTTTCTCTCCGAGGACGAGGAGAAGCTTCTTGGTTCCTTCGACGCCGATTTCGAAGCGCCCGCCGGTTCTCGAAGCGATGAATCGGGCCCTTTGCCCGACATCGAGGATATGCCTCCCCTAGAGGAATCCCTCCTCGGTACGGAGCCTGCCCCAGCTATGGAAGAAATAGACAATACCACCTCGAGCAGCGTCGACGTCTCCTTCGAGGACATCGAAAACATGCAGCCCTCGTCGACCGTCCCTTCCGCCGAAGCGTCCGCGCCGGCTGCCCCCAGTTCCGCATCGATCGAGGACGTTTCCTCCGAATTCCTCAATCCGGAGGAAGAACCAGCCGCCGTCTTGGAGAGCGAACAGGCTGCCGACGCCGGCCTCGATTCGGGTCTGGATGACGTTACGGCGGAATTCCTCGGCGGCGAAGAGACCGGAACCCTTCCAAAAGCCTCGGAACGCTCCGTCGACTTCGAGCCCCTCGATATAGATCTCCAATTCGAAGATTCCCCGGGCCCCACGCCGGACGACGGCCCCCAGCCCGTTTCGGTAGAGGCGGGTTTCGAGGCGGTAACGGAGTTCGACGATTTTCTCTCTTCCGATAGCCCGAATTCGCCGCCGCCCACCGGGTCCGCGAGGGCAGGCTTCGACGACGTAGAGGCTGTCGAGCGCGATCTCTCCGAGGCCCTTCCCGAAACCCCGACTGAGTCTCCTCCCGTCGCAGCCGCGCGGCCCGACCTTTCCACGGAGATATTGCTCAAGATCGCCGACGAACTATCTTCAATCCGGGGAGAGCTCGTCTCCCTCAAGGTCCAGATCGGCGACGTAATGCGGTCGGCCGCCCCCCCGGCGATGAAGGCCGCCGAGTCTCTTCCCGAAGAAGCCGAGGAATCCGCCCCCGGCGGCTTCTTCGACGAGGAGGAGGACGAGACGATCGCCCTTACGGGAGACGAGCTCGACAATATCCTCAATACGGCCGATTTTACCGAGGAGATCGCCGAGGCAGAAGAGCCGATCGATATCGAGGCCGAGGCTCTCGCCGCCGAATCGACCGAAATCCAAGAGTCCAGCCTCCTCGACGAGACTCTGCTTCCCGAATCCGGCGATTACGCGCCGTCGGCCGAAGGCGTAGCGAAAGCCGAGCCGGCCATAGAAGAAGTGAGGTTGGGGCAAAGCGATAGCGTAGATGAAATCGGGCTCGAGCCCCTCGAGCCCGAGGCGGCGGAGCTCAACCTCGTCGTCCAGGAAGGCCTCACGCCCATGACGGCCGCGCCGGAAGACACCTCCTACCTCGAAAGCGGCGAGTCGATCGATGCCGATGCCATGACGCTCGATGGCGCTCCTCTGGGCAACGAGCCCCTCGTCGAGCCCGATCTATCCGACTTCGGTCTCGAGACCGAGGAGACCGAGGAGACCGAGCCCAGGCTGGAGATCGACGAAGAGTTGCCGCTCGCCGCGAACGAACCCGATTCCTTCGTCGAGGAATTGACGCTGGGCATCGAGACCGGCCCCGGCTACGCCGCCGAGGAAAGCGCTGTCGACGCGGAATTCCTCGAGCCCATCCCCGAGATCGAAGAGCCCGATTTCTCCGATATCAATCTTCACGAAGAAGGATTCGATACGTCGGAGAGAATCGACATCCTCCCCGAGGCTGTAGGGGAGACCCTTCCCCTCGAGGAGGAGGAGGACCTCGTACTCGAGGTCGAGCAGGAGGGCTCGACCGAGCCCGGATCGCCGCCGGTCGCGCTTCCGGAGGTCCCCGTTCCGGAGCCGTCCGACGACGGGGACCGCCTCAAGGCGGAGATCAAGAGCGTCCTCTCCTACCTCGATAAGCTCTTGGACTCCCTCCCCGAGGAAAAAATCGAGGAATTCGCGAATTCAGAGTATTTCGATACTTACAAAAAATTATTCGAGGAATTGGGCTTGGTGTGAAATGAGCCTCCTCGAGAAGGCGATTCACGGCACCATATCCAAGGACGAGCGGAAGCGCGGGGGGCTTTTCTCCCGCGCGGTGGCGGCGCAAGCCGTCTCCCCGTCGAAGGAGCCGCCCTTCGACGATGCCGTTCATCCCGAGGTCCCGAGCATTCCGGAATTCTCGCTAAATGGGATCGATGAGTTCGAAAGGCGCTTGGCGTCCCTACCCCCCGCCTACGACTCCATTCTCGCCGTTTGGTCCTCCATCTCCGAGTCGATGCGGCTTTCGGCTTGCGCCCTATTCCTGCCAAGGGGCGATTTCCTTTTTCCCGTGGCCCGCCACGGCTTTCCTTCAGGTACGATAGAGGGAATACCCATGTCCCTAGCGCTTTCCTCCCGAAGGGGAGTCGAGCCTCTCGTCAAGGAGGCGAAGGCGCTGCTGGCGCCGATCCTCGGCGTTCCGTCGAGCTTGAGCCTTCGCGCCGCCGTCATGCGGCCCGAATCGGGATTTACCGGCCTTTGGGTATACCACGATGCGTCCGTCGACGCCTCGCCGGCGAGGATCCAAGAAAGGATCGGCTCCCTCCTGGCTCATTCGGGAGACTCGTTGCCGCCGACGGCGATCGCGATTCCGGTCTCCGACCCGACGAGGGATCTGCTCGAGGCATCGCGCAAGTATCCTTCGGCCTCGGCCTTTTCCTTCGTCATCGAATCGCCCGATGGGAAGGACGATCGACGCTTCCAGGGGCTGGAGCCTTCCGCGATCCGCTCCGCATTCCTTTCCGCCTGCCTCAGGATATTGTCGAAAGGCGGAGCGGCAATAGCGTACGGCGACCGGTCCATAGGCTGCGTCCTCGGCTCCTCATCCCCGATCGACCCGGACCTCGCGCTCTTCCAGTTCAAGAAGACTCTCAGGCGAATATTGCCCTTCATCGACTCGGGCGCCTTCCCCGGAGGACGAGCACTGGGCTTCGACCCCGCTTCGGAGCGGGCCCAAGAAGACCTGTCGCGCTTCTTTTCCCGATAATGGATTTTTCCGTCAGCCCTTCGCGAAGCGGGCCGCCCACCTGCGCCTTCGCGGGCATCTGGCTGCACTCACGCTACGATCCCGAGAAGGAGGCCCGGCGCTTCGTAGAATCGGAGCTCGCTTCGTCCAGGCCTTCCCACGTCGTCCTGCTCGGACCTTGCCTCGATTATCTCTCGCCCGTCCTGCGAGAGTTCCTGCCGCGCGCGCGCATCGTCTCGATACAGTACTCGAAGCTATTCGCGGGCGCTTCGTCGGAGCTCCCGGACATGTCGTGGCATCCGGCGTCGGGCAAGCGCCTCGAATCCTTCCTGGACGCGGCCTTGGACGAGGACGCGGTCTCGGGAGTCGCGGTGCTCGAATGGGAGCCCGCTTCGCGCGCCTTCCCCGACGTCGCCCGCTCGGCGAGGAAGGCCGTCAAGGACTCGCTCGACAGGCTCGCATCCTCGACCGCGACGGTAAAATCCTCGGGACGCAGGTGGATCGCCAACGCCTGCTCTTCTTTCATGCTCATCGAGCGCGCCTGGACGGCGCGACCCACGAAAGTCCCGATCCTGGTGGCCGCCGCCGGGCCGAGCCTGGAGCGCAGCCTGCGCGAGCTCTCGCGCGTCAAGGGACGGTTCGCGACGATCGCCGTTTCCTCCGCGCTTTCGGCTCTCCGTTTCGCCGGCATCGAGCCCGACATCGTCGTCGCCACGGACGGGGGATTTTGGAGCCGTCTCCACCTCTATCCGCTCGCCTCCCGGCCCCTTCCGATCGCCGCGCCCCTCACCGCCCTCCCCTCTTCCTCGATCTATCGGGATTCCGGCCTTATGATCCTCGATCAGGGATCCTTCGCCGAGGCCGATCTGCTGCCTTTCCTCGGAGCCTCACTCGCCTTGCCGGCCCACGGCACGGTAAGCGGCACCGCCCTCCGCCTGGCCGCGAGGATCGGCACGGGTCCAATCCTCGCGGCGGGCCTGGACCTCGCGGCGTTCGATACGGCCGATCATGCGCGTCCCCACGGATTCGACGCTTACTTCTCCTCGGGGATCTCGCGCCTCCATCCTTCGGAGGGAGGGGCCTGGGCAAGGGTCGTCGATTCGATGCCCATCGCCCTCCCCGAAAAACCATGGCGAAGCTCGCGCAGCCTGAGCGCCTACGCTTCCGCCCTCTCCCTCGATTCGGCGTCGCTCGCCGGAAGGCTCTTTCGTCTGAGCCCCTCGCCCGTTCCCCTGCGGGGCTTCGAGAAGATCGACGGCGAAGGCCTCGAGACTCTCATGGGAACCGAAGCTTCGCGTTCGCGCGTCCTCGGCCTTGAAGAATCGCCCATACCGGATCGGGGCGAAAGGCTGTCCATACTCGCGGCGCGCATCGCCGCCTGGCGCCGAACGGCCATCGAGGCGGCCGCCGCGATGGCCGCCGGCAGGCTTCCCGCGAATGGCCTCGTCCGCGAATTGCTGCGCTCCGTGGATATCGTCGACTATGCCGCGGCCAGGCGCGCCATCCTCTCGGGGGGCGAGCCCCGAATATCCGCGCGGGATCTCGCCGATCGCTGCGAGAGCTTTCTTTCCGCGCTCGAGAGAAGGTTCGCCTCATGAGCGATCTCATCTTCCGCCGCAACCTGCTGGCGCTCTCGCGCTCGGACCAAAGCCTCGGCGACAGGCTGCTCGATGCGATATCCGATCCCTCCCTCTCGATCAGGGTCGCGAGGAGCGGAGCTCCCGTCCCCGTGGTGAGCCGAGGGGAGAGGGAATCGCCCCTGCATTCCCTCGTCGATCCCGAGCGCGAGGCGGAGAGGCTCGAGCTCGCGCAGCCCGCCGGAGGCTTCATCGTCGCCTTCGGCCTCGGCGCAGGGTATCTGCTCCAGCGCTACCTGGCCTCGAGCTCCACGACGGGTCTCCTGGTAGTCGAGTACTCCGCTCCCCTCCTGCGCGCCCTCCTGGAAGAGCTGGATTTTTCGGAGCTCTTCATCGACGAGCGCTTTTCCCTCCTGCTCGACCCGAGCCCCGAGACGCTCGGCGAGGCGATACTGTCGATGTACATCCCCCCCTTGTCGGGCGACATACGAAGCCTTCCCCTGCGCGGCCGCGTCGATCTCGCGCCCGCGGCCTTCATGAGCGCGGCCGATACCCTCAAAACGGTCCTCGGCAACATTTCGGACGACTATAGCGTTCAAGCCTTCTTCGGCAAGCTATGGTTCAAGAACGCGGTCCGCAACCTCTTCATGGCCGAACGCTCCTCCGCGCCCCTGCCTCCCATCCGCCGCGCCGCGGTCACCGCCGCGGGCCCCTCGCTGGAGGACCAGATCCCCGCCCTGCGCGACGCGAAGGCGAGCGGCGTCTTCCTCATAGCGACGGATACCAGCCTGCCCGTCCTCATGGGCAGGGGGCTCGTACCGAACGCAGTCATCTCGATAGACTGCCAGCACATCAGCTACTACCATTTCCTCGGCGGCATCGCGGAGGGCCTTCCCCTGATACTCGACCTCGCGTCCCCCTCCACTCTCTGCCGCCTGGGCAATTCCGTACGCTTCTTCTCGTCCGGCCATCCCTTCTGCGCCTACGTATCGAGCCACTGGAGGCCCTTCCCCGCCCTCGACACATCCGGCGGCAACGTCACGCACGCCGCGCTCTCCCTTGCGGAAGCCCTCGGAGCCGAGTCGGCTCTGCTCGCCGGAGCCGATTTTTCCTATCCGGAAGGCAAGAGCTACGCCCGCGGTACCTACATCTACGGGTATTTCGGGCAATCTCATTCGAGGCTCACCCCGCTCGAGGCCCTCTTCTCGGGTTTTCTCTTTCGCGGTTCGGATCTGGAGAGGGAAATCGGCGTAGGCCCGTCGGGCGAGACCTATTCGCGCTATCTGACCAAGCCACTCATGGCCTACCGCGAGCACCTGGAGCGCTTCGCCGCCCGATCGGCGATGGAGATAATACCGCTCGAGGGCAAGGGCGTAGGGATCAGGACGCCCAGAGGCCTTCCCAGAAGGGAGACGAAACTGCGCAGGGTGTTCGCGGCCGGGAGCGCTCCCTGCCCCGCCTCGGACTTCCTCAGGCGCTATGCGGACGAGCTCCGCTCCCTGCCCCCGCCACGCGATCCGGCGATAAGCTACCTCGGATCCCTCGGCCCCGAGCAGAAGGATCTATGGACTACCCTGCTCCCCTCGGCCAGCGCCTTCCAGCGCGAGGCTGCGTTCGGCGGCATCGACGCGGCCTCCCTGCTCGAGACGACACGCTCCTGGGCGATAGAGACCGTGGAGGAAGCGTTGTCGGAGGAATCGAGGGCCTAGTTCCCGGCCCTCGTGACCAGGATGGTTCGGCCCGCTTCCACGCCGTACTTCCCGTACAGCCAGGCCTCGAGCGTCTTCGCGCGTTGCTCGAACGAAGCGCCGAACTCCGCCATATAGGAATCCATTTTCTCCTTGAGCTCGGGATGCTTCTTGAGGAGCTCGGGAGCCTTGCGCTTCGTGAAGTATTCCTCGGCGTCGGAAGTCGGCTGCTGGAGGAGGTAGGCTTGGAATTCGTTGCCCATGAGATAGTCCGACGCGACGTCGTAGCCCGCCCAGCCGAAGTAGGTCTTCCAGAACCATTTCTCCCGCCGGTCGAGGGAGGACCAGAGCGAGCGGGCGAAGGCGCGATAGCCCGCGTCGGAAAAGAAGATCGCGTGAGTCGATTCGTGCACTGCGAAGGTCCAGCGGAGAGCGTCGCTCGACTCGCGCGATATCGAGATCATCGCGCCTTCCCCCGGGCCGATCTTTCCTTCCGATATCCTGATTATCCCCGCTCGCAGCAGCATGCCCTCGAGTTCGATCTCTTCCGCCCTCAAGGGAAACGCCTTCTCGCGGGCGGCGCGGAAGAATCCGGCTAGTCCGTCGGGACCGTAATCGTGGGCGTTCCATCCGTGCATCGAGGCCAATTCCCGGTCCGAGAGAATATTCCCCCTGAAGCCGAGCTTCTCCGCGAAGAAGGCCAGGCGCTTCAAGTACCTGTCCTGGGTTGCATAATCCTTAAAATCGAAAACGAGGACCGAAGGCAGGAGGTCCCAGCGAAAGACCGCATAGGCGCCGAGGGGCACCCCGTCGAGAAGCACCCTGCCCAGGTCGGCCAGATCGTAATCATCCTCGCTGAGCTCGGCGGCATAGAAGGCCTTGACCTCCATGTTCCCGGGTATCCGGAGCCTGATGCCCCGAGTGTCGAGAGGGAGGAGGCCCGCGTCCAGAGCCATCCTGGCCCCTCCGGGCTGCGCGCGGATCATAAAGCCCACGGCCTTTCCGCCTTCGGCCATCGCGTCGAGCCGCATCGCGGCGTTATGCGGCACGCCACTATGTGGCGCGCCGCTACGCGGCGAAGGACCATAATCGATCAGAACGCCCGCGCGTTCCGATTTCAGTCCCGCGAAGGGCCTTTCTATGGCAAGCTCTTCATCGCCGTCGACCGCGGCGAAGGAAAAATCCCCGGAAACCCGAAGGCGGGGACCGCCGCGATCGAAGCCCCTGAATGCCGGGACCGATTCGATGGACTCGAGCGTGAAATCGCCGCCTCCCCCTTCCGACTCGACGCTCAAGAAAGCGATACGCGAGCTCGTCGAGAATGGAAGGAAGAAGGACTCGCGCTCGGCTTGGAGGGAAAAGGAGGAACCCGGCGTCGGCGAGGAGCCGTCGCGACCGGGGCCGAGGACCAGCCTGATCAGCGTCGGGGCCGCGCTGCCCGTACCGCGGCCGACCGATACGACGAGCGCGGAACCGGCCGGGGCCAGGATGCTCTTTTCGAGAACGTAGGCGTTCGAGCGACGCCCCTCGGTAAAATGACCTTCCTCCCCGCGGGGCCAGGACGCCTTTTGAGTGAAGGGCATCGATGAGCCGGAAGCGTCCTTCCAGGGAAATCCACCGACGGTCCGGACACGGCACGAGAGGCACGCCAGCAAGGCCGCCGCCAGGCAGAGGAAACGGGACACGGCGAGCCGCTTCGCGCGAGCGGCCCTCATCCCAGGGCGAGCACGCTTCGGGCGATGAGCTCGGCGACTTCGTATTTTTGGTTTCGGCTTATATCCAGGTCCGAGCGCAACAGAGTTTCCCATCGGCCGACGAAATTGTCCGGCAGGGATTTGAGCCGGCGCAACTGGCCCGACACGTATCGGTGGGAGGGCTCGAAGCGCTTATTGGCCGTGAAGAGCGAGGCGGCCGCGTAACGGATGAACCCCGCGAGCGAGACGTTGTAGAAATAGCCGTCGTCGCTGAAGGACGCGGCGCCCAGGTCGACGAGATAATGCTCCATCTTGGCGAGGCAGGCTTCGGCCAGTCCCTCCCAGAACGATTCGGGGAGCTCCGTCAAGTCCCGTCTCACCTTCTGGACCCATTCGGTCTTGCTGTACATGATGCGCGAGTTGATGAGCCTATAGAACATGTAAGTACCGGAATTCTTGAAGATCCACACTATCTGCGAATCGGGCCCCTTGCATCGCGCGACGACGTCGTCGATCATCGCCACGCTCTTGTATTCGACGCGAACGGGCAGTCCGTCTATGAAGAAGCGGTCCTTGGATCGGGAAGCCGAGCTTTCGAAGGCGCCCGGCTGGCCTACCGCCTTGGCGAAGGCGCCTTGCCTCTCCTCCGATCCCGGGGGCGCGGCCCTCAGGTACACGTCGACCACCAAGGCGAAATAGGGATCCAGTTCGTCCGACTCCGAATGCTCGCCGAGCGTTACGCATTCGACCGAGTCCCAGGCCGAGATGATGTCCGTGATCGACTGGGCAAGGCGCTCGACTTTCCGCTTCATGGGTTTCAATTGTATCATGGATCCGTGCGAATGCAAATGATAGCCCTGGAGCCGCCCGGAAACGTCGCCCGGGACCTGGCGCTTTTCCGGCGCGGCCTCTTCGCCGGACTCGGCGAGGGTTCCGCGCTCGCCTTCCCCGAGACGATTCCCCTAGCCTTCGCCGCGCAGGACGACGGGATCGAGCCGCGCGAGCTGGATGCCTGTTGGGACGGCGTCGAAGGATCCTTCTCATCGTCGGCTCTCGTCGTATCGCGAGGCCTTTTGTACCTCGCGATGGGAGGGCCCCTGGCGCCCCTCTGCGCGCGCGCGGCCTACGCGTTTCGCGCGCGCCCGCCTACCTATTCCGATCCGCCCATCGAGGCGGGCCTGGGAGTCTTTCTCTGCAAGCCGGCCGATCCGCCCCTCGCCCTCGCCCTGGCCGAGCGAATCGGGCCGCCCACGATATCCTTTCGCGATTGCGCGCTCGTTCTCCTCAAGCTGCGCCTGGGCGCGAATCCCTTTACGGCCCTCGTCTGGCGGGAATTCGCCCGATCCAAGCGCCGCACGGGCTAGCGCGAGGACTCGACGCTCACCGTGTCGCGGCCCGACTCCTTGGACCTGCGCAGCGCCCGATCGGCGGCGTCGATCATGTCGGCGGGGCCGACGAAATCGGGATACGAGGCTATGCCGGCGGAGAGCGTCAGGGTGAAGGACGCGTCCTCGAAGCGGTGGGACAGGCGGCCGAAGCCGTCGCGGATCTTGTCGATGAGCCGCGCCGCGCAACGGTCGTCCGCCCCCGGAAGAATGACGCCGAATTCCTCCCCGCCGAAGCGGCCCACGATGTCGGTGCGCCTGAGCCTTTCGGAGAGAAGGCGCGACAGGCTCCGCAGGATGCGATCGCCCGTGAGATGGCCGTAGCGCTCGTTGACTCCCTTGAAGCGGTCGATATCGATCTTCGCGAAGGATATGACCGAGCCCGTGCGCCGCGCGCGAAGCACCTCGTTCGCGAGCCTGTCGGTGAGCGTCGCATGGTTGAGGAGGCCGGTGAGATAGTCGCGCTCCATGTAGAAGCGGATCGCGCGGGTGCGCTCGGCGCGAATCGCGACGCTGCTCACCAGATGCTCGGGCTTGATCGGCTTCTCGAGGAACTCGTCCGCGCCTCGCCGGATCGCCGATATCTGCTTCTCGAAGTCGCGCTCGACCGAGAGGAATATGATCGGTATCGGAGCGAAGGCCTCGTTCTGCCTCACGATCCCCGCCAATTCGGGCCCCGTGCATCCGGGCATATACATATCCATGAGGATGATGTCCGGCTTGGTCTCGACGAGGAGGGGAATCACCTGCTTGGGATCGGTCGCGCTCACGGTCATCATCCCCGCGCGCGCGAGGACCGTGGAATTGTATTCCACCTGCTCGGGATCGTCGTCCACGATGAGGACGCGGAAGGGCTCGGCGTCCCGCTCGTTGAAGAGGGAATCGATCTTGTCCGCCAATCGGACCGCATCCACCGGAAGCTGGAAAAAGGCCTCGCCCCCGGCCCGCACGGTCTTGAGCCTCGACTCGAAATCATCCTTATCGGAATAGAAGAGGATCCGCAGGGAGGGTCCCAGGCTCTCCTTGATCCGTCCGATATCGGCGACGAAGGCAGGGTCCCGATCGATTCGCGCGGCGTCGACGAGGAAGAGCCCGGTGCCGATCGACGCGGTAAGGCGCGCGACGTCGCCGAGGCCCTCGACTTCCCGAACGGTGATCCCGTAAATGCGCAGCTGCTCCAGGAGTTCCGAGCCGATCCCTTTGTCGCCCGCGGGAATGAAGACATTCTTCATCGCGTTTCCCTCTCGATCCGGTTGGTTTATCGGCCATACTCTACACTCTAGCGCGAGACGCGGCCAGTAGCGTAACCTCGAAGCCCGCCCGAGACTTTTCAATGTATCCTCACCGTGCTATATTCCGGAGATTATGATCGGAGGCATCATGAAGCCACACAGTGCCGCGACCCTCGTCCTCGCGGCGCTCCTCCTCTTGCCGATATCGCCCCTCGCGGCGGATTCGCCGGGCGGGGACAAAAACCCGAGCCCGGGTTCAGGTCCCAACATCGGAAGCGACACCTCCGATGCCATCGGGTCCGTCAATCCCTTCCTGCCGGGCGAACAGACCATCGGCCTGGCGGCCGGCTTGCAGATTCCCGCATTCCTCCTTCCCAGCGAGGGCGGCGGGATCGGGAATTTAAAACTGGGCGGTTCCTTCTCGTTCTCGTATCAGTATTTCATCGCCAGGGGCCTGGGAATCGGAGGCAATATCGCGGGAGCCTTCAACCCCACCATCGGCGGCCTTTGGCTCTTCACCGCGCCGCTCGGCTTTACCGCCGCCTATTGGTGGGCCAAGCTTCCCTTCGAGTTCTCCCTCCTCGGCGAGGCGGGAGGCTACCTCATGCGCTACAATAACTACGGCATGATCGATCCCTTCGCCAAGGCCGGCTGCGGGGCGTATTGGCGGGCCACCCCTTCGTGGAGCATAGGCCTCCAGGCCTACTTTTGGTTCGTGCCGGAGATCCACTACGGCGGCAGCAGCGACTTGAGCGCCTATGCCGGCTTCGTCGAGACCTCGCTAGCGGCCGTCTATCACATCTAGGAGACCCGAATGAAAGCTATAAGACGCGTCCTCGGCGCGGCGTCGATGCTCGTCGCCCTAGTCTTCTCCGCTTCCTGTAACAACGATTACGGGATATTCAAGAACGTGCAGGAAGAGAAGCAGCAGGTGGGCACGAGCGTTTTCCAAGAGGTCCCCGTGATGAACGCCTTTCGTTGCGGCGGTTACTATTACGCGGCGATCGCGACGCTCCAGAGAAGCGTCGTAGGTCAGGACAGCTGGTCGACGGTGGCTATCGGGAATCCGCCTTCGACGAACTACGTTCTCAGCAACGCGGTCTGCACAGGGCCCACGGGAACCATCTATGCCCTGGTCCAAACCGGTACCGAGCCGAACCTCACCGTAAAAGTCTATTCGTCGACGGACGGCAACACGTGGGCCGCCTTGAATATGCCATCATGGATGACCTACAATTCCTCCACCGTCGACGTCTTCGATGCCCTTTTCACGACCTCGAACGGCGACCTCTTCGCCGAAAACCACGATTACAATTTAAACCCCACCGACCCCTCCACGCCGGGCGCAAGCACCTATACGCTCTACTATTACAAGCCATCGTCCTCGTCCTTCGTTCAAGTCAAGGGCGGCGATGGCGGATTCGCTCCGTCTCCGACGAGCGATTACGATAAATCCATTCGCGGCGCCGTATGCGATAAGAACGGCAAGTATTGGTTCGCCTCCGAGGATCAGCTCTATGGCGGCGGGACCGATCCAGCCGGCACCGACGCCGTGAATTCGCTTTCCTCCTTCTACCCGGGCTTCGCTTCGATAATACCGGCGGCCACCACGATCTGGGCGATGTCCTGTATCGGGGGAACCCTGACGGGAAGCGCCGGCAGCTACGTCTACATCTCGACCAAGAACGGCAACATATACCGCAGCGATGGGACCGAGAATAATCCGACCTCCCTGCCTCTTTGGCAGGTTTTCGAGGTGCCATCGTCCACGGGGACGACCCTTCTCGTCGGGACCGACGCCGTCGGCATCACGGCGGCGTCGGGCTATTTCGAAGGAGCCTGGAACAATCTCAGCAACGGCGGCTCGAACGTTTCCTACGATGTCGCGGGGGGCGAGGCCATCTATTCCACGACGGTGCAAGCTTTTCCGGTACTGTCCTTCTATTACGATGCGAACGGATACGTGGACCCCGCTACCAATCTGATGCTACACCCTCTCTTCGTCTGTATCGAGCCGGGATACTCGAGCACGACCTACCATGGACTCTACCAAAGCATCTGGAACGGCAGCTCCTGGTCGGGATGGTCGGCCCAGTAGGCGAGCCACGGGCGATACGCTCTTTTCGGCCCAAGGCGGCGGCGGCTCGCACGGCGCTTCATCCGCGGAGCCGCTGGCCTCGCGGATGCGGCCGCGGAGCCTCGAGGAATTCGCGGGACAGGAGCACATAGTAGGGCCCGGACGGCTCCTTCGCCGCGCGATCCAAAAGGATCAGCTCTCCTCGATACTCCTCTCGGGTCCGCCCGGCACCGGCAAGACGACCCTGGCGCGGGTCATCGCCAACACTACCGCCAGCCGCTTCGTCACCCTCAACGCCGTCCTCGCCGGCGTCGCCGACATCAGGGCGGCCATCGAGGAAGCCAAGAGGCATCGCGAGCTCTACGACCGCAGGACCATGCTTTTCGTCGACGAGGTGCACCGATGGAACAAGGCCCAGCAGGACGCCCTCCTGCCCTGGGTCGAGAACGGCACCATACTCCTCATCGGCGCCACCACCGAGAATCCCTTCTTCGAGGTCAACCGGGCCCTGGTCTCGCGGTCCCGCGTCTTCCAGCTCAAGGCCCTCGACGCAGTCGATCTCCGCCGCATCGCGGACGCCGCGTTAGGCGACAAGGAACGGGGCTACGGCCGATGGAAGGTCGACTTCGAGGAGGGCGCCCTCGAGCACATCGTCGAGGTATCGGACGGAGACGCCCGCAGCCTCCTCAACGCCCTCGAGCTCGCGGTCGAGACCAGTGCCGAGCCCTGGCCTCCCGCGAAAGACACGACCATACGCGTGAGCCTCGCGGCGGCCGAGGAGAGCATCCAGAGGCGGGCCGTCCTATACGACAAGGACGGCGATTACCACTACGACGCGGCGAGCGCCCTCATCAAGAGCCTGCGGGGCTCGGATCCCGACGCCGCCCTCTACTGGCTGGCCCGCATGGTCTACGCGGGAGAGGACCCTCGCTTCGCCTTGAGGCGCATGCTCATCTCGGCCTGCGAGGACGTCGGACAGGCCGACCCCTCGGCCGTCCACGTCGTACTCTCATGCGCCCAGGCCTTCGATCGCGTCGGCATGCCCGAGGGGCAGTACCATCTCGCCCATGCCGCCATCTACCTCGCGACCGCGCCCAAATCCAACTCCGCCCTCGGCTACTTCGACGCTCTCGCCTCCGTCGAGGCGGAGGCCGCCGAAGTGCCAGCCCACCTGAAGGACGCGAGCCGAGACGCCAAGGGTTTCGGCCATGGCGAAGGCTATCTCTACCCGCACGCCTATCGCGACCATTGGGTAGCCCAGGAGTACCTGCCCGAGAGCCTGCGGGGGCGCGTCTTCTATCGACCCGGAGCCCTGGGCATCGAAGGCGAACGACGCGCCGCTGTCCTCGAAAGGCGGGAAGCGCAGCTGGCGGCCCTCTACGAATCCCAGGAGGCCGGGGCGGGCCTCGAAGGCGAGGAATTCGCCTGGTCCAGGATAGGCGAGGGAAAGGCCGAGTGGCGCGCCAGGGCTGAGAGCTCCGCGCCCGCTCGGCTCTCCCTCATCCGGCGCGCGCTCTACGACATCGCCGCGCCCAAGCGGAGCGACCGCGTCCTCGTAATCGATGCGCGCGAAGGCTATCTCGTCTGGGAGGCCCTGCGCCGTTGCCCCGAAGGCACGGTGGCGGCGGCAGCCCGCGACGCCACGGAAGCGAGCCTGATCGAGCAGTACGCGTCGACCCTCCCCGAGCTCGAGCGGCCCCTCGTGGCCGTCCTGCCCCTTCCCGGTCGGCCGGAGGGCCCGTCCTTGGACGCCGCCGCGTTGAAGGCGGCCTTCGGCTTCTCGCGATTCGACCTGGCGGTCGGCCGCGATTCGTTCACGTCGGGCATCCTCGCCGCCGATGGGGCGATCTTCCGCCTCTCCGCCTCGCTGGCCGATCTGGGCCGGGCCCTGCCCGGCGCGACGATGCTCATCGCGCAAACGCTATTTCGCGAGGGGGCGCGGGTATCCGAGCTCTTCGCGAAGGGCTTGAGGCCAGATCTCGCGGCCAGGCTCCTCGATTTCGAGGATGAATTCTACGCGAGACGGGAGCTGAGCTCTCTCGGGATAGGCAGGAAGGACCTGGAAGCCGCGCTCGGAGAATCGGGCCTCGAATTCGAGGTCACGGTCAGGCGCGAAAGCTATCCGCGCCGGCTTGCGAAAAGCCGGATCGAGTCCTGGCTTTCGCCCTCTTCCCCCTATGGCTCGGCCCTCGCCGAGCTTTTCGCGGCCGGCGACATCGCGGCCATCGCCGAGGCGATGGCCGCCGGCGGGGCCTCGGTCGACTGGCCCCTTGCCGTGCTCTACGCCAAGCTTCGCCTCCCCACTTGACCCGCGCTCGGCCGAACAAGCATCCTAGGACAGCATGGCCGCGCGCTTCGCCGATTCGGAGGAGCTGTACTCCTTCCTCCTCGGTTTCGTGAACGTCGAGAAGGGACAGAAGACCGTCTTCAAGCTCGACCGGATGCGCGCGTTGTGCGAAAGCCTCGGCGATCCTCAAGCCTCGTATCGGACGATCCACGTCGCGGGCTCCAAGGGCAAAGGCTCGGTCTCGGCGATGATCGCCCGCATGCTCCAGGCCTCGGGCCGCGAGGTCGGCCTTTACACCAGCCCCCACCTCCTCAAATGGAAGGAGAGGCTGAGCCTCGCCGGCGACGAAATGCCCGAGGAGCTCATCCTCGCGGCGGCTTCCGAAGTATTGCCCCTCGTCGAGGGCAAGGGACCCTTCGACTTTCCCGGGGACGAGCTGCCCACCTACTTCGAGCTTACGACCCTCATCGCCTTCTGCGCCTTCAGGCGAGCCGGCTGCGAATGCGCCGTCATCGAGACCGGCCTGGGCGGCCGACTCGATTCGACCAACGTCGTCGATTCCGCAGCGAGCGTGATCACGCCCATCGAGCTGGAGCACACCGAGTGGCTGGGGGACAGCATCGAGCTCATCGCCGCGGAGAAGGCGGGCATCATCAAGCCGGGCAGGCCCTGCTACATCAGCCGCCAAAGAGCCGAGGCGAGGGCGGTCTTCGCGCGGACCTGCGCCGAGAGGGGCAGCCCGCTTCGCGAGGCGGCCTTCCTCGCCATGGCGAGCGAAGTATCCGTAAGCCGCGCCGGAACGGCCGCCCGCTTCGGCTTCGCGCCACGATCCCCTTTAGCCGCGCGCTTTCCCCGCGGCCTCGAGGCGCGCACGCCCATGGTCGGCGCCATCCAGGCCGACAACATGGCCCTGGCGATTCTGGCGACGGCCGAAGTCGATGCCTCGCTCGATGCCGACGCCGCCACTCTCGGCCTCTCTCGGGCCTTCCTCCCCGCCCGCTTCCAGATACTCGATCTCGAGCCACCCGTCATCCTCGACGGCGCCCACACCCCAGCTTCGATCGGCCTATCCTTGAAGAGCCTCGCAACTCTCTTCCCGGGACCCAAGGCCCTCCTGTTCGCCTGCGCCGAGGACAAGAAGCACGCTTCGATGGCGGCGACTCTCGCGCCCGAGTTCGACCGGATAACGCTGACGAGGCCGGGGAGCTTCAAGCGCGGCGACCTCGAGGCCCTCGCCTCGAGCTTCGGCGAAACCGGGGCGCGTTTCCGCATAGTGCCCGACCACGTCGAGGCGATAGGCCTGGCCCGCGAAGAAGCGGCCGCGCTGGGGCTGCCCCTTCTCGTCGCGGGTTCTTTCTATCTCTGCTCGGAATTCGTCCGCGGCTATTCGGTCTATCGGTAGCTCGCCGCGGCCGTCTCTGCCTGCGCCCTCGAGTCGTAGATGTCGAGCTCGGATTCCTTGACCCATCCCTTGGCGCCCTCCGACTCCACGCCGTACCAGATTTCCGGCTCATCGGGCGTCGTCGGGTCGTCGCTCGTTCCGAACTTGCGGGCATCGAGGCGGAGCACGCCGCCCCGCCTCAGATGGTCCAGGTCCCTGGTCGAATCCGAGGGCCCCTCCTTGAGGCGGACATAGGCGTCCTTGACGACTGCCCAGCCGATGCCTCCCGTAAGGATGGGATTGGTCTGAAGCTTGAGCGCGGATCCGCCCATACGCGTACAGGAAGCTGCCCCCAGGGCAGCGAGGATAAGGACGGCGATGAAAAAAGCCTGTGCAGGGAGCTTGTATATTTTTCGCGTGTTCACGGCAAAGAACCTCTCATCCGGTTGATTTTATACCGGAGCTGGGGCATTTTGAAAGTATGCGGCGATCCTTCCTCCTGGCCATATTACTTACAGGCATCCTTGCGAGCGCGAGAGCGCAAAACGCGACCAACGAGTTCGATGCGGACATTTCAGCCTCCGGACTCGTTCCCGTAAGCTGGGCGGAGGACAGCCCAACGCTCGCCCATCTGGGCTTCGATGCCCTCTTCGGATTGGAGTACGATTCGCCCATATCCCTGCAGTTCCGGGTGGAGTGTGGTTACCTCCGCGCCGCTGCCTCGTACATCTCGTCGGACGGCGAGCTGTACCGGGGTTGGGAAGGCTTCCGAATAGCCTTCCTGGGCGGCTACGCCTTCGGATCCATTCCGCTCGGAAAGCTCGGCCGTCTCGACGCGAGCATCTTGGTCGGAGGAGGCCTGACCGCGGCGGACTATCTCGATACCGCCTTGGCCTACGCCTACCCCTCGCTGATCCTCGAGCCGCGCCTCTTCCTGCGCATTCCCGGAGCGCGAGGCTCCGCATCGGTGCAGGGCCCCTGGATGGCCATCCCCTGCGAGCTGATGTTTCGCGCCGGCACCTATAGCCTCGCCCCGGGCCTGAGCCTGGGTTGGCGATATCGATTGGGGGCGATTCGATGAGGCTTGACGGGTGGCGCCGATTATTCCCATTGGGGACCATCCCGATAGCCCTCGCCCTGGCTTTCGCGTCCTGCGCGCAGAGCGTGAAGATTACGTCCCCGCGTTATGCGCTCGTGTACGGGGTTCAGAATTATCCGAATGCAAGCCACTTGACGTACACCCTCAATGATGCGACCGCGATTTCCCAACTGCTTTCCGGCCAGAACTGGACTACCAAACTTGCCCTCGATTCCGATGCGACGCGCGCGGACATCGTGGGAGATATCTCGAACCTGGCCGCTTCAGTCGAATCGAACTCGACCGTGCTTTTTTATTTTTCCGGACATGGAAATCCGACTAACGACGGCACGTCCGGCATCATCGCCCCATACGATACGGAGGTTGAAAAAAACAGCGATAACGATCCAATATATGTAAATGGCATTGTGCAAACCATCGATACCACGGTTATTTCCGCAACGCAACTCGCATCGATGCTGTCCGCGCTTCCGACAAAAAATATTATCGTCATCTTGGATTGTTGCTATTCCGGCAATTTCGTCTCCCCTGGCAGCGCGATCGACGCATCACCCCAGGATTATTCATCGATGCCTTCCTTCTCGGCCTTCTCCACGGCCGTCGCCAACTTCGGCAGCCTGCTTTCGGCCAACGCATCGGCGAGCGGGCAGAAATCGCCCATCGTGATCTCGGCGGCCGGATCGGAAGAATTTTCTTACGACGGAACGGCCGCGATGCAGCACGGAGTCTTCACCTATTTCCTGCTGCAGGCCGCAACCAATGGAGACAGCAACGGAGACGGAGTCGTAACGACGACCGAGGCCTTCGCCTATACGCAGAAAGCCATCATGTCCTGGGGCGCCTCCCTGACGGCCGCCGACTATGCTCTGTACGCGCCCTTCCTCCCCCACATATCGGGCGGGACGCGGGACCTTGTGCTCTTCACGGATTGAATGTAAACAATATCGGGTTACCCCTGCTTCTGAAGATCATTGCGTCGTCGTCGACCAGAAGGATGGTAACGAAGAGTGAAAGCATAGGCGCACCATCCCCCAAGCGAGGCGGGTGGGAAAAGGCTCCGTAGCCTTTTTCAACACCCTGCCTTTACCGGGAACGGAATAATAAGACGCAAGAACTATGCCTGTAAAACAAGGAAGAAGCAGGAGTGCATAATCAAGATATCTTGATGGAAATCAATTTATCTTTACAAAAAATCAATTTTTCTGGATAACTGGGTATACGGTTCACTCAGGTTGTTTTCCGTCGATTTTGCCGCTGGTTTTTAGCCCCGAAGCGACGTCGGCCCAGTATACAGGGTCTACTACGAGAGCTTGCTGAACCAGGCGGTAGAACAGCTTCCCTCGCTGGCGAGAGGACCTTCGGTTGAAGCGGAAAGTGAACTCATCGAGGTAATAGTCTAGATGCTTGGCTCCCATGGATCCTTGGTGGGTTCCAAGCCACCATCGCTTGAGAAGCGAGGCCACGCTATGGACTCGTGGCATGACTTCGTGGGCCTGTTTGGAAGATCGGCTCATGACGGTGACTTTGTGCTTGTAGCCCTTCGATGTCAGGCTTTCGTACGAAGGCCATCCATCAGTGCGAATTTCCGAGCCAGGTTCAATGGTCTCCTCGATAAAGGGGATCAAGCTTTCTGCAGATGCATCCGGAACGTGTCGAAGCCGTATTCGCCCCGTTCTCTTGCCATCAATTTCCGCGGCGACCACAACAAGTGCCTTTAATTCCGTTTCACGGCCATGAACGTCAGACTCGTCTCCTCCAAGATAGACTTCATCCACTTCGACCTTTCCGGAGAGGCGTTCACGCCCAGGTCGCACCATCGCCCTTCTGAGCTTGTGAAGCCATGTCCAGACCGTGTCGTACCGAGTCAGTCCAAGCTGGCGCTGAAGGGCGAGCGCACTGATCCCATTCTTTTGACTCGTGATGAGCCACATTGCCCTGAACCAAAGACTCAGGGGTTTCCGCGTTCCTTCAAATATCGTCCCTGCGGTTACCGTCGTTTGGTAATGGCAACTGGCACACTCGATAAGGCCATCCCTGCCTGTCGGCCACGACTTG
>CAVZVX010000023.1:0-9462 GCA_963778775.1 uncultured Spirochaetota bacterium | reverse complement strand
TGCCGTCTTCGGTGGTGACGTGTGCTCCCGTGAGCGTCCGGAAGGCGCCGCCGCGACTGCCGTCGCGACTGCCGTCGAGAGGCTCGCGCAAGCTGGCGAAGTAGGGGAAGAGGGGCTCGTACTCGATGCCCGCGAGGTCGCTGCCTTTTTTACGCCAGAGGATCTCGGGTATCTCGCCCTCTTTGTAATAAGCGCCGAGACGCGATTCGGCCAGGACGTAGCGTTCGCTTCCGTCGCGAACGAGGACGTAGTCGATGTCAGGGCCGAGGCAGAGGCCGAGGTTCGAGGGTAGCGTCCAGGGCGTCGTCGTCCAGGCGAGGAGGAAAGCCGGGCCGTCTTTGCCGGAGCCGTCCGCGAGCGCATCCAGTCCCTTCTTGTCAGGGACCGAGCGGACCTTGAACTTGACCGTGATGGCTGGATCGTGGACGTCCTTGTAGCCGCCCAAGGCGAGCTCGTGATTGGAGAGGACGGTCGAGCACCGGGGACAGTAAGGAAGTATGTAGTGGCCCTCGTAGACGAGACCCTTGTCCCAGAGGCTTTTCATGACCCACCAGATCGACTCCATATAGTCCGGGTCCATCGTCTTGTAGTCGTGGTCGAAATCGACCCAGCGGCCGGCGCGGGTCATGATGGTCCGCCATTCCTTGACGTAGCGGAGGACCGCGGCGCGGCAGGCTTCGTTGAAGTTCGCGATGCCGTAGCGCTCGATGTCGGTCTTCGAGTCGAGGCCAAGCTCCTTCTCGATGATGTTCTCGACGGGGAGGCCGTGGCAGTCCCAGCCGAATCGGCGCTCGACCTTGAAGCCGCGCATGGCCTTGTAGCGCGGGATGATGTCCTTGATTGTACCGGGCACGAAGTGGCCGAAGTGGGGGAGACCGGTCGCGAAGGGGGGGCCGTCATAGAAGACGAACTCGTCATTGCCTTCTCTCTGGGAGATCGACTTCTCGAAAATCCGGCCCGATTCCCAGAATCGGACTATGTCCTCTTCCATCTTCGGGAAGCTGACTTTCGGATCGACCGGCTCGTACACGATGCTCCTCCTCGCGCTCTCCCGGCGATGGCCGGGATGCAAATTATCGCACGAAGTCCGACCGAGAATCCATATGGGCTAATCGCGATGACCGATCCGAAGCACGCGATCGGCGATCGCCAGATCGCGCTCGCGATGGCTGATGATGAGGATCGACCTTCCGTCGAGGCGCCCGACCAGGGTTTCGCAGCAGGGCATCGGCGCCGCGGTCGTCGAGACCCTCCGTCGGTTCGTCCAGAAGATAGATGGGCGCATCCTTGAGGAAAGCCCTCGCGACGGCGATGCGCTGCAGCTCGCCGCCCGAAACGGCCCTTCCCGTCTCGCCGACGATCGCGTCGAGGCCCTCGGGCAGCTTGGATAGAAGCTCGGAGAGTTGCGCCGCCTCGATGGCCTCGAGAAGGCGCGCCTCCTCGTCGGGGCCGGGATCGCCTCCCTCGGGCCTTGCCGCGAGGAGGAGGTTGTCGCGGATCGATGCGTGGTAAAGGAAGGGAGCTTGGGGGACGACCGAGAAGAATCTCCTCGCCTCTTCGGGCGAGAAGGAACGTAGGTCCCGGCCTGCCAGCTCGATACTCCCGTCCTGGTAGTCCCAGAAACGCAGGAGGAGGCTCACGAGACTGCTTTTGCCGGCGCCGGAGGGACCCGCGAGGCCGAGTCGAGCGCCGGCGGGCAGGTCCAAGGAGAAGCCGTCGAATACCGGCGGAAGGTCGGACGCATATCGGAATCGGAGGTCGCGGACGAAGAGGTCAGCGCTCCTGCCGGGCGACGCCGGAGGCCTCGAAGAGCATTGGGGGACGGCCGGTTCCGCGTCCAGGATCTCGAAGAGTCGTTCAGCAGCGGACGCCATCTCCCCGGCCTTCTGAATCGCGGTCGGCAGGGGAAGTATCGTCTCGAAGCTGGCCAGCACGAATACGGTCAGCATGGCCATGTCGGCGCGCGGCAGGCCGCCCGAGCCGACTATCGCGACCAGGACGAAGGCCGAGCCCCATACCGTAAGCGAGCTCGCCGCCACGACGGCGGCCTCGCCTACTCCGCGCAGCGAAGCCAGCCTTCCCTGGCTACGGTCGAGCCGGGCGGCCGTCTCGTCCATGCGCCGCGCGTGTGCGGCGACCGCGCCTAGGGCGATGAGATCGGCCATGCCTTCGATTTCCTCGACGAGAGAGGCGCGCAGCTCGGCCGAGCCGAGCAGGCTTTCCCTTCCCGGGCGGGCGGCGAGGGCCGACAGGGCGAGCGGAGCGGCGAGGCCGGCGAAAACGAGACCGAGGCAGTCGATCCATGCGAGCCGCGGATCGTAGCGCGAGAGGAAAGGAAGGATGCAGGCGCCGGCGAGCAGGGCGGCGAAGGCGGGGACGATGCCGCGGACGTAGTAGTCGTCGAGCGTGTCTATGTCGGCCCGGATCCGCGCGAGCAGGTCCCCGCTCCTGAATGCGGCGAGGCGCGCCGGCGCCAAAGGCTCGAGCCTCTCGTAGAACCATAGCCTGAGGGAGCTCAGGATGCGAAAGGTGGTATCGTGATTGGCGAGCCGCTCGGCATAGCGTCCGGCTGCGCGGATGATGGCGAGCGCGCGGACGCCGACGGCGGGCAGGGTGTAGTCCATCGCCGCGCCGAGAGAGCCCGCGATCGCCATCGACGCGATGAACCAGCTCGACAGGGCCAGGAGCCCGATGTTGGCCAGCACGGTCGCGAGCGCCAGGGCCGTGCCGAGGAGGACCCGCCGCCATTGCGGCACAAGGAGCCCGGCCAGGCGGAGCAGGTCCCTCATGGGAGCGTCCGCAGCGATAGACTGCGCATCGCCGCGGCGACGGGACGATGCGTGGCGATTATCATGCTGCACCTTTTCGCGAGGGCGCTTATCGAGGCGTTCACGTAGCGCTCGCTCTCCGGGTCGAGATGGGCGGTCGGCTCGTCGAGGAGTAGGAGCTTGGGAGCGCGGAGGAAGAGGCGGGCGAGCGCGATTCGCTGCGCCTGTCCGGCCGAAAGGCTCCGTCCGCCTTCTCCGACGATGGTATCGAGTCCCGATGGCAGGCTTTCCGCGAATTCATCCACGTGGGCCGATCGCGCCGCGCGGGCGATGTCCTCCTCCGATACCTCCGGAAGCCCCAGGCCGATGTTGTACCGAATGCTGCCGTGAAAAATTCCGGGGCGCTGCGGCAGCCAGGCTATGGATTCGTAGAGTTCGTCGCGGGCGACGAGCCCGATATCCCCGCCGTCCAGATCGATGCGGCCGCGCGACGGAAGCGCGAAGCCTAGGAGGAGATTGAGGACGGTGGATTTGCCGCAGCCGCTCGGTCCGACGAGGGCGAGGCTCTCTCCTGCCGCAAGGGAAAACGAGAGGCCTTCGAGGATGGGCCTTTCGGCGTACGCGAAATCGACGTTCCTGAACTCGACGTCGGCGCCTCGCCCTCGAGACGTTTTCCCTCCCTTACCGATCCGCCTGAGGGGCGCTCCGCTCGGCCGCGCCGGGAGAGCCGTTCCGATCCCATCGAGGAGCCTTCTGATGTGCTCGGCGGCGCTGGCCGCCTCCATCCGCGCGTGGTACTGGGTCCCCAGGTTGCGAAGCGTGAGAAAGTACTCGGGCGCGACGAGGAGGATGAAATATCCGGGAGCGAAGCGCATCTGGCCGGAAAGGAGCCTGAGGCCCGTGAGTACCGCGACGATGGCTATGCTGACCGCGGTAATGAGCTCGAGCATAAACGAAGAGAGGAACGCTATCCGCAGGACCGACATCGTCGCAAGCCTGTACTCTTCGGAGCTCCGCGCGATTTCCTTCGCCTCTCGGCGGACGGCGCCGAACATCTTGACCGTGGGCAGGCCCCGCAGCGCGTCGAGGAATCGACCGCCGATACGCGCGAGAGTCGCCCACAGACGCTGATTCCGCTCGTGGGCTTCTTCGCCTATCACGATCATGCTGAGCGGGAGGAATACCGCCGTGAGGACGAGGACGAGGCCGGAAACCCAGTCGAGGGGAAAGACCGCCGCGAGAACGGTAAAGGGCAGGAGGGTGGCTATCGCCCTCTGGGGAAGATAGCCCGCGTAATAGCCTTCGAGCGACTCGACGCCCTCTACGACCACTTCCGCGACCTCTCCGGTATGCATCCGAGCGAGGGCGATGGGGCCGATTCCTCGGAGACCCTCGATCAGATCCCGGCGAAGCGTTTTCTTGACGATCGACGCGCACTCGAAAGCCGAGCGCTTGACGGCCCAGGCCAGGAAGGAGCGCAGGGTGATCGACGCGAGAAGGGCGGCGAAAAATGGAGCGAGCTCGCGCATCCCGCGATGCGCCATGATGGCTCCGTCGCCTATCGCGACGAGAAAGGCGGTTTGGCCGATGAGGAGGATCCCCGACAGCTCTCCGAGCGCGACCGTGAGCATCAGACGTCGGCGGGCGCCCTCGCCGCGCTTCGCCAGCCAGGAAGGATCTCGAGCCATAGGAACGTAAGTGTACGAAAGTCGGATCTAGAAAGGCAATCGGCCCTGTGCGATACTTCGGAAACTGAGGGGGATCATATGAGCGTAGAGGCTCTCTCTCGCATCCAGTTCGCGACCGTGGCGATCTTCCATTTCCTCTTCGTTCCGCTGACCCTGGGCCTCAGCGCCTTGGTGGCTTTCATGGAGACTCGCTACGCGTTCACGGGCCGCGAAGTCTACCTGCGAATGACGAAATACTGGAGCAGGCTCTTCCTCGTCAATTTCGCCGTCGGGGTAGTCACGGGCATCACCCTCGAGTTTCAATTCGGGATGAACTGGGCCGAGTACTCGAAGTTCGTCGGCGATATATTCGGAGCGCCCCTGGCGATCGAGGCGACGGTGGCTTTCTTTCTCGAATCGACCTTCATGGGGCTCTGGGTGTTCAGCTGGAAGCGTGTCTCCAAGGGCGTCCATGCCGCGATCATGTGGGTCGTCGCCTTCGCGAGCACCCTGTCGGCGTTGTGGATACTTCTCGCGAACGGCTGGATGCAGAAGCCGCGTGGCTTCGCGCTCGTCGGCGGCAGGGCGCAGCTCGTCGACTTCGGGGCCCTCATCTGGAACCCCTACGCATGGATCAAACTCTTCCATACGTGCATGGCGGCCTTCACGCTCTCTTCCTTCTTCATAATGGGCATCTCGGCGATCCACCTGCTCCGCGGGAAGGGCACGGACATGTTCAAGCCTTCCTTCAGAATCGGTGCAACGTTCGGCCTCGCGGCCTCGGCTCTCATAATCCTGGCCGGGGATCTTTCGGGCCGCCAGGTGGCCGAGTACCAGCCTACCAAGCTGGCCGCGATGGAATCGCAATGGAACACGGTAAGCTCAGCCCCATTCTACCTCCTCGAGCTGCCTCAGCCCAAGGCCGAGCGCAACAGCATCGAGGCGCTGCCCATACCGAACATGCTGAGCCTATTGTCCTACCATAGCCCGACGGCAACGGTTAAGGGTCTCCTCGACTTTCCCGCCGATCAGCGGCCTCCCGTCGCCGTTGCCTTCTGGAGCTTCAGGATAATGGTCGCCCTCGGCTTCCTTTTCGTCCTTCTCGCCCTTCTCGCGGTCATATTCGCCTGGAAGGACAGCCTTGCGGCCAATCGCTGGTTCCTTTGGATCATGCCATTCGCCCTCATCCTTCCCTATGTAGCCTGCGAACTCGGCTGGCTCCTCGCCGAGATGGGTCGCCAGCCATGGATCGTGTACGGGTTGCTCAGGACCAAGGATGCCGTATCCCGCTCGATCACAGCGGTCGACGTGCTGATCTCCCTTATAGGCTTCATCCTCGTCTACGGGTTCTTGGCCGCGGTGGATGCCTACCTTCTGGCCAAGTACGCGCGCAAGATCGAGTAACGAAAGGAGGAAGCGACATGACGCTCCAAATCCTGTGGTTCGCGCTCTGGGGATTATTGTGGGCCGTCTACTTTATGCTCGACGGCTTCGATTTCGGAGCGGGTATGTTGCGAAATTTCCTCGCCAAGGACGAGGCCGAACGCGGCCTTGCTCTCGCCGCGATAGGTCCCGTCTGGAACGGCAACGAAGTATGGCTCATCACGGCCGGAGGAGCGACCTTCGCCGCCTTCCCCCTCGCCTATGCCTCGATGTTCAGCTTCCTCTATTTGCCCATGCTCCTCATACTGTTTTCGCTCATCGTGCGTGGAGTCTCCATCGAGTTTCGAAACAAGTCCGAAGGCGCGAAATGGCGTTCCTCATGGGATTGGGCCCTCGCGATCACCAGCCTTACGGCGCCCTTCGTGCTCGGCCTCGGCTTCGGCAACATCTTCGAAGGGCTGCCCATCGCGAGGGACGGCTACCGCGGCGGCTTCTGGATGCTCTTCAACGGGTACGGGCTGCTCACCGCGATTCTCTTCATCGCCCTCTTCCTCCAGCACGGCGCCCTATGGCTGGAGTATCGGACGCCCGGCCCCCTCGCCGAGCGATCGCGCGCTCTCGCCTCGTTCCTTTGGTACGTCGTTCTCGGAATCGCGGCCCTCTTCCTGGTCGCCACCGCTTTCGCGACCAGGCTCTACGATAATTACCTATCGCGGCCCCTGTGGATCCTCGTTCCCCTGCTCGCCCTCGCCTCGCTCGTCGCCATAAAGCCGCTTCACGCGAGATCGCGGGTCCTGGGCGCTTTCTCGGCCTCCTGCGCCACGATAGTCCTCGTCGTCGCTGCCGCCCTCGCGGGCCTCTTTCCCGACCTCATCCCCTCCAGCATCGATCCGGCGGCCAGCCTTACGGCCTTCAACTCATCGTCGGGGCCGTATACGCTGAGGCTCATGTCCATCGTCGCGGCGATCTTCGTCCCAATCGTCGTCGTCTACCAGTTCCTGGCCTACCGCTTCTTCCGGGCGAAGCTCGCAAAGGACTCCGGAGGCGAGGACTATTGAAGGCCGTCCTCAACGCGGTCCGGGCGATAGCGCCTTCGGCGAATCGCGTTTAGCGAAGGCCCGGCTTAGCGCCTGCGGCGCTGAGCCGCAAAGAAGGGATTGTATGCCCGCTATCGCAGGCCCGGCTTAGCGCCTGCGGCGCTGAGCCGCAAGGAAAGGATTGTATGCCCGCTATCGCAGGCCCGGCTTAAGCTCGAAGGAGGGGCAATGTTTGCCCGTCGCGCCGAAGACCTCGAGCGAGGGAAGGTTCTTGCTCTTGATTCCGAACACCAGGCAGGAGCGAGGGAAGGCAGGCTCCCAGGTGATCCTGAAGTATTGGCATTTCAGGCAATTAGGCGCGGTGGTGGACACTTCCTCCCCCCTCCGCGGCAAAATTTATGCCCGCCGGGCGTGCTTGTCTACGGGCCCGGAATTCCGTAATGTAAAGCCATGATTCGCAATTCGCTCGTCAGGCGGCCCTTCGGCTACAATTATCGCCATTATACGTTGTGGCTCATCGCGATCAACGTCTTCGTGTTTGCCTTGAAGTTCATCCTCGGCAGCGCCATGGACGGATATCTGGCGATGACGCCTATCTTGGTCCTCAGCGGCTTTTTCTGGCAGCCCCTTACCTACATGTTCGTCCACGCGAACCTGACCCACCTTCTCGTAAACATGCTCGGTCTTCTCTTTTTCGGGACAGCCGTAGAGAAGGAGCTCGGTTCCAAGGAGTTCCTCTTCTATTTTCTGCTCACGGGTTTCCTCGCCGGAGTCTTCAGCTTCGCGGCCTATCTCTTCACGGGCGGCGCGAACATCCCCTTTGTAGGCGCTTCGGGCGCGATCTTCGCCGTCCTCCTCGCCTTCGCGACTCTCCAGCCGAACGCGCAGGTGCTCATCTGGGGCATCATCCCGATGCGCGCTCCCCTCATGGTTCTCGGCTATACTCTGATCGAGCTCTTCTCGCAGGCCTTCGGCTTCATGAACGGCATCGCCCACCTTACCCATCTGGCCGGTTTCGCCTTCGGCTGGCTATATTTCCTCGTTCGCTTCGGCGTGAATCCCTGGCGGCGGTTCTTTCCCGGACGCAGATGAGGCCCTTCGACGCGATGAGGATAGCGGTCATCCTCGCGGGAGCGTCGTGGGCCGCGGGACCCTGCGCGGCCCAATCCGACAAGGGACTCTTACGCTCGGAGTTCTGGGCGGACCTGGAGCCCGTGGCTGGAGTAGGCGAGGAATGGCCCGTCGGTCCCGACGAGGCGCGCAGGCGCATATTGGACGAGGCCTCCTGGGTATTCGGCGGGATGATCTGGGGCTTCGAATTCAGCTATACTCCCTACGACAAGACGAGGGCCTTGGATGAGCGCTTCGATATAGCGCCGATACGAACCTTGGCTTCGGACGCGCCGAGACTGATGCCCGGCTTTCCATCGTCTTCGACGACTCCGGAGCTCGGGGTGAACCCCCCTCGACTGTGCCTTTTCGTGGAA
This sequence comes from uncultured Spirochaetota bacterium, assembly GCA_963778775.1. Taxonomy (GTDB): domain Bacteria; phylum Spirochaetota; class Spirochaetia; order Treponematales; family Rectinemataceae; genus UBA1306. Next base: position 1,120 of record CAVZVX010000023.1, on the reverse strand, counting down.
TATCGACCCGGAGCCGACCTTGTCTCGCTTATGGAGAGCTATGCAAGCGATCCATGGAGAGGGGCCCAGGGCGTCGGAAAGGCCGATATGAACCTCGGCGTCAAGGGAAGGCGGGCCGCCTATCAGGACGGGCTCCGGACGGCTGTCCGCTCCTATTTACAGGGCATCGAGCCGAACAAGCCTCGCCTCGTCAAGGGACGGGTGGTCTTTGACAGACCGCCCACCATGGCGATTATCGGCGGCCTCTATACCTGCCAGGTCCGCGCGAGGGTCATGGTCATCGAAATGGTCCCTTATAAGATTTACTGAGGAATTCGCGCGTGAAGGGAAGCTTTTCGCTCTCTTCTTCGCCGAGGGCGCCGCATGCGGCCCTGCTACCGGGCGAGACGGTCCTTCTCGGCGGTATCGTGCAGACGCTCGAGTTGGGCCATGATCTCGTCGACCATGGCCTGCTTCTTATCCTCGCGGAAGTGGTGCACGCGCTTCACGTGCTCGCGGAAGGATGCGCTGTCGATGACCGAGCTCGCGGTATAGACGACGCGGTCCTCGCAGACGAGATCGTCTTCCATTCCGCCTCCTTCCTCGCCGTTGAGGCGAAGGATGTTGCCGTTGACCGCGACGAGGCACATCTTCGAAAAGGATTTCACGTAGGAGGCGATCTCGCGGACGCCTTTCTTGCTGCTCGGATCCCAGGGACGGTAGCGAGTGCCGGAGGGAAACACGAGGACGATATTGCCCTGCTTCTTGAGCTCGAGGAGCGCTCGCATCGAGGCTAGGTTGACGGTCGTGCTCCGCATGACCTCGGCCAGCATCTCCTTGGGGTCCTTGAGGTTGCGTTGGATTATCTCGATCGAGCGGCTGGGGTAGATGACCAGCCGCGTATAGGCCTCGGTGAAGGCGAGGACGACGGGATTAGTCTCGTTGAGCTTGATTCCGGCGATCGCGAGGAGGGCGTCGGCGAAAGCCTGTCCCCCGGATCCCGATTGCCGCAAGAGATAGTGGAAAACGGGAAGATCGAAGTTGGAGTAATGCTCGAGCAGGAGGAGGCATGCCTCGCCGTCTTTCGCCGCCGCGAGGAGCTCTTCGAGGTTCTCCATGCCTCGTATGCCCGATCCGGCGG